>JACKAM010000002.1:335284-670569 GCA_020635075.1 Pseudobdellovibrionaceae bacterium | reverse complement strand
ACCATATCTGTAACTTTTTTTACAAACTCTGGATTGTCTGACTTATCGAGTTTTAAAGATGTCCGTGCCGACTCACCAATTATCTCCAGTGTTTCCCGGATGGGCTTCCATTCCGAGCTGGGGCTAAACAAAGAATTGGTCAATTCGCTTTCTGACTTTGTTGCATCATATTTAATCTTGAATACGTCAAAAGCATCAGCTTGTGCATCAAGCCAGGCACCGAGATAGCGCTCTATTTTAGTAAGTTCCTCTAAGTTTCCTTCCTTGGCAAACCTGAGTACCTTAAATCGCAATTCATTACAAAATTCCTTGAACTGCTCAAGGATCAAGCCCTGGTCTACGGCGCGACTGAATTTAAAACAATGCCTGAAAAGTGTCCTATATTTAGATAGATTTATTACACGTCTCTTTTGTCCATCCACGTTTTTACGTACATATAATTCTGCCAACTGACGTCCAGGTGAAAGCTCTTGACCGACATGAACACGAATTTCCATTTTCAAAATTGGTGACTGCTTTTCCTCTTCTGCTCCGTTTGAAGCCCCAGCTGTTCCAGCAATATCTGAAAGAAAAGAGAGCACTTTATTAAAGAGCGAAATCAGTTCCTTGGCATCTATTTCATCTAGTACACCTGCCTGTTCAGCAGTAACGTCCAGCAGAGCCTCGTATTTTTCGTCTCGAAATCGATAGGGAGTAAACTCGATCTCACCTTCCTTTGACCTATCAAAAGCTCTTTTCGTATTAGAAAATCCGACTCTTTCTTCAGCCGATCTAATCATAGACCTAAACACTTGGTCCTTAATTACTTGTTCTTCAGCACCCTTACGTAAGGTTGGAAACAATACAACACGTACCAGTCGATAAAATACCCATGCTGCAACCATGATAGACCAAACGGCTACGACACCGCCTGCATATGGATGCAATGGAAAAGAAAATCGCCCGACTCCAGCCAATAGTGAAACCCCCATGGGCAACGCATGGGAATAACTCAAAAGTGTTTGCGACTTTGATACGGACCCTAAATTGTCACCCCATTCATTATCAATAATCAGTAGAGCAACCGGAAATAAAATTGAGACTGCGGCTGTAGCTACAGCAATACGATTTGCAAGTAAGCCAACGTTTTCCGACGGCCAATCCAATCCGAGGATTAGGATAATGTTTAAAAACTCGATAAAACCGAGAGTAAGACATGCCGTTAAAAGCAAGCTAAGTGGGAATTGAACGAAATAGACTGACTTATTGAGACGAAGTGACAGTTCGATTTTTGGTTTTTTAATTGTATCTAAACTTACTCCGCCCTCTGGTTCTATGGCTCTCTGCGGCAACCAGGGTGCAAAGTGTTTTCTCAAAAGAAATATTAATATCCCAAGGACAAGTAAATAGATCGATTCTTTGTATGCCGGACCCAATATGTGCATCGTTTCAAGCACAACCTGATTGACGAAACGAATCATCAACTCGAACCAAATGACGATTTTGCTCCAAACTAACGAAAGATCAATGCACGTCACGTTTTAACCTTTCGTCAGATGACGATTCGAACTTGGACAAATGTGGAAATTTAGGTAGGAAAATAGCGACGACTGTACCTTTTCCTGGCGCTGAATCTATCTTGATTCTGCCACCCCAACTCTCAACTGTTCGGAATGCATGCAACAATCCAACACCTCTTCCTTCAGATCCTTTAAATGTAATTTGCTCACGGCCAAGTCGATTCAAATACTCTGGTGGGATTCCAGAGCCAGTGTCAGCGATACTAACCGATATATTAGAGTCTAAATCTTGGCAGCTCACTTCTATGGTACCGCTATTTGCGCCAAATGATTCAGCAGCATTATTTACCAAATTTGAAACAATAGACCTGAGTTCCAATGGATCAACTCTTACAAACTCATTACTGGGGTTTCCTTTATTCCTAAACTCAATGTTGATGAAGCCATGTTCTCCAAACTCCAAATTCTTTTGGCTTACTATCTCATCCAAAAAAACAGGCAAAAAAAGCAACTCGTCAGTTATAGCCCTTCGTTCTAAATTGAAATCACCAGATTCATTTTTTTGTTTTAATTTTTCCGAAAGGCCCTTAATTTCCTTCACGGAATTCTTGAGGACGCGTTTCATCCGCTCAGGCACTCCAATCAAAGTTGGCAACATCATTTCAATTGCCAAAATTGGGGAGCGTATATTGTGGGCAACGTCTCTAGCCATTTGCACTTTAGCTTGAACCCTCTCAGCTTCGATGACTTTTTCTCGGGATTTCTCCATTGCTCCCAAAAGGTTGTCGAACTCACGGGTCAAAAACGCCACTTCATCTTTACCCTTTAAGTTTATGCGATCACCAAGTTGTCCGTGGTCTTTGATTTTACGAACCTTAGACACCGCCTTTTCAATATTTCGCACTAAACGGCGAGACAGAAAACGACTGATTCCCAAAGCCAAGAGAAGGTTAAAGAATAATAGGGTGATACTTGCCTTTGTAGTGGAGGCAAGCATTGCGTTTAGCTCGCTCTTAGACACTTCGGACTCTAAGACATAGTAGTATTCACCATTGATTGAAGTTCCAGATTTATCACACTGCGAACAGCTCGGGTGACTTGATGTAACCTTTGAATAGAACTTAAAACTATCTGATGACTCTACTGTTTCAAAATTTATAGGGAAAATTGCTGTATCCTTTTCAAATTTAACATCTTTGGCGGCAAACCGACCAAATGGAGTGCCCTTTGGTGAATACATGGCCATAGACACGACATTTTTGTCAGCGCCAATTGCTTCTGCAAGAGTACGAGCAATAAAATCAACTCGAACTCCAACTTCAATAATGCGTGATCTATCTCTGTTGGCTATAGAAAGGAACTTATAGGGTTTAGGTTCCGGATTGGGCTGGATAACAGGGGTTGCATGTAACTTTTTGGTTCCCTGTATCAGTTTTTTGTATTCGTCAGAAAATGAAAATAAATTTGGAATTAACGAAGGATCTTCATTTGTTGAACGAATGAATTTTCCATTGCGATCCGTAACAAAAATGTGGGTAACATTCAGCTCTGACCTCATGGCCTTTAGTTCTTCAGTCGATAGCAGTCCTCTTTCTGCATCACGAGCAGCCACCACATTTGCGGCATTAAGCATGAGTTGTTCAGTGTTGGAATCAAGGCGCGTTAGAGTATCCCCCAATATTTTCGTCAATACAGAATATTGGGAAATGAATTTTTCTTTGGTGTTAGTGCTTACGAAGTAGTGTGCTGTCCAAATGATGCCCCCACCTACAATAAATGTAGCGACAAAGACTGATATAAAAATCTTTTTGGAAAACCTCACTCAATTACCTCTCTTGTCCTGGCTCCCTAGTAAATCTTTGGATGTCGTTTCTTAAGTGAGGGAAAAGTTCAGTCATCTGCTCTCTTGTACCAATTTCAAAGTCTTCAAATTCAAAGCCTGGGGCTACGGTTGTGCCTAGTAGTGCCCAGCTTCCACCATCTACAAGTCGTAGTGCTTGCCAAACACCTTTGGGTACGACGACTTGAGGGGTTTCTCCGGCAAGTATGTCATTACCTAAAATGAACCTTTGTAGGTTTCCTTGGTCGTCAAATTGAATCATTTCTACTGGGTCGCCACCATAAAAGTGAAAAACCTCATCGCTTTTGATTCTGTGAATCGCAGAGAAGCTGTCAGCAGTAACCATATAGTAAATCGCGGTACTGATTGATCTGCCTGTGTCTGCATCAATTCCAAAAGTTCTGGCTGGCAATTTGTCGCCTTCGCTTCGATATGTTTCTCGATAATAACCTCCTTCTTCTGGCAATGGGGTTAAGTCGAGTTTGTCTATTATTTCTTGTGCAGTTGGCATTTCATCTCCTCCTTTTGCTATGGGGCTAAAGCTAATCATCGTCAGCGCAATGGCGTATAAAATATTTAACTTCATAGTTCCCCCTGTTTCTCGCGTCCCAATGGTTGCGATCTATAAAATGGTAAATGTGACTTTGAAGCAGCAATTTTTTTGTCTGCTTTGAGTCCTAATTCTTGAATACGTCTAAAGACCGTTGTTCGGCCAACGCCAATTTTGTTTGCGATTTCACTTATGTTTCCATTGGCGGCTTCCAGTGCTGCTCTAAAGTATTCCCGGCTTGCTGTTATAAAGAACTCTCTGTAGTTTTCCGGCGTTAGATCAGATGGCGATTCTGGCAGAGAGCATGTGATTTGCCTTAATCTATAGGCAGAGTTCTTGGGCGCTTGAATGGAAATGTCGTCGTATTCAATTTGCTCAGATGATCTTCGTCGAGCAGAAATACATGCCCGTTCAATGATGTTTCTAAGTTCTCGAATGTTGCCAGGCCAATCATAGTCACCCAGTTCCCTGATAGCTTTGTCATCTATTTTGTAGTTTGCACCACCTATTTGTAATGTGAAGAGCCTGGCCAGATCAGGTATATCTTCCATTCGTAATCTTAAAGGTGCCGTCTCAATTCGGACTACATTCAGGCGATGATAAAGGTCTTCACGAAACTTTCCCTCAGCAATCATTTGCTCTAAATCTTTGTTTGTGGCGGCTATTACCCGGCACTTAACTTTTATTGTGCGATCATCACCTACACGAGTAAACTCGCCTTCTTGAATAACTCTAAGTAAACGAACCTGAGCAGATAGAGGCATTTCACCAATTTCATCAAGAAAAAGGTCGCCGTTGTGGGCTAATTCAAAGCGGCCAGGTCGGTCTTGCGTGGCTCCCGTGAACGAACCTTTTTTGTGACCGAAAAGTTCACTCTCTAAAAGATTTTCTGGAATAGCTCCGCAATTGATTGCAACAAATGGACGTTTCCCATCGTCTTCAATAGCGTTTAATCGGCGGGCAATAAGTTCTTTGCCTGTTCCACTTTCGCCGGTAATTAAAACGTGCGCCGAAGTGCCTCGTAAATCCAAAATGCTTTCTCTAAGTTGCATAGTTGCTGGACTCTTCCCAACGATTTCATATCGGAAAGCATCTTTAACTTGTTGCTCTAGTGTTATTAGCCTTCTGTTTGAAGCGGCCTTTGAAACAGCCACGGGAATTCGCACCAACAAATCAGGAATGATGTTGTCTGACTTAATCACGTAGTCATCAGCGCCCAGAGCGATACAGCGTTTTACTGTACTGAAATCTGAATCGGAAGTGAGCATGATGACTACCGCATTGGGGTTTATGTCTTTAATTTCAGAAATGAGACTTATTCCGTCGCCGTCTGGCAGTCCCTTATCAAGAATCACGACATCGAATGCAGCCTTTTGCAGGGCTTGCCTTGCCGACTCGATGCTAGAAGCACCGGTGACGTCATTGTAGACACCGAGAAGCTGTGTGACGGCATCTCGGAAGGACTCCATATCTTCGACTAACAATATTTTGAAATTTGCTTTCACCCCAAAACCCTCTCCAGTAAAGGTTTTGCAGGTGTAGCACAATTTTTAAACAAGTCCCAAATAAAATTATTAGTGTTTCAAATTTGGGATTTATTGTGTTCCAAATTCTGAACTACCTCCTTGAGACCGAATTTGTTTAATGATGAGTCATAATGTGCCGCATCAGTGCAAGGGTATTAAAAGTGACTGGAGGTTAAAGTGATTTTATTTACACTGTAGCGCATTAACTCCTCTAAATTTGGTAATTTGTTCGTTTAACCTAATGAAATTTTTAATGAATTTCTCTAAATCTCAGCAGTGCTTTGGCCGAGGAGATTATAGAGGTATGACCATTGTTCAACTTAGAAATTATTCGAGAAAAATTAGAAAAATATAAGCGTCTTCTCGTCAACTTTACACGAAGAAATAAAGAACTTTATTTTAAACACTCAAGATCAGCGTACTTAAATTTATCAAAACCTCCTAAACTCCCTTCGGAAGTTTCCAGTGATGCTCGTGAATTGTATTTCAAAAAATTTTCTCCCATTAGGATGTCAAACGGAGTGATAAACGAGGTACTGTCAAAGGGTAAATTAGATTTATCAGATCATTATTCTTTAAAAAAATTCAACCTGCCAGAAATTGAAAAGCAAATAGATAAGGTCCGCTTGTCTGACAATAAATATCAAAGAGAGTTTGGTATATCTGGTGCTTGGTTACTAGGCCCTTTTCTGGGATGGCATTTGAGTTCTGAGTTTGCAGTCGGAAGGATGGCTATAACCCCAATTTTCAAGTTACCAATTGATATTGATAAATCTAAAACGGGTAAGTTTACATTAATTCTTGAAGAAGAAGGCTTAACCTTAAATCCGACTCTGAGACAATACTTTAAAGACCACCTTGGGGTAATTCTTCCTGAATGTATTGAAGAAGATACTGTTGAAAAGGGAATTGAATTCATCATTAATGAACTTGAAAAGCTAGAAATAGAAACAGTATTTGCTTCACCATCTGCTTACAAAGATGTTCCAACGATACCCAGGACACACAAAACTATCAAAAACGAAGATGGAGAAATTATTGAAAGAGTTCCCTTTCCAATTGAGGAACAGCTTAATGAAGATGAATTGTGGGCTCATAAATTTGTGACAAATCGAAAATTTTTACTGTTTGATGTTTTTTACGTTGACCAGATAAATGCAAGTAAAATGGCTTTGCTAAATGATTACAACGAAATTATGGAGTCTGGAGAATCTCACCCTATTTTACAAGAGATGTTAATGGGACAACCAGAATCTCAGTCGCACAGTAAAAATAGTCGTGTTTCAGATAAAGATTTGGATTGCTACAAAGAAAATCTAAACCATTTTGTTATGGACACAGACTCTTCTCAACACAGAGCAATGGAGAGGGTTTCCAAAGAACGAGCAGTAGTAATAGAGGGGCCTCCAGGAACTGGTAAAAGCCAAACAATCACCAACATGATTGCAAATCTTGTAGCAGAGGGAAAGACCGTTCTATTTGTGTCTGAAAAGAGAGCAGCACTAGACGTAGTTTACTCTCGATTAGTAAAAACGAACCTAGATTCAAAAGCGGCTCTTATACATAGTTCGGACTTAGATCGTAGTGACCTATACGGTAGATTCATTGATGCTTACAATAAGTCTGACTTCCCCAAAACAACGAAAAAATGGGACCAACTCTGTGAGGAGCTAGATCACATTAAAAGCGAATTAAATACCTATACGGAAGCGGTAACATCAGAAGTCTATAACTCAGGACTGGCCGTATCCGACATGTTAACTCTATATGCGGATCTAAAAGACGTGATTAAGCACGAAGGATTAGGAAATTTTGCATCGCAAAGAACTTTTGAAGAGCTTGAGTTGTTAGGAGCACGGCTAGATGAATTGGAAATCTTAGTCTCCCGTATAGAAAACTACAACACTCATCCTTGGCTGTGGAAAAAGGCAGAAGTGATACTGGCAGACAATACTCTAACTAACAGTCTAAATGAATGTTCAAAGCGATTTTCGGAACTTTGTTATGAGTTGAAAAATATTGATGAAAGTTCACATAAAATAAATGACGGGCTAAACTACCTAAAACTGATTGAAAAAGATAGCGCACTCTCTTCTGTCGAAGTCGATGCAGACAAAAGCCCCTATTGGCAACAAGCCTGGGACAAATGCAATAATAAGAAGGCTACATATAAAGCAATCATTGGGAAGCTAAAAAATATAATCCCAGAATTACAGGATTTGCTAAAAAGGGTAGCGCCACTAAAAAATGGTGTGGATATAGAAGTTGTAAAACAAGTGTTAGAATATTACAGAACGCACACAAGTATTTGGAGATGGTTTACCGCTAATTACAGAAAGCACAAGAGTTTAAGAGCAACTTTGTTTAAGAATCCAAAAGAAGAACATGACCTTCAACTGTATGTTGATGCTATATCATTTTTTGAAAAGCTTAGTGATCTCGATCGAGAAATATCTCTTCTTGGCGTAGAAAATATTCCTAGCAAGACTGAATTTTCAAAATCTTTAGATTTTCTTATAGAACTGAATGGTGAGTTAAACCATTTCAGTAAATTATTTTCAAATTTAGAACGTCTAGAGCTAATACCCATTGATAGTAGTTATTCGACAATTGTCAAAAATGTACTTCAACTCAAAAATCTATTGGAACTAGCGAAAGGGACGCGTGTTGCAATTGAAAAAGTTTGTGAGCAGATCGATAGTTATTTTGATAAAAAAAATGACTGGTCATTTGAAGAGGGGAATTTCGAAAGAATAGTCGCAAATCTAGTGAGCTCGTCGAAAGACATTGAGTCATTGGACAGAATAGATATTACAATTCGAAAAATTGCACAAAATTTTAATTGTGATGATTTAAAAGAATTAATCGTGAACTCATTCACTCAAAGCAACGGAAAGTGGTCACATCATTTAACTGGCCAAGCAGTACACGCATGGCATGATAAAATTCGGATTGAGCAGGAAGCTCTAAGGCTTTATGATAGAGGGGTTCAAAAGCAGAGAATTTTTCACTTAAAAAGTCTAATGAAGCAACATAAAACAGAAGCTACTGATGTTGTTCATACAAAAGCTGAACCATTAGCTGAAAAAGCTGATGACTTTGGAATCAGTCTTTTGGAAAGAGAAGCAAACAAACAGCGTCGCGTTCTCAGTCCTAGGGAAATAATGGAAAAGGGCGCATTAAATGCAATGCTAGCGATTAAGCCGATCTGGCTAATGAGCCCACTAAGTATTAGCCAAATCCTACCAAATTCCATTGGGCTATTTGAATTCATTATTTTCGATGAAGCGTCCCAGGTAAGAATGGAGGATGCTATCCCATCCATATATAGGGCAAAAAAAATGGTTGTAGTTGGAGATAAAAAACAAATGCCACCGACAACATTTTTTAGTTCTGCTGCCGACACCTTAGAAGAAGATGATGAAGTTATGCCAGAAAGCGTACTAGACATAGCTGCTCTTATCTATCCAAGTGAGATGCTAAGCTGGCATTATAGAAGCCAAACAGAGTCACTAATCGCATTTTCTAATAGGGCATTTTACGGAGGGCGACTTATCTCAGCTCCAACAGCAAATATAAAAGAGGAAACTGGAAGCATTAGTTTTGATTTAGTAGAAAATGGCGTGTTTAAGCAAAAAGAAGGCAATAAAATTGAAGCAAATATTGTGGTTGATAGACTATCTAGTTTGATTAAATCGGACCCCTATCAATCCCTGGGCATCATTGCCATGGGTGTTTCCCAGCAAAAAGCAATTGAGGAAGCTATAGATGAGCGCTGCCAAGTCGATGAAGAATTTAGACGAGCCCTTGATATTGTATCTAATTTGCATGAAGAGAATGCTTTTTCGGGATTATTTGTTAAAAATCTGGAAAACTGTCAGGGTGATGAACGAGACACAATTTTAATCTCGATAGGCTATGCTCCCTCTTCGCCTGGGGGAAAACTTAGAAAGCACTTTGGGCCATTAAGCACTAAGGGTGGTGGTAGAAGATTAAATGTCGCGATTACTAGAGCCCGCAAAAAAAATATAGTATTTTGTTCGTTCGATCCAGATATCCTTGAAACTGGCAATGAAGAGTACACTCGAAACCCGGACGCAACAACATTTGGACGATACTTGCAGTACTGCAAGTCAATGTCTGAGAATATGTTTGATAAGGCTCGCTCGATACTTGACACCTTTCCGGTTTCAGGTGTGCTCACTACCCGCAAATCGTCAAGGTTTGCTCTTGATGTAAAAAACTGTTTAGAGCGCCTTGGTTACAAAGTCGTAACGGAGGTGGGATCTTCGGGTTACTTTATTGACTTGGCTGTTCAGCATCCTTCAGTTCCAAATTTCTACGTCTTAGGCATCGAATGTGATGGTTTTATCTTTCATCAATATAGACGAGATAAAGATATTGCCCGTCAACATTTACTGGAGACACGTGGGTGGAAAATTGAACGAGTTGACTCTATTGAATGGTCCAAAAACAGAGAAGCAGAAATTGAGCGACTCGATCGACACTTAAAGCAATTAATTCACCAAGAAACAAAGGTTGAAGAGGTTGAAGAAGAAAGTGCATAAGCTACATAGAAGCTTGGAGGTATAGAAAGTGAGTTTTCGGTTTCGTAGGTCAGTAAAAATTGCACCAGGATTGAGACTAAATGTAGGAAAAACAGGAATGAGTGTATCCGCAGGTGTTCGTGGCGCGAGGGTCACAATTGGGAAACGAGGAGTCACAAAAACACTCGGAATACCGGGCACCGGAATTTCCTATTCCACCCGAACTTCAAGCTCTAGCAGAGGAATGCGTGCGGAAGAACGACGAATAGAAAAAGAGCTTCGTATTGCCTCGGCGGAAGCTGAGTTAGATCAAGAGCAGCGTGCCTATGAGCAATTTACCAAAATACATGCATTTGCTCCAGAAGCTACAGTCAAAGAGGAGTGGCACAAATTATTATGTGAACGTGACTTTTCTCCTGCTATCTATGGCCTTGAATCCCCATCTTTAAAGAGATTAGTTTCAGATCATAGGAAAAAATTTATCTACGAATTTAAGAAAAGCTATTGGACTAAGGCGTATCTTGCGCTGCTCTTAACATCTACAGTGCTATACTTTATCTATGGTTTGGCTCTATCTAAAGGTTCAATTCCAACCATTGTGAGCGCAGTCCTTTTAGTAGCCTTCACAATAAGAGGAATTCAAAATTTTACGAAGGGATGGAAGCAGGCTCGCAGTAAAGCAGATACTGATTTTCAAAACTTCAATGATGAGATAGGACAATTGGAGAGTCAACATCCCGAAAAGGAAAAAATCAGGATACACGACGCAAAGGCTTTAATCGATGGTCAACCTGATTATGTAGAAAAAGAACTCGAATCTGTTTTCGCAGATATAGAGGCTAGTTTGGCGGATTTAGACCACCCTTTTGAAACTTCAATCTCATTTGAAGCGGATAAAAATGGATGTGTAATGGTCGATCTAGATTTGCCGGAAATTGAAGATGTCATAATCACTAATAGCAAGAAGGTACTCAAATCTGGAAAGATTTCGGAAAAAAATAAAACCAAGAAGCTGATGAATGAGGAATATGCTCACGGTGTATTGGGGCTTGGATTTTACATTTCTCAGTATATTTTTAACTCAAGTCCTTCTATAAACGAGGTTGTTGTCTCCGCCTATACTCAACGAATTAGCAAAAAATCTGGGAACATTGAAGATGAGTATATCTATAGTGTACAATTCGATAAAAGACGATTTGAAAAATTGAACCTGAAAAATATTGATCCAACTGAGTCTGTAAAGCAGTTCCCAATAGAGATGAATCTAAACAGGTCATTTGAATTTAAACCTATAGAACCCTTCTCTAAAAAGGTTCATTCTGATCTCTTGTATAAAGCAAATGAAAATTAAGAGAGCGTAGTACCAATTTTTCTCAATTTTTAAACAAGTCCCAAATACTTTTTCAAGTGTTTCAAAATTGGGATTCATGATGTTTCAGAAATGAAAATTTTAGATTTAGAGCCAAATAAACGTATAAACAATATGACTTTATGCAAAAAATGATTTCACGCATTAGCCTCTTTAAGAATGGATTTTGACTCTTTCAGTATGAAAAACGCTGACCTTAAAAACAAAAAGGCAATGGCTCCTCCCACTATTAAATCGGGCCACTTTGTGCCAGTAATCGCTACTAAACCGGCCGCCACAAGCACTGATGTATTGGCAATAATGTCATTACGAGAACACAACCATACAGACGTAAAATTGATGTCATCAGATTTGTGGCGATTCAGTAAGGCCAAGCAAACAAGGTTGAGCCCTAAAGCTATTACCCCAATGACTACCATTGCTGTTGGATTGGGATTGGCTTCAAAGAAGACTTTATATGTCGCATTGACTCCAAATGCGATACCTAAAACAATCATCAAAACTGCTTTGAATTGGGATGCCCTTGCCTTTGCAGAGATTCCTTTTGAAACCACATAGAGGCTGCTGCCATAAGCTAAAGCATCGCCAAACATATCTAAGGAATCACCAGTTAAAGCTAGTGACTGATAATAAATTCCAGATGCAAACTCCACAAAGAACATTGTCAAATTAATTCCGAGTACGATCCAAAGAACATTTGCTTGCCTCTTTGCAAGTAACTTTAAATCGTCCCCCTTCTTTTGACAGCAAGAATCAGCCATTTATACCTCCCAAGTACACTGAGTGACCACTCTTCATGACATTAGTGACTCATACCAGAATCGACAACTTTCATTTTACTTTCCAATAGTCGATAGACAATAGGTAGAACAATGAGTGTCAAGATTGTCGCTGAGATAATTCCCCCAACAACCACCGAAGCTAAAGGCCTTTGGACTTCGGCTCCACTTCCTGTAGACAGCATCATAGGTAGAAACCCAAATGCAGCCGCTGATGCTGTCATCAAAACTGGTCTCAACCTCATCTTGGTTCCTTGTCGAATCAACTCATCTCCCGTCAAACCATCAAGTTTGAGTTTATTAAAGTAGCTCACCAAGACAACGCCATTGAGTACAGCGATACCAGAAAGTGCAATAAAGCCAATGGCAGCGGAAATACTAAAGTTCAAACCGTTTAGCATTAAACCAATAACCCCACCGACTAGGGCCATAGGAATGCAGCCAAAAATGATAAAGGTCTGAGTTAAACTCTTAAATGCCATAAAGATCATTACGAAAACCAAAAGTAAGGCTAAAGGTACAACAATCATCAGCCGATTTCTTGCCTTCTCCAAGTTTTTAAAACTCCCACCCCATTCAATGTAAGTACCTGACGGGAGCTTAAGTTCTTTATCGACTGCCGCCTTAGCCTCTTCAACAAAACTTGCTGTATCCCTGCCTCTAACATTGACAAGAACGGCGGCTCGTTTTTTGGAGGACTCCCTTCGGATATCGCTAAAGGTTTCTTCAATTTTGACTTCAGCTAAATCCTTAATGGGGATCGTAAAGTTTTCGCCAACGCCAACGGGAACTTCTTTAATTGAAGCCAAGCTTGAGCGGTCATTCTCATTCAGACGTACAACGATTGGAAATCTCATTACTCCTTCGTACAAGCTACCGGCCTCTGTACCTCCAATTGCAGTTTCCACCGTAGAAAGAACATTTTCCTTGGCCAATCCCAAGCGTTGAAGCTCTGAATTAATGGGGTTTATTCTTAATACAGGGGACTTGCCTTTAGTTTCTTCCTCGGCCTCACCAACACCTTGAATACGACCCACAATTTGTGCGGCTTGAGCAGCTACTTCGGTTATTTGATCCATGTCTTCACCAAAAACTTTTAAGGCCACGTCTGCACGTACTCCTTCTAAAAGCTCGTTGAATCTCAACTGAATTGGCTGAGAAAATATAAGAGTCTGCCCAGGAATGAGTGACTCTAATTTTTCTTTGATATCAGCGATAAGTCCATTTTTTGTTCTCTTGCGACCATCTTGTAATGGCCATTTGGTTTTCTCCTTTAGTAAAATATAAGTATCAGAGAGATTTGGCCCCATAGGATCGGTTGCCACCTCTGCGGTTCCGATTCTAGAAAGAACCCGGCTCACTTCTGGAAACTCTAAAATTACTTTTTCAGAAAGTTTTTGCATTTCAACAGATTGATCTATGCTGATGTTTGTTGGTCTGACAAACTGAACAGCAATGGACCCTTCATCTAATTGGGGCAAAAAATCTGACCCTAAAAAAGAAAATAAAATTATGCCAGCAGCGATAGCTCCAACACCAACCCCAACAATAGCGAGTTTCATCTTTAGAGCAGCATGAATGATTGGGTTATAAACCTTCTCTATCTGAGTCATGATCCAAGGTTGCTTGCTAGAAGCATTTCCTGATAAAAAATTTGCCGCAAGTGCTGGTATTGTAGTGAAAGAAAAAATGAAAGCCGACCCTAGGGCAAAGCAAAATGCGGCTGCCATAGGCACAAACATTTTTGCCTCAACACCTGTTAGAGCAAAGATTGGAAGAAATACTACGATAATAATCATTTGCCCGAAACCTGCGGCAGAGCGAATCTCTATGGTCGCTTCAAGAACCGCCTTCTTGATTTCCTCACGAGATAAGGGTCGACCATGTTCTTTGGCCTTCTTTGAAACAAATCGAACACAGTTATCCATAACGATAACAGCCCCATCAATAATAATTCCAAAATCTAATGCTCCAAGGCTCATTAAGTTACCGGACACATTGAAATAGCGCATAAGTATGAACGTAGTTAGAAGCGAAAGAGGAATAGTAATCGCCGTAATAATAGCAACACGGAAATTACCGATGATAATAAGAAGTATCAAGGCAACTAAGAAGGCACCGAAAAGTAGGTTTTTTTCTACGGTTCCTAAAGTGCTGTTGACTAACTCTGACCTGTTGTAGATTGTTTCAAGCTTCACCCAGTCAGGAATACTTTTTTTGATTTCCTTGATTTTATCTTCAATATCAAGAGCAACAGTTCGACTATTTTCTCCTAAAAGCATTAGAGCAGTGCCTATGATGCTCTCTTGTCCATTAACAAGTGCAGCACCTGTTCTTAACTCTCGATCAAGAGCAACCGCTGCAATGTCACCGACAGTAACGGTTCTAAAATTCGGCAACTTCTTAATAACGATGTCTTCGATATCTTTTGGAGAACGAACTAATCCTGTAGCTTGAATTAAAAGCTGTTCAGCCGTTTGTTGGATGTAACCACCACCCGTATTGCGGTTATTTCTTTCAATGGCTTCGACGACTTCATGTAAGTGGATACCATACTTTGACAAATCCTTTAGGCGGGGTTTTACGAAATACTGTTTTTCATAACCACCAATGGCATTGACTTCGGCAACTCCTTTAACAGTAAGTAGCCGTGGCTTTATCAACCATTCGTTAATGGCTCTTAGCTCCATAAGCTGTTCGAGTCGCTCTTGCCCTTGGGCTTCTTTTTTTGCCTCTAATGCGTAAAAGTAAATTTCTCCTAAGCCAGTCGTGATTGGTCCGAGTTTGGGTTGCACCCCTCCTGGCAGATCATCTTTTATAGACTGAAGTTTTTCGGATACAAGCTGTCTGGCTCTATAAATATCCGTTCCTTCTTCAAAGATAATTGTCACTTGAGAGAGTCCAAAACGTGTGATCGAACGAATTTCATCCACATCGGGAATTCCTCCCATTTCACTCTCAACTGGGTAGGTAATGAACTTTTCAATTTCTTCAGGAATTAAGCCCTCTACAGCAGTATTCACCTGAACTTGTACATTTGTAATGTCTGGAACGGCATCAATGGGTAGAGTCTGAAACGACATCCATCCCGCAAAAATTGCCACTAGAGTGAGTGTGAAGGTGAGACCTTTATTATAAATCGCAGTTTTAATTAGTTTATTTAACATTGTTCAACTCCTTAGTGGGCATGGCCTTTGCCACCTTGACCAGATGCCTGAAGGTGAGCCACTCTTAAAAGTGAAACTCCTGAATTTACAATTTGTTCACCCTTGTTCAGTTCAGTTGATTCAATAACAAAATAGTTTTCTTTAGGTTGAGCTTTTTCCAATTTAATAAGAACAAACCAGCCATCTTTTTTAACAAAAACACCTAAATGGTTCTGATACCGAACAAGAGATTCGTTTGAAATTTTGTATTTGCTACCACCAGCTAGTTCAAGTGGTGAGGTTTTAATTCCAAGCAGTTTTTCTGATTCAATTGAGAGCTTAAATTTCTCCCCCTCATTAAATACGGCAGTAATGGCTTTTCCCTCGCCAAAGGATTCTTCACCATGCCCGTGTCCATGGGAGTCCTCAGATCCATGATCGTCGTGATCGTTATGTCCTTCATGGCTGTCGCGATTTTCCTTATCCCCATGATGCCCATGCTTTTCATCTTCCTCTTCTTCATGCTCGTGTTCGTCATGATTTTCATTCTTATGGTCGTGATCTCTGTCATGGCCTGATTCGTGTCTCTCGGATTTATGGTCATGATCGTGTCCATCTTCAGCTATAGAGTAGCAAGAAAATGTACCCATTGTTAGAATTGCAACTATTGTAATAAAATTTTTCACAGTTTAAATCTCCTCTTTTAGTAATGTGCCCTTGAGAGCGTATAGTCTCCAAAGCGCATCAATGGCCTTGAGTTCGTGCTCGTGCAAGCCTTCATAAAACTCAAACACCTCTCGGTGCATCTCAATAACAAGAGCTGAGTTCACAACTCCTCTATTTAAAAGAGTATGGAGATTTTTATGACGTTTTTGAATATTTGCTCGTTTAACTGACTTTTGGACTATCTTTGAAGACGAAAGATATGAACTTAAAAGAAAGTTTTTGTATTGTTCCAGTCGATTTGAGATTAATTTTCTTTGTAACTCAGCTTTTTGAAGCTCACTGGACGCCTTTGCCCTACCTCCACCATTTAGGCTAAGAATAGGGAGAGGTAAACTTAGCGCTACCCCAAATGTGGTCTCGTTTACGTCTCCTGTGGTTTGCTCAATCTTCGGTCCAATTGAAAGGTCAGGCCAGGATTCAGATTTTGCTAATCCATATTTTGCTGACGCTAAATCTACTTCTTTTTGAGATTCAAATGGGTTGAGTTTTTAATCTCATCAACATTTATATTAGGCCAATCGGATCGTAAGTCTGGCAGCAGTTTTTCGTTTAATGCAAATCCACTTCCAAGTATTGACTGAAACTCACTCAAAATTTGGTTTTTTTTCTTGAGAGATAATGCCTCTTTCTTTAATTCTGTTTCCTGCTCTGCGATTTCAAATACAGAGACCGAAACGGATTGCTCTGGGTTAAGCCTGCCTAACTTCTTATATTGCCGTTGTATGCCTCTAAAGGTTTCAAGATTTTCAGTGGCAAGTTCAAGTTCAGTATTAATTTGTCTAAGTCTGAAAATTTTAACAGCGAATTCTCTAGAAGCTTCTTCCAATTCCGCTAAATGTCTCGTTTCAGAAATTCCTTTTTCAGCCATAGCGACCTGTTCTCTTGAGCCACGTTTTCCTCCCAACTCAAAAGTGTGCTTCAACGTTACTTCGCTTGTTAGCCCACCTGCTTTATTGTCAATGGATTCAATCTCTAGTTCGGGGTTCAACATCTGAGCTGCCTCAGATATGGCGTTGTCACGAACTTTAACGTCAACTTCTTGGAGTCTTACTTCAGGTTTACTTTTTACTAAGCACCAAAATAGTTTGTTTTTATCCCCTGGCTTTTGACAGGAGGAGCTAATAGCTCCCTCCTGTGCAAAAGAAAGGTGTGACAAAAGCAGGGTAATTAGCCCTATGAATAGCTTAAGTCTCATATTTCTCTCCTTATGGACGCTCTCTCACATGATTCGAGTGATCGTGAGAAGATTTAGTTGTAGAGCTTTCGCATTTCTTGTCACTATTTTTAGCGCAATTTGGATCACGCCTTGATTGCGAGGTTGAGCATGCACTCAAAATAAATGCTAAAACGCAAATTGATAATATAGACTTCATAAAGTCCTCCCTAAATTTTAAATATTTAATTGTGCAAATTATTTTTATGCGGATTTACGCATTAAATTTAGGAGGTCTTTTAATTCCGAAGACTGGTCCACTGGGGGCAAATTGACGGTATTCACTAAACTGTTCATTGGAAGCCGGTGGAATAGTTGACATTCGGTCACCAACTAAAAACCCACAATGTCCGAGATGGCATGTGTGTTCTGGACAACTTTCTGGACAATCATTGTGATGATGGGATTCTTGTTTTTGTTGAATATCTAAAGCTTGGCTTCCCTCTGTACTAACTGTTTGGCTCTGGGTTGACGCTACTTGGATTTCATTGTGCGTTTCTATATCACTAGGCTTACTATCGACCCAAGGGTCTACCAGAATTGAAAATGTGAAATAAACCAATAAAAAGATTCTCATTGGCAAGTAACTTATCAAAGTTAATGAGAATATCAAAACCTTTTGAAGCATTTCTTAAACACTGTTGATTGGCAATCCGTGTGATGGGGCTTGATGCTCCGCACCTAATATGTGCCTAAGATCTAAGTATTTTGTTCTGAAATTCCAAAGTCCCGAAAATGAACCATCTCTTGTTCCACCAGAATGTTCATTATTGAAACTATCTAGTCATTTTAAAAGTTCCATTTTTTGAATGCACTTAAAATTCAATCGCAATTCTATGCTGTTACAGACGGACACCAACTTGGCACAACTTGCCCACTTTCTTGCAACTTAAATAAGTGAAAGGCGCTGAATGGATTGGCGCTCAAGAAAGGGGTAGCAAATGTATTTCAATAAATGTCCCCGCTGCGGGGATCAAAGTTATGAACTACTTGAAACGCACGCACATTGCATAAACTGCAATTTTTCACCTGAGCAAGACATCGGATATCTGGCTTGGCGAGACATTGAGTTTAGAGGATCAAAGAAGGCTCGTCAGAACCAAATAGAAAATGAACGAATCATGCGTGGGGATGCTCTGGGCGACTACTCCTATGGAGTCGTTTCCAGAGGTGTCTTGTGATTCTCGATTGCTACGACTTTTACCTCTGGTCAATTGGCGAACTTACTTTACCAAACTCACTTACGCCAGATTTTATATATCAACCACAAAGGGAAGGAAATGAACATGAGTACAAAATTTTTCGACGTTATTGTCGCTAAAGAATATGAAACAAGAGTCAACGGACAAGTAGAAAAGAAAACCGCCTGGAACAGAGTGGGCCGTGCATGGCCATCTCGTTCTGGTGAATCTCTGAGCTTTGAACTCTACCTACTGCCAAACCAACGCTACGTCATTCAACTGCAAGATCGTAAACAGGAACAGGCTCAAAACTCTGAAACGGCCCCATTTTAATAGTTAGGTGACCGTCACTTTTTGGTACTGCGTGGGGTCGGGAGGTGGGCGAATAGGTTGGGGTGTTTTTTGGTGAGGTGGTCGGTTTTGGGTTTGAAGATGGATCTTTTGCAGGCTTGGGAAATCACTCGATCCACTTCTGCTGGAGGAGGGACATTAAACCAGGAGATTCTCTCTTTGGTGCTTGTCGGTAGGTGCTCTTCATGGCCAAGAGATAGTGGTGTTATGAGGCGGCAGATTTTGTTTCCCTTCTTTGAAATAGAGGACCATGGGTAGTCCTCCACTTTGGTGCATACGCCAGCCTTGACGGGGTTACGAAGGACATATTTCAAGCAGTGAGCATAGTAGACCGAGTTGTCGATGAGAGATTTGTGATTTCTTCCGCCATAGATGTGGTTGATTCTCTGGGATCTGTTGGCAATGCCCTTTGAGGTTTTAGTCATAAAGTATTTCAGGAAGTTTCCAATGTTGCTTTCTGGGGTAGATACGATCATGTGGAAGTGGTTGTTCATGAGCACAAAAGCGTGAAGATGGATGTGATACCTATCAATACTTTCTGACAGGATGTTACCGTAAATCCCGAAGGCATAGCTCATCGGGATTTCTAGCCACTCTCGATTATTGAATCGGGCAGAAACATGATAGGGGTGGTCACAGGTGTAGATGACGCTCTTTCTAGACACGTCAGATATGCCCAGCAACCGATGTGCCGATCCCCACCCGCCATGTCAGCTGTAGAGAGCGTCCGAACAGGCAAATCTGTGCGATTTTCGGACGCTCAGCAATACCAAAAGGTGACGGTCACTCAACATTCGTCGACCATTGCGGCAGTAGGTGTGAGCCCGGCAAGTCCAAAGTGAAGCCGTTTGCATCTTCTCTCCACCGGCAGGCGTGCGGAAGATATCTTCCACTGTGTCTTGATTAATCAGTTGTTCCAGATCCAGCTGACCCAGGCCGGTCAGTTTTTCATCAAGCTTACCCGCTGTGGCCACATCTTCAGCGACCACCGACTGAGGATTAATGGCTGCAAACGAAGCCGTGGCAAAAACCAAAATCAATGCGGCTGACAAAACGCGCATAAATTGAGACATAGAAAACCCCTTTGTTTGTTGAAATTTCGACTGGGCCTAAGCCCTTTGGGTCGAGACAGACCCTGCAGGCAATAGCCCCCATAACCGTACACTTTTCAGTACAGTTAACGCACAAGGGGCGGCTTGATCCACCGCCCCAGTCAGAAATGTAGAATGGTCAAACTTTCAAAGGGGAAAAAATCCATGGCCCAGAAAAATTGCAAGCCTGGGCCCTAGCTACTCGCTGGCGATTCTGTCGATGAGACGGAACGAGAGATCTTTGGTGTGTGAAGAGAAGCTCCCCCTATTGGATAAAAGGACAAGTCCAGCTCCTAGCTCGGGAGACCAAACAATGAATGACGCATAACCAGGTTGGCTTCCGCCTTTGTAGTAGAGAACATAGGGGCGATCTTTGGAGATATCAAAGCCTGCGGCCATGGCGTGGGTGTTGTTGATTGAGGCGATCTCCCGGGTAGCCAAGTCTGCTGAAGACCCTGATTCCGCAAACACCAGGGATTGAAGTAACAAAACCATGTCGTAAGCGGTGGTGACGACTTCGCCTGCGCCTGACAAAACCCCCATCTGGGCCGGATCGACATCCTGACCACCTTGTCCAATTCCCGAGATAAGGCGTTGTTGATTTGGATCGATCGTTAGGATGTGTCTACTAAGTACGGTGTCGTTCATGCCGAAAGGATCTGTTAACCAGAGAGTGAGTAACTCAGAGTAATCGGCGGCACCTAGGTGGTCTTCAAGCGCCACTCCCAGAAGGCCAAGCCCCAGATTGGAATATTGGTACTTCTCTCCAGGCAGCCCTATTCTTGGGCAAAGGGATTCCAGGCATGCCCCTAGGTCTTCCATTGAATAGCCAAAGGCAGGACTCAAGGGGACACCGCTATCTAAATTCTTGGGCATGGCTTCGAAGCCACCATAATGGCTGAGCAGATGATCAATGGTGAGTCGTGAATCAAGTAGACCGGCTAACTCAGGGCGAATCACCGACGAGACTAGTGTCTCTCCAGAGAGGAGTCCCTGTTTTATAGCCGTAGTTGCAATCAATCCCGTGAGCATTTTGGAAACCGAGCTGATGGGGTAGAGACTTCTCATATTCGGGCGCACACCTTGGGGAGAGGCGCCCAGCGAGTAAACATGGGAGAAGTCCCTGGTCACAACTCCAAGCACAAGACTTGGCGTTGAATCTTGTCTTTGGAGTGAGGGGTCAACCTTCTCCATTGCGATCTCAATCAACTCGGATTCGAGACCAGGCGGGGCCTGGTCCGGGTCGACCTCAAGGATCTCAAGGGGGTCTTGCGAGGAGCCCCCGAGATGAAGGTCATCACCGGTCTGCGTCTCGACCACTCTAGGCGAAAAGCTTGGTGTGCAGGCCAGGTTGAGTGGCAAAGTTAAGGCGACAAAACAGAAGAGCAAATCCGCGCCACAGTTCGTGCGCGGTCTGCGAGATTTTCGGATATCGATTTTCATCACCGACTCGACATGGCTGTTTTGCACTCAGAGGTCAGGCTGTCCTCTTTGGTTTTAAGACAAGAAAGGATGCGGCCTTTGCCGGGAGGAATGCCCTTGCAGTGAGTTTGAATGTCACCCTTACAGGCTGCATGCCAGTCCTTCATTTTTTGTTTTCCCTCAGCCATAGCTGCAGAACAACCCGAGGACAAGTTAGCCTCTTGGGCCTTCAAACACGACAGGATTCTCCCGCCACCAGGCTTAATGCCCTTATCGGTACAAAAGGTTTTGATATCCTCTTTACAGGCTTCACGGAACTTTTCCGCCGAGGCCAGTGGGGACAAAAGACAAATGGCCGCAGCCAGAACCAAATAACGAGTGAACATACAGACTCCCTTTTTTAAGTGACAGATTGGGTGCAAACATTAGAAGAAACCCAGCCCACAGGGTAAAGTTGCGCTCCTACGCCCGCCAATATAATTGATGAATACCCCCTTATTCCGCGACCTTAGAACTGCCCTCTCGACAAAAGCCAGGCCTTTGTGTTACAAATAAGAGTCTTTAAGTATCAAAACCTATATGGGGGCGACATGGCTTCGACGTGGGTAGTGAAGCTTAGGGAGCATGCCGGGGCGCTCGTGGACCTCGTTAAAAACGAGCAACCTATAGTTGCTAACGACAACTATGCATTTGCAGCTTAATTAAGCTGCACGTCGACCAGGTAGTTGGTAACGCTATTTGGAAGGTGTAACTGTAGTTACCTCGGTGATTGGTTGTTTTCTCCAGGGCCACTCACTTAAACAATCTGGGGGAGGGACCGTAGATATTTTGTCGGTAGAAGCTCTGTGGTTCCTCTAAAAATATCGACTAAGCATGTAGCGCCTTAATGTGAATCGCTTGCGGACGTGGGTTCGATTCCCACCGCCTCCACCACAATAACCCTGGTTCGATTCCCAGGATAGGCAGGATGAAAAAAACCGTAATTAGAATTGCCAAAATGGACTGCCCTTCAGAGATCAAGATGATCGAGGGCATGATGGAAAGAACCAGTCCACAATCCCGAATGGAGTTTGATCTTCAGGAAAGGGCTGTGACCTTCTATCATGATTGTGATGAGGCAATGATAATTAATGGATTGGAGAGCATTTCTTTGCCAGGTGAGGTTTTGTCCTCATCTGCAATAGAGATTGCTGATGTTCCAGATGCAAAGTCTAGTGTTGAAGCCAAAACTCTCAAATATCTCCTTGGAATCAATCTTACGATGTTTTTCGTAGAGGTTTTTGTTGGTTTATATGCTGAATCCACTGGGCTGGTCGCAGATGGATTAGATATGTTAGCAGACTCTCTAGTTTACGGTGTGAGCCTCTATGCTGTGGGAAGAAGCCTGAAAGTAAAGAATCAGGCGGCATACTTAAGCGGAGTTTTGCAAATTTCTTTAGGTGTTTTATGCCTTTTAGAAGTTGCCAGAAAGCTCTACTTCGGAAGTGAACCACTATCTAGTTACATGATCTCCATTTCTATCATCGCTTTGATTGCAAATGTTTGGTGCCTAGCACTCATTCATAAGCACAAAGATGGTGAAGTCCACATGAAGGCAAGCTGGATATTTTCAGCTAATGACGTTATTGTGAACTCTGGAGTCATTGTTTCAGGTATTTTGGTCTACTTTTTTCAGAGCAATATTCCTGATCTGGTGATTGGGGCTATAGTCTCTGCAATAGTAGTTCGGGGTGGATTGGTAATCATTAGGATGTCTAATCCGAAGCAAACTGAAGGCTGTGGTTGACTCACATGTAGTAATTTGTAGTTGATTGGAGTTTAGAGGCAGTGAATTCAACAACTTATGATCGAATCACCGCCTCCACCAAATTATGCGCCTCTCGCCGCATTAACTGCGAGAGTATTGTTAATTAAGTAATTTCGGTTCTACGGTTCTACGGTTCTACTCGGTAGATGGTGGAAGTGCGTCTAAAACCCTCTAAATACCTGCATTTAAGAGTCTGAGTCGGTAATTTTCGAAGTTCTTATATCCGAAAGCCCTCTTCTGGTAAAGCTTTGCGAGGTTATTAAAGCCTTCGGTTCTTGCGTTGGTAAGTCGTGTTATAAAGTAGTTCAGGATTTCATTTCTCCACTTCATGAGGGTTTTCCTTAGGGTTTTAATTTCGGGTAGATTTGAGTGGGCCATTTCATCAGTAAGCCTTGTGAGGGCTCTGGATGCCTTGTGGTAGCCTTTGGTGCGGTAGAGCTGATGAAGTGCTTCTTTGTAGAAGTAGACTTCTTTGACGTCAGGGTTTTGATCGAGCCATTTCCAGAGGGCTTTTCTTTCGAAGTACTCGAGTTTAAATCCGTTTCTAAGTAGGAGTTTTCTAACGGGATTGGATCTTTTATCGCCCGTGATGGAGGTTCTTCTTTTATTGATGGCTGGGTTTAGAATTCTGAGCACATGGAACTTGTCGGCGACGATGCGAGCATTTGGGAAGTGTTCTTTGGCGAACTTTTTAAATGGGTCACAGAGGTCGAGGACGACGTTACGGACGTTTTCTCGCCCCTGTATATGGTAGAGATCCCGTTGAAGTCCAGCAGCAGTTTTTCCGTGCACGACTTCTTTGATTCGTCTGTGATTGTAGTCGACGAGGACAGTTGCGAACTCTCTGTACCCCTTGTTTTTATTGCGTTTGAAGGTGTGTTCATCGATGCCAATGGTTTTTGGCCAGGGGTCGTTTTTGATTTTTCTGTGTTCTAGCTCGAGTTGTTCATAGAAGACCTTGTAAACGAGCCAGGCGGAGCATTTGTGGGCTTTTTGGACGCGTTTGAGATCAAGGAGGTTGTTGCAGGACCAAGCCAGGTTTTTTCTAAATCGTCTCGTGGTCCTGTAGCCTTTCTGAACAAGTCCGACGGGTTCAGTGAACACGGCCTTGCAAGCGGGGCACCTAAAGCGTCGTTTTCGAATTCTGAGGAGGATTCCATTTCCTCTGATGGGTGCATCTTTGATTTTGACCCACCTGCGATCGTGGACGGAGAAGGATTTGGTAGCGCATTTAGGGCAGACTTCGAATGAGGATTCTTTATGCACGTCAAAAATGGTCTGGAAACGCCCTAAAAAGCGATGATCAGTGAGTTTTAGTTCAGGTGAGAGCACAAAGTGTGATACACGAGAATGAATAGGAGCCATCGAAGATCCTTTTTGTTTAAAGTTTTTGTTTCGCAACTCAAACCTTAAAACTGAGAGGAATTAGATGGTTCCTTTTTTTATGCCTTTAACGCCGCGTTTCCCACCCTTAACCGGGAAGAGCCCTAATAACTACTTTCAATGGGTTATCAGGGGCGGATTTCTTGAATATCACCGTACATCACTGGATATCATTCTAGGTGGGACATTTTTGGGACACCAGTGGGACATGTCCGGTATGCGGAAATTCAATATGACCGTGACCATTGTCTCTTTTTTTAGTAATGTTCAAGCCAATCTTGGAGGGGTGCTTGTTAGAGGAAAATAACTTATTCACGAATCAAATAACTGGAGAATATTCCTCTTACTACTCTACAAGAGATAAGGATCACCTAAAAAACTATGGGCAATTTTTTACTCCACCAGAGATAGCTGAAGCCTTAGCTTTATGGCTGTCACCCTCCTCTGATTCGATAATTATAGATCCAGGCTCAGGATTAGGTGTTTTCGAATGGGCAATAAATCAACATTTTGAAGGTCAGTATAAAAAATTGATATGCTATGAGGTAGATGGAGAGCTCAGGTTAAGGTCTCAGGACCTACTTGAGAGGCTTGGTGCATTCAATAATATAGAAATACTAGGGCAAGATTTTATAGACGCCTCACTCCCTGAGTTTGATAGAGCTATCAGTAATCCGCCCTACATCATTTACAAAGTATCTCGCTTGTCACAAGAAAAGAGAGATCACTTTTCCAAAGTTGTTGGGGCTAAAATTTCCTCAATGACAAATCTCTATAATTTCTTTTTGATAAAGGTTCTAGACAAGATCAAAGACGGTGGACGAGGAGCATTCATAATTCCGAAAGAGTTTCTCAATACCGACTATGGTACGCCAATCAAAGCCTACATGAAGAAGCTAGGCATTGATATTCGCTTTGTGTTTTTCGATTCGAATCTAAATTTGTTTGACAGTGCCATTACTACTAGCTGTCTTGTCTTATTTGAAAAAACTAAATCTTCTAATTTAAGGTACTATAGGATCAATTGTAATGATGATTGGAGCAAGCTGTTTTCATCTCTGCAGAACCACAAAAAAGGGGATGCAAAGGGACTAGAAAAGATATTTAGCACAATCGAATATGACAAACTTCCGGCCGAGTCCAAGTGGAATTTGATAGGAACTGAAGTTAAATTAAACGATAGTTTTACTCGAAAAATTGGCGACTTTGTTAGATGTAGTAGAGGTCTTGCTACTGGAGCTAATAATTTTTATATTTTCGACAAATCAAAAATCAAAGAGTGGGATCTAAACCCTAAATATTTCCAATTATGCATAACAAAAAGTACGCATATTAGTGGACTTCAGCTAACTGATAAATTAGTTGAGCAAATCGAATCTAACGACAAACCAGTTTATGTACTTGATTTGAAGGAGAAAGATTCTAAGGACCCAAGAGTTGCTGCTTACATTGAGCATGGATTAAGTTTAGGGGTAGACAAAAAATATCTGCCTGCGAGAAGAACTCCCTGGTATAGCATGGAAAACATTAAAATAGCCCCTGCATTGATCGGTACGTTTTTTCGGGATTCTGTGAAAGTGATATCTAACGGAGCGAAAGTAGCAAATCTCACTTGTTTTCATGGTTTATTTCTTAAAGGCAATCACCCTCAGGAATTACTTGATGCGGTTTGTGCATTTTTGATGTCTGATGTTGCGGCTGGGCTTGTAAGGCAAAATATTCGTAAGTTGGGCGATGGGCTAAACAAGTTTGAGCCTAGAGACGTTCAAAGCATACCTTGCCCGAATTTTGAGGATGATGAGATACTGACAAAAAACCTTTCTGAGGTATATCGAAGTCTATTGTGCGGGGAAATAGATAATAAATCATTTAATAATCGAATTAGGGAAATTCTTGTTTAGCTCTTTTTACGCTTCTTTTGAATTGCTACCTCATTTGCCTTCACTAACTCATCATAAAACTCTTGATTTGTGCGTTTAACCGCCAAGTCTAAGTCTTTGTACTTTGCTGATTGTAAGTTCCCATTGTTGCTTGGGTTAACATAGACGTCAGGTATCCAAGCTAACGGCATCACATAACACGATGGTAAAGCAATTTTCATATCATCTAGGAATTCTATTTCAAAAGTTGCAATAAAGATGTGAGCATTTGGATTCTGTTGATAAAACTCGATAAGCCTGATGGCTTTACTCAAATCGTCTTTGCTATTCTTTCTGCCTTTGGTTGCTGACTTTATATTCACAAAGCCTTCGCAATTTTCAGAGGCGAAGTTTGCATGAAAGTCGAATACGCCCACTTCAGAATCAGCAGGAGTAAAAATTGACTCCCCTGTGTTGGAAGTTTCTAGCTTTTGGTTTAAGCACTCTTCTAGAATACGCCACACCGTTCTTCCTTTAGCTGCTTTACGCCACCCATAGGGGAACTGCTCTGGACTGCCGATCTTAATTTCACCAATAGATTTTCTGACTCTATCAAGGTGAGAAAATAGTAGTTCTTGTGTTTTTGAAATTTTAGCCACTTCACTCATAAAAACCGTATCGGATTCCTGGACTAAAATTTAACTGTTCAAAGGGCGGGAGTTGTCTGTTTTTGTTTTGTAAAATGAGTAACGCTTATGCGGCAGCCCTCCGTGAACCCAAAGGAGCGCAATTCTCCAGTTTTCAAGATACCCGGGGGTACCACAGGATAAATCGGGCACATTGGCGGTTGGCCCAAGATTCTGTGAGTCAAAAATCCTGAGTCAGGTGGCGTTAACTTGCTAACATACTTTCCCGTTCTTTTGCAAACTCCACTGGAGATTTCATCCCCAATGCCGAATGCGGATTGATGTTGTTGTACTTCCAGTGCCAGGCATCGATCTTTTGCCTGGCATCCTCTAGGCTAAAAAATGCGTGCTCATTGAGGCACTCGTCTCTTACACGAGAGTTGAATGATTCGATAATCTGATTAGGCTTTCGAACTCTGGTGAATTCAAGAGTGATCCCGTGCCTGTACGCCCAGTCGAGCATTGCGCGAGACGTAAACTCTGTACCCTGATCGATGCGAATGACTTTCGGATAATTACCACATGCTAGATGATCCAGAAAAGCTGTGACGTCCACGCCGCGTATAGAATGGTCTACAAGTATTCCGGGCGACTCCTTGGCAAATTCGTCAACTGTTGTAAGCACCTTGAGTCTTCGACCTGACTCGATGTAATCGAACATAAAATCAATGGCCCAGATCTCGTTGGGTGCCGACGCAGTGGTTGCTGGCAGTCGCCCACGACTGCCAAGTTTTTTCCTTTTTCTTCGACCTATTTGTAGTCCCATTTCTCTATAGATCCTTCGTGTGCGCTTGTGGTTTACCCCAGGCATGTCTCGCTTCATCATTACAAAAAGTCTTGGATGTCCAAACCTTCGATGGTCTTCAACAAGAGATTCAAACTTCTCTCGAATAGGTCCATCATCTTTGGCCTTCTCTTGATAGTTGTATGTCGACACGGACAGGCCCAGAAGACGGCAAATACGGGCCACAGGCTTACTGTACTTGTTCACCAAGTACTTCGCCTCGGCCCGGCTCTCACTGGGCCTTACCACTTTTTTGAGTTCACATCCTTGAGCATGACGATATCTAAGGCCTGGTCGGCCACAATGCGCTTAAGCTTTGCGTTCTCAGCCTCAAGCTCCTTCAAGCGCCTAGCCTCCGATACGTCCATGCCGCCAAACTTCTTCTTCCAGTGGTAGAGGGTCTGCTGGCTGACGCCCAATTCTCGGCTGAGCTCTTTTGCCGACATGCCGGCTTCAAGCCTTTTAACCGCCGCAATTGTCTGTTCTTCTGTGTACCTCTTCTTCATCTTGTGTGCTCCTTTTCCGGTCTCAGACCGGGTTATGGCGCACCATGACTCAAGATGCAAGTCTCACTGTTTTAGGGGCCAACCGCCTGGGTAAAGAAAATTTGAAATTCTAGAGATATCAATAACTTATGAGTGTGCTGACTGAACTTTTAGTTATCGAAATAGTCGTTGTCTATCTCAGGGATTATGATTTTTCTCTTTGCAGATACGCCCACTTTTGCATCGATCATGTGCTCGGCTATTTGGCGGCCATCAAGTAAAACCAGTGTATCGGAGACAGTTTGAGCGTATTCCAGGGCACTCGGTTGATATGAGGATGTAGTAAGGAAGATCCCTTTAGAAGCATGTCTTCCTTTTAAGGCTCCAAAAAACTTTTGAATCTCGGAGCTGCTGATTTTATTGGATGGTTTATATCTTTTAGCCTGAAGGTATATCTTGTCGAGGCCAAGTTTGTCTAAGTGGACAATGCCATCAATCCCAAAGTCGCCAGAACCGCCTGTGTGCTCGATTTTCCCTGTTTGAATGCCATAGCCTAGGGCCTGAATGAGATTCAATACGAGTTCTTCAAACTGCGTGGGGGTAAGCTCAAGTAGCTTCTCTTGAAGTTCATCAATCACAGAGTTTTTAATTTCTTTGAAGCCCATATTAATTTTTTCTTCTGGATCGATTTCATCAATATCTGTTTCAGGTTCAGCTGAGCCATTTTTTTCGTTGTTTTTATTTCCCGCTTTAAACTCCAAATAACCAGGAAATACTTCGAGATCTTTTGGTGAGATCGGGCCGTCATGCTCGTTAAGAAAATTACGTCCAGACTCAGTGATTGTGGCCACGCCTCTTTTTGGTGACTCGATTAGCCCAGATTTCTTAAGGTAGGTTAACGCCCATCCAACACGATTTTGAAGTCTATTACCGCCAGACTCCAACCTTTCAGCGGCTTCCTCATCGCTAAAGCCCATCTTCTCTTTTACAATAGGAACCAGCTTTGCCCTCGGATTAGAAACTTCGTTTATCTCTGCCATGATTTCAAGGACGGGTCTTAAAAATGATCTAAAGCTGGGTATTGCCACTGTTGCTCCTAAAAATGGTTCCTTAACACTAAGCTATCGGCCAAAAGTCAGGCAAATTTTACGAGGCTTATCTCCAATATTTCCGACAACTGCATATGACTTTCCAATTAGCATTTCCGAAAATGAGTTATGGTAACTCCAGATGCACAAGTAAACCTAGACGTTCTTCTAGATATGCTATTAGTCCCTGTGACTAAAGGTGACCGGACCCCACTCTTTGCACCACATACAGTCGAGCGGTTTACATAGCAAGTGTTAATGCCTCAGGAGCTGGTGGTCTGTAACCTAGGCTGCTATGAGGCCTAACAGTGTTGTAATTCCTTCGCCATTTTTCAATCAAAACTTGAGCCTCCTTCAAGGTATAAAACAGCTCGCCGTTTAAAAGCTCGTCGCGCAGCCTGCCGTTAAACGATTCTATGTATCCGTTTTCCCACGGGCTTCCCGGAGTTATAAACAATGGACTGACGCTAAGTTTTTGGAACCAGTCCTGCAACCTCTTGGCAATAAATTCCGGACCGTAGTACCTCAAGATGCAAGTAGTCAGGAAGGGCTCCTCCACGTAAACTTGGTTTGCTTACAACGCAAATTCAACGAAGAGGAGCTTTAAATAATGCAACAACAGTCTAATCAGGATTTAAAGGTTTTGGTAGCAATAGATATAGCCAAGTACAAGCATGACATTCTCATCGAGACCCCCGAGGGGCGACGTCTGCGCTTAACCGTACGCAACTGTCGGGAGGATTTTGATGACCTGGCTGACCGCTTACGAGGGTTTTCTTTGCCATGCACGATTGGTTTCGAACCTACAGCTGACTACCACCGAGCGATTGCTTACTACCTACAAACTTCAGGCTTCGATGTTCGGCTAATATCGTCGCTTGCCGTTGCACGAACGAGAGAAGCGCTCCACAGTACTTGGGACAAAAATGACCCAAAAGATGCTCAAGTGATGATTCATCTTCTGCGTAATCATATCTCAACTGTATTTCATGACCCAGTTCTTCGAGGCAATAATGATCTCCAAGAGCTTTCAAATTCTCACTTTCAGATCTCCTTGCGGAAGACGAGACTTCAACACAGTATTCTTAATCACTACCTGCCCATCTATTTTCCTGAGGCAGAGAAGTTCTTTGGTTCAAGTCGTGCCGGATGGTTCGGCCGTTTGCTTTCAGTATATCCCACACCCGCTGCAGTGACCGCGATTGAAAGATCGACCTTCGTTGATTCGGCTCGAGCATTGCTATCATCAAAACAGGGGAAAGGCGAGATCCTCGCCGACTTCTATGAGTGTGCTCGGTCAAGCATCGGAGTTCCCGTTTCTTTGGAGTCAAATGTTGTCCAGATGTTTCGAATGATGCTCGAAGAACATCTGAGGCTTTGCAAAAAGCGAGATGAGCTCGAGAAGATCGCTCACAAAAAGTTAAAAGACAATCGCGACTACCAGATACTTCGATCAGTTCCCGGCATTGGCCCAATCATCGCGCTTACTATATTAGCGGAAGCTGGAGATCTTCGACGTTTTCATCACGAGAAGCAGTTTTTAAAATTCTGCGGCCTAGATCTTTCTACTCAACAATCTGGTCTTTTTCGAGGACGATCTTCAATTTCCAAACGGGGAAACGCTCGACTCAGGTCAGCGCTTTGGATTGCGGCAACAGTCGCGCTTCGGCTACGCGAGAACACTTTCAGAGACAAATTTAATCGCTATGTCAAAGCAGACCCCACCAATAGCGATCTAAAGCGGCGCGCATACACTGCTGTGACCGCAAAGCTGGCACGAGTTATTTTTAAATTGATAAAGGAACAAACTATTTACAGGCCATTTTACGAGCCTGTGCTCACCGGAAAAACCCGCTCACAACGGGCCGTGGAGGCGGTCTCATAAACCGACCTCGTAGACAATGCTTGGGTCTTCCGGCTGAGATTAAACTTCGTTTTAAGTACAGTGAAGGCGGATAACATCCGACCTTGTGTCACTATGGTAGAAGCATTTTTCATTCAGGTTCGGAAGCCGGGTGAGATATGATTTCTGAATTCTTCGCGGAATGGATGCCGCAAACGGCGGAGCTTTGTCTAAACTTTTAACTTGCCATCTCATTTAGTACGTTATCTGATCGAATGTACTTTGGCACTCCTCGCTGAACAAAAAGATCTGCAAGTGTTTCTAACACATCGAGTGAGTTAAGTTTCCGGTTTACAACAATGGCGAGGCTTTCACGGGAAAACTCGTCGAGGATTGTGAGCATCTTTATGGGCCTTCCGTCATAGGTGTAGTCGTGAACAAAGTCGTAGGACCAGACATGGTTCTTGTACTCGGGCCGTTTCCTAATGCAGGAGCCATCGTTGAACCACAGACGACTTCGTTTTGGCTGTTTTTCCGGGACCTTAAGGCCTTCCTGTCGCCAAATGCGATAAACTCTTTTGTGATTGATCTTGAAGCCTTCGGCGCGAACTAGGGCAGTCACTCGCTTGTATCCATAGCGGCCATATTCACCGGCATAGTGGATGATCCTGGGGGTGACCTCACGGTTCACCCTATCTTCTTTTGGCTGGTAGCGCTTTGTATTGCGATGAAGTCCCAAAACCTTACAGGCCCGACGTTCAGAAGTGGAGAAGCGCTCAACAAGCATTGCCGCTGCCTGCCTCTTCCGCGCCGGGCTCAGAAGTTTCCCTTGTTAACCTCTTCGAGCATTGCCTTGTCGAGAGCGAGATCTGCAACTAGCTTTTTAAGACGCTGATTCTCTTTTTCCAGGTCTTTCAGGCGTTTAGCTTGATCGACTCGCATCCCGCCGTACTCTTTTCGCCAACGGATGTATGTGTCCACAGCAACGCCTAGCTGCTTGCAGATCCGTGCCTGAGAGGCACCCTGACTTTGCAGGACTTCAGCCTCCCGAAGCTTGGTGATGATCTGTTCTGATGTGTATCTTTTGCCTCGTTTTCCCATATACCCTCCTCTAATCGCTCGACTCTAGGTGGTCAAGTTTGAGGGGGTCGGGTCAGTTACCTATGCAGACTTAGTTGGCCGCTTGGAGGTTCACGATCCTTCTGACTTAAGGGTTGGGAATGAGAAGATCACGATGCGATATCTTATTGTTCGACCCTTGAGGCCGGTGTCCGATATAGGGCACTGGCACACTCACCCAACGGTAATGGTGGCCGAGGGTCTATGGAGGATTGGTGGCCCTCCAAAAGAAGAAGGTGAGAAGGCTGGCGATCAAAAAATTTGGCTGCCTGAAGACAATACAAGCATTCCCGATGCGGAGATCCTGGACCGGCGTTCAATTGGTGGGGCAAAGGAGGCTCTAGTTAGCCTGAGACCTAAGGACGTTATGATCTCTAGAAGTGAACCAGCAGGGCAAAAGGTTCGCAAGTTCTTTGGAGCATGTGGGAACTTCTTGCTGACTTGGCAATTCAATTATTACGGCGACCAGATTGGCTGGGAGGATGACTTTCGAGTTGTGCCGACAAGCGCCTTTATGGCTGACGGGGAAGTGTACTTTATTGGCAACGAACAGGGAAAGCTGACCGACAACTATGGTCTTTACAAGCGCAATGAAAAAGGTGAACTAGTCCCGCTCTGCAAAAACCACACAACTTATCGAGGCTGCTAGGTCATAAGACGTTAGGCGCCTGGCTCCAGGCGGAGAAGGGGAGTGGTGCCCCCCGCTTAAACTGGGCATGGCAGTCGGGCCTTTTTGAGCAAGGGGGGGCTTGACCTATAGAACTAGTTGTTTATATCTATCCATATAGTGTTAAATCTGACACCTCGATCCCAGCCTTTGTTTGTGATCGCTCTTTGAATGGCCAATCGGTGGCGAAATCTGGAAAAAATACATAATTCCAATATTTTATGTACTATTGAGGATGGCTTTTGGGGGTTTAATCGGCCTGACTGGATGCTGCCGGGTCGCCGATGAGCAGATAGTTATAAATACTCACACGGACAGTTACCATATATTTAAAACTAGGTCTTAAAATTTAAATAACTAGTTGATAAAAGTGGTCTAGACCGTTATAAATGAGAGTATCGATAGTTACAAAACCGATAAAAGGACTGAGTCAGTGGGTAAAGACAGGGCTGAGAAAATTAGAGAGTTTATCCTGACGTCAGTTGCGCAACATCCCTCTGACCTGGTTGAGGTGGTCGAAAGAAAGTTTGGCGTCACGAGGACGACGGTTCACAGGCACATCAATACACTCATCAACAATGAAAAGCTGATAAAGACGGGAGCAAAAAGGGGGGCAAGGTACTACCTCGCGGGAGCTCTCAACAAGGAGCTTGTGTTCAAAATAGTAGAGCATCCCGAAGAGCACAAAGTCTGGGATGATAGCTTATCGTCGACATTTAAGGGCATAGACAAAGGAGTTGAAGACATCTGCTACTATGGCTTTGGGGAGATCTTTAATAATGCCGTAGATCACTCAGAGGGCAAAAAAATCAAGGTAGATGTCGGAGTTGATGCTGAAAAAATCGAGCTCACAATTACAGACGACGGAATTGGCGTGTTTAGAAAAATTCAGGAATATTTAAACCTGGAGGACATCAGAGAGTCCGTTCTACATTTGATCAAAGGAAAATTTACGACGGCTCCCGACTACCACAGTGGTGAAGGAATCTTTTTTAGTTCCAGAGCTTTTGATGTCTTCACGATATATTCGAACGGCCTATTGTATGTTAGGGATAACTCCCAGGATGATTGGTTTATTGAGGATCGGGAAAATTCTAAGGGTAAAGGCACGATAGTCACAATGGAGATAATGAAGAACTCAAAAAGAGACCTTCAAGATATTTTCGATCACTATCAAAACCCCGAAACCAAAGCCTTCGACAAAACTCATATATTGGTTCAATTTAGTAAGTTGGGTGATGAACGGTTTGTCTCTCGATCTCAGGCAAAAAGAATTCTAAAAGGAATTGAAAAATTCAACCACGTGATTTTGGATTTCAAAGGCATAAGCGCCGTAGGGCAAGCCTTTGTCGATGAGGTTTTCAGGGTTTTCAAAGATTCTCACCCGGAAATCGAAATTGAACATATTAATGCAAATGATGCGATAGAATTCATGATAAAACGGGGACTAAGCACGGCAGAGCTAAATCGAGGATAAAACCTAATTAGGCGGCAACATCCGGACAAAGCCTCTTCAAATTCAATTTTCAAAAACACTTGGTCTGGGGGTGGCACCTCAACTCACGACCTAGACGTCAGGCTAGGTTCGGGCAAAAAAGGTCTAGGTTGTATCACTGGTGATACGGACCAAGGACCCGACGCGCACCTTACTTCAGGGGTTTATCACAAAAAATTTGGCGAAGGACGCTGGACCATGGTTGGATCAGGTGTTCCCATTTTGGAACCACTAAGGAGGGTGGATTATGAATCAAAGATTGATTTTGGCAGTGATAGCACTTTTTTTCGCTAGCGGATCGTTGGCGGGCGAATACATTGTGAAGCAGAAGTCTCAGAAAATGATGACGTTCTCAAACCTGGTGGGACTCAGTGTGATGGAGACTCACTCCGTTGCCGGGCTGACGAAAGTTAATATTGAAGACTCTCAAGAGCAAGAGGCTCTAAAACTTCTCAGACAGAACAGCAACGTTGAGTATGTGGTGAAGAACTTCAAGCTTCGCGCGATCACCACTCCGGTTGAACCCATGGCTCTTAAAAAACAATGGGCCAACGTTAAGGTAAACGCTGAGCAAGCTTGGCAAAAGGCCGGCAACAGAGGTAGCAAGAACGTGATTGTTGCCGTCATTGACACCGGTGTGGATTACAATCACGAATCTCTCCGGGCCAATATGATTCCTGGTTATGACTTTAAAGATAACGACAATGATCCAATGGACATCGTTGGCCGCAACCCCGGACACGGTACTCACTGTACAGGAAGCTTAGGCGCATCTGGCCTGGCTGACGGGGGAATTATCGGTCTGAGCCCTGAAGTCTCGGTTATGCCGATTCGTTTTCTTGGCGCCGATGGCGGTGGAGACCTTATGGCGGGGATCAAGTCCATTGACTACGCCATCGAAAAGGGAGCTCGCGTGATTTCTGCCAGCTGGGGAGCCGCAGTTCCCAGGTCTCAGGCGAAGCCACTTATTGAAGCAGTGGAAAGAGCTGACAAGGCTGGAGTCATTTTTGTGGTGGCGGCCGCCAATGATGGGAAGTCTAACGATCGTACAGATGTGTTCCCAGCCAATGCCAACACGCCCAACATGATCTCGGTTGCAGCCAGTGGAGAGGGTGACAAAAAGCCCAGTTGGTCCAACTACGGTAAGCACACGGTGGACGTAGCGGCTCCAGGTGAAGGCATTATGAGCACCCTTCCCAACAACAAATACGGCAACCTATCCGGAACTTCCATGGCAACGCCATTGGTGTCCGGAGTTGTGGCTCTGCTTTTGGCTCAGGACCCCACCATGACCGGTGTTGAGGTTCGCTCACTGATTCAGTCAACAGCAGCCAAGGTCGGCATTGAAACAGCTTGTGACTGCCGTGTGGATGCCGGAGCGGCAATGACAGCTCTGCTAGACAAAAAGATGTATGTTGTTCCCTTCGCAGAAACTCTTGCAGTTGGCGACAAACTTGCCTTCTCGGCCAGAAACGGCGTAGCACCTTTGACCTTCGCTAGCTCAGACACTGGGGTCGCAACTATCGATGCGAGCGGTATGCTGACTGGTGTGGCAAAGGGTGAAACCACCGTCTCTGTGAAAGACGCTAACGGCAACCAGGCCTCTTCTTACAAGATCTATGTCGGCCAGTCCTCCGGTGGCGGTGGCGGCGGCGGTGGTGGAGGAGGCGATTGTCCTCTCGGCGATCCCGCTCTTTGTGAAGCTCTCTGCCAGATCATGCCCGACGCTCCATTTTGTAAGTAATCGAACACAGATAAACACCGAGCCTCACTTGTTGGTGGGGCTTAAAACAAAAGCGCTTCTTTATAGAGGCGCTTTTTTATTTGGCTGGGTTAGGCACCTAACCGAAAGTGTCGCGCTCATGGAGCGCCATCATGCTCCGTCTAAAAATAGGTCTGGCCCATGGATGATCAACCAGGTAGGATTTCATATGGAAACGATCAAAATAATTAGCACACTTATAGTTATTGGTTTGTTAGTGCCCAAGGTTGGAGCAGTCACCTATGCTGGTCCCGGTGAAATCCCCGTTTATCATGAACGAGATAAGGGCTCGGCCGACTTTCCGATTATTGAAGGTCTTCCTATTGTGAAGATGACTTTTTCGACCAAAGAGGCCGGAGAGAAAAAGGCCACCTTAGAGAAGTGCCAGAACGCTGTCTTTGATGTTGTATCAGAGGTAACTCCAAGTCGGGTCTTTAAAGCCTACTGCCACTTCAAGCCTGATATCGTTCTCAGGGAATACTTCTATTTTGGTGTCATTCAGTTAAAGCCCTGGAACTAGTTGGGACTGGGCTGGGCAGCAGATGCTTTGCCGATACCCAGTCGGTGGGCCCATGCGCTGACCGCAGGTCCTGCAATGATGCTTGAGGCGAGGGCTGCAAATACGATGGCCACGAATACGCGCTGATCAATGAGTTGTAGTTCCATCGCCAGGGCTCCGACAACAATCTCCATGGCTCCACCGGGAACAAACACCAGGCCCATCAGCACTGAGCGGGAATTGTCGAGTTTGCCAAGGAGGGCTCCGATCCAGGCGCCGATGAATTTGCCCCCTACGGCCACGGCCATGAACAAGGCGGTAATTCCAAATTCCATCCCGGTGACAAAATCAATATTGAGCCCGATGGTGGCGAAAAACAGCGGAACAAACACGGCATGTACGGTATCTGAAAAGCTCTGGCGCATTTGATCGCCAACGCCTTTAGCACTACCAACCATGGTGCCGGCTAAGAAAAACCCTAAAATTGCGTGAATACCCAGCCACTGAGTCACGGCTCCACACAGCAGGCCAGCGCTGACAATGAGGGTTTGAAAAGCCATCTCATCTGGAAGGGATGTGCGATGAATGATGCGAGCAGCGGCACTGATCGTGGGAGCACCCACAGCGATACAAATGGCAACAAATCCCAAGGTCGACAGAAAGGTCGTGACCAAATGAATAAAGTCGATGGCATCACCAGTCGAGAGTGAAATAACCACGGTGAACAAAAGCCAGCCGAAGAGATCGTTAACCGCACAGGCAGATAAGGCCAGGCCGCCTTCCTTGGAGCCAGCCAGCCCCAGGTCGCCAAGTGCCCGGGCGACAACAGAGATGGCTGTAATGGAGCCCGCTACCGACAAAAAGAGGGTAAACGAAAGCCCACTCGCGCCTTGGCCGTGATAACTTGGATCTAGTCCCCAGAAGCTGATCACGCCAATTCCTATAGGAACTAATACACCGATGATGCCAATGGAAAGGGCCGTGGTTCCGCTTCGCAAAGCCTGCCTGACGTTTACATGAAAGCCCGATGCCAGTAAGAGGAAAAACACGCCTAACCAGGAGACGGTTTCCAACATGGTGTTTTGGATGTTGTCATGGGGAAAAAGCCAAGTCTGTGCTTCGGGTGCGATCCGGCCAAATACTGTAGGGCCTAAAAGCACACCGGCAATGATTTCTCCAGCAATTGCCGGAATGCGCACCTCTTCACACAACACTCCTAGAGTGCGGGCCAGGGCCAGCAACACCGATACCTGAAGCAGAAACAGCAAAATGTGAGATTCATTAAGGACGTGCACAGGCGAATCTTAGTTGAAGTCGAGTCGAAGTGCCATGGTTTAGGTGTCTATCATCCCTTTTGGATGCGATGGTCAATGGATGCTCGGGATTTCGAGTCCCCGGGTCTTCACCCTACTTCAGATTTGTGTTACGCTTGGAGAATCACCAGGAAAGATGGATTGAAAGCCCGACTGTCAGTTGTTGTTCTCATTCTTGCTCAGTACGTTGTCGATGTTCTTAAGCCCCTGCTCGAATGAGGAAGAGATCATCTTCTTAAAGAACAAGGCTAGGTATCCGCCGATGACTGGGACTGCGACCTTGCCGTCCATTGACCAGTGGACGCGAACTCCGCCTTCAATATCCTGGTACTCAAACCCGGCGGTGGCTCGGGGCCAGCCATCAAACTCCAGGTCGTAGGTGATTCCACTTTCAGGGTCCCATTTCGTAAAGGTCAGACTTCCGTTGCCCGCCTTGCGGCTGGTCCAAATTTGCTTGGCGCCCACTCCACTTGGGCCAATCAGTTCGATCTTCATTCCCGGATCGTCTTCCATCCACGGGCCCCACTCCCGCCAAGTTTCCAGGTTTCCAATGAGGCCGTGAAGTCTCTCCTTGGAATGTTTGAACTCATAAGTCGCAGAGGCCGTGTATTTGTTGGGCAAAAACAATCCACCTACGACTAAAACCAAAACAAGCGCGCCAATGGCAATTAAGACTTTTTTCATAGACACAAGCCTATCGCAAAGTCGGGGAGCTGGCCAGGGCTCGGGTGCCTATCTACTTTTTTGGATGCAAATGGCTATCTGGATTGAGGGGAATTCCACCCTGTTGCCCATCTGCAGTCTAAAAAAGATTTGATAGGCATCTCACACGTCAACTAATTCAACATTGTTTTGTTTTCGTCCGAAACGAAACCATGAATGTGCGCAAAGCGAACATTATTTCCGTATTTTTTGCGACAATGGTCCTGTCGGGCCTTGGATGGCTTGTGCACGCCAATCGCCAGAATCAGCAAGGGGTCCTGGACTCACTGACACAGGCCTTTGAGTATCGGGGCCAGGTGCAAAAGCATCTCTCGACTCAATCACTCGTAGAAAAGCTCATCACTTTACTGGTCCTCAATCACAGCAAAACTGCCAACATTCCCCAGGATCAAATTGCAGAAATGGCCACCTACATCGAAGAGAGACTTAGGGACTCAGAAGGGGAGGTGGATGGGCTTGAGGTCTTGGCAGATATCAAGAATAAGCCCAGTTTGGACCCAGATGATTTTAACAAACGCCTGGTGGCGCTGCAGAATCTAAGCCTCATGTTGTCAGAAAAAGCCAATGCCGTTCAAGAAGCATCGGGAGATGAAGAGGGCCGCCTCATTGGATCCCTTTTTGACAGGAACTGGTCCTTCTTTGGGCTTTATGTGGCTGTCTTGGGCCTCATTGTCTTGTCCTCCTCCCTGTTTCGCCGGAAGGCCCAGGTTGAGGAGGTGGTCGAAACCAGCGAGGTGCTTCACAAGTACCTCCTGGGTCATCTTGGTGAAGCCATTTTGGTTTGTACCGCCAATGGAAAAGTTATTCTCCATAACCGCAGTGCGGAGAAGTTTTTAAATCTCACAACAGAGGAGTTTAAAAACACCAGTATTGACCAGGTGTTTTCGGTCATTGTTCGTGAAGACAAATCTCTGTGTTCATTCCCAGAGAGCAAGATGGGCCCACTCGTTTCCAAAAACATGATCCTTAAGAATTACGTATTTGGCTATGAGATTGGCGGATCTTCGCCACTGAATTGGCTTCAGTTGAACTCCCATCCCTTGCCCCCCAGGCACTTCACTGGCAAGGCGGCATTTATTGTTTCCTTCTCCGACGTGACAGAAAGATACGATCAACAAAGGCGTATTCTGGATCAGCAGGCACAGATTGTGTCGTCGGCAAAGATGGCGGCGCTTGGTGAAATGGCCAGTGGTATTGCTCATGAGATCAATAACCCTTTGGCGGTGATTCAGCTGGATGTCGATGAGCTTTACGACACCTCTAAGCAGATCAAGTCCAAAGAGGGAGAAACAGTCCGATCCATTGCGGAACAGATCGATAAAACCACCGGAAGAATCGCTGATATCATTCGTGGGCTTTTAAGTTTTGCCCGCGAGGACGATACCGACACTCTTGATGAGGTTGACATTATCCAGGTGATCCGGGACACCCTGCAGTTCTGTAAGCACCGACTTCGAGACGGCGGAATTGAATTGCGATACACCTCGCCGGAGGTTCCCATACTTGTAAGGGGACAGGGAACTCAGCTATCCCAGGTTCTCCTCAACTTGTTGGTCAATGCGGCGGATGCCATAGGGAGCTTGCCGGAGAAATGGATTGAGCTTCAAATCCTAGCAGATGCCAGTCGGGTTCAAATTCGAGTGATCGACAGCGGCTCGGGTATCCAACCAGAGATTGCCGAGAAGATCTTTCAGCCTTTTTTCACCACCAAAGATGTTGGTCAGGGGACGGGCCTTGGAATGAGTATTTCCAAAGGAATTATCGAAAACCACAACGGGGAGATCTTCTTAGATCATGCCTGCCCCAATACCTGTTTTGTCGTCAGTCTACCGAGAGATAGTGGATCAAACGATTCAAAAACCTCGTTCGCTGCCTAGGCCTAGGGCAGTGCGGTAACCACGACATCGTCAAAGTAAATGTAGCCGTCAATTAACCCCGGGCTTCCAGTGGAAAAGCGAATAATTGTGTAGGGTGAAATCTAGTTGGAGATGTCGATGCTTTCTGTGGTCATTGAGCCATCTGAGCCCCCTGACAAGACAATAAAAATGGTTGTCCAGGTCACACCATTGTCTTTGGAAATCTCAACTTGAAAGTCCGAAGCCGACAGATAGCCAAAAGCGCTATCTCGGCGCCAGTCAAAGCCCAGGCTGGCAGTGCTTGCGCCAATGAGATTCATCTTTCGTTCTAGACTATAGGTGCCAGTGACAGAGAGGCTATTATCGCCAATACGCAGGCAGTTACCCGAGCTACACTCAACGGGCCCGGGACCGGCTTTGTTGTTGATCTGAACAATGCCCGCCATGGCTCCATCGGCCTCACCGCTCTCAATCCAGTCAGAACTCCAATTAAGGCTTCCGGCACTGAATGAATAATTTAATGCGTTTAATGGGTCTTCAAACGTCCCTGGAAAAGGCCCGCCCGCCAGTATGAGCTCCACGGAATTGGCGACGAATTCACTTTCCAGAGAGTTGGTTACCACAGAAAATTCAAACGAGGCCATCCCGCTGTAGCCGGGAGTACTAGTCAATCCAACTGTGCAAATGCCAGCCAGACAAGAGCAGGCCGTGGACTCGACCAAGTTGGACAGGCTTTGCACCTGACACTCGGAGGCTTCGTCACCATCAGGGTCTGAATAATCCAAGGTCAGAATTTTCTCCACGTCGGTTAGCCACCACAAATTCGAAGTCGCCTGTCCCACTGGCTCCTGATCATTTGTAGAAGAGCTTGAACCACTACTGGCGGAGCTACTCGAGGAGGACGATGAGTCGTCTGTTGTCGCATTGCCACCACCGGCGACGGCCACGGGAGGGTTAGTCGATGGGCCTGGGGAATCAATGCCATTAGATGAATCGCCGGTGGAACTGGGTCCCCTTTGTCCCCCGCGGCCACCAAAACTGCGGTTGGAACCACCACCGCCCTGAAGAAGTTTCTTTACCAGGCGGTTCGGCGTGAGATTCGTACGATCTGGGGGAGTGTCCCGCCCAAAATCGCACAAATTCAGTACTACTACCCGAGAACAATGGTTATGAATCTTCGGGAAGACCAGCCCCAGCAGTATTCTTTTTTGATGATTCATGAGTGGCTATGGGACAGGGTCTGTCGGCAGGAAATTGGTGGGATTTGGCAAACCGACAGTTGCGACGTACACATAGTGCGAGATGTGAATCGTTACTTCCATAGCCAGGACTTTTTTGAGGCCTCTTCTGGTGAGGTTAAGAAACACCTCCATCGATTGGGCTTTTTGTTTTGAGACGAGTATGGATATAAAAAACACAGGGGTACAGCCTCAACAAAACAGAGTGTTCTCATTTAAAGATCTTAGGGAGTTCCTCAGGTGCCACTTTGAAGAGGTCAAACTTCATGATCCATCTTGGAGCTATACGGCTTGGTCAAAAGAGCTTGGCTTGGCTAGCACTTCAGCCCTGACGATGGTAGTTCGTGGGCAAAGGCTGCCGGGCCCGAAGTTTGTTGAGAAGTTGGCTGATTACTTCGACTTTAGCCAGAGCGAGCGAGATTATTTTTTTGATCTGGTGCGCCTGCAGAAGCTGACCGACAACCCTCGTTTGTCAGTTCTGCTCATGGAAAAAATGGAGAAAAAGAGCCTATACAATGGTTATAGCCTACTAGATTCAAAAACATTCTTTGCAACGTCGAACTGGTATCACTTTGCAATTAGAGAGCTGGTTCGTCTCCCCGAATTTCAGGAAAATCCCTATTGGATTGCTGGACGTCTACAGGTCAGGATTGCACCCGAAGTTGCGATGGAAACCCTCACCAGCCTTCTTGAACTGGGTTTGATCTATAGAGACTCTCTGGGTCGTCTTCGGGTGAGTGCTTCCAATGTGGAAACCACATCAGAGGTGGTGGACGAGGGAATCAAGCGATTTCACGAACAAATGATGGAGAATGCCAAAAAATCTGTTCGTGAGGTTAGTATTGATCGCCGCGCAATTAAGGGCGTTACCCTGGCGTTTTCAGAAAGGCAAATTGAGAGGGCGAAGGAGCTCATCAACGAGTTCGAAGATAAGTTTTTGGATCTCCTTGATGATGAGAGGGGAGATGGCATCTACCAGCTGAATATTCAGTTCTTCCCCCTGACCAAATCGCGGGGCTAGAGACCTGGCCAATCCCTAGACAGGTGGTTGCCAACATCCGCTGTCGGGCCTAAGATGAGTCCAAATTGCCTTTAAAAAAACACATTGGCACCCAAGGAGGGCTAATTGTTAGACGTCTTCATTGATGCGGATGGCTGTGCAGTTAAGGAAGAAACCTATAAGGTAGCGGGACGTTATGGGCTCAAAATCTTTGTCGTAGCCAACCAGTATATCAACATACCTCTAGATCCAAACATTCAAATGGAAGTGGTTTCCGGTGGCTTTGATGCCGCCGACGACTGGATTGCTGAGAATATCCAAGAGAAAGACATTCTGGTGACCTCGGACATTTTATTAGCTCAGAGATGCATCGAGAAGAAGGCTCGGGTTTTGGGACCTAAAGGCCGGGAATTGGATGAGGAGAACATTGGCTCGGCTCTGGCTCAGCGCGACCTCAATATTCACCTCCGTGATTTGGGGTCCAAGGGAACGGGACCCAGTGCTATGACGAAGACGGATCGTTCCCAGTTTTTGTCGCAATTGGATCGCATTATTCAGCAGCTAAAGCGGAGTTAGGCGGCGTGATCGAATCAATGAGTTCTCTGTGGGTGCCGGGCGACGTCGCTTGACCTGACAAAGTTCCCAGATACACAATCGAGTCCAATTGTTCAATTTTAGGGGAGAGGTCCAAGTGAGATATTTAGCGGGTTTGTTGTTGGCCTTGTTGGTGACGGGGTGTGCCCATAAGACGATTGGTGTGGTCGATTTCCCTGAGGGTGTGATTCAACATCGGGTGATTGAGGGCGAGATCAAGTGGAAGCCCTGTCCTCCGAATTTGCCCAAAGATTGCGAAATGTTTGTTTTGGAGGGGCATCCCAAGAAGCCCGATATGTTCACGGTGCGCTTTAGGCTCGGAAAGTCATTTGTGATGCCGGCCCACACCCACCCGAAAGACGAACGCGTGACTCTTTTGAGTGGCAAGGCTGCCGTCGGCTTTGGGGTGGACGCAACACTTGAAACCGCCCAAAAATTTGGCCCCGGAGACTACTACATTAACAAGCGAGATGCTGTGCATATTGTATGGGCGCTTGAACCAACAGTGATGCAGATCACAGGCATTGGACCCTGGGAGGCTCACTTCGTGAAGTGAGATAGGCACCCTACAGGATTTGTGGCATGAAAGTTCGGAAACTTCCGGAAGAAATTGTGGCCGAAAGAGTTGCGCTCAGAAGGCACTCTTTGGAAACGGCTCAAACAATGTTTGAGTACGTGGATTCCGATAGGGCCCGATTGGGCGAGTTTTTGCCCTGGGTTGAGTACACGCAGACCCTTGAGGACGAAATTGGTTACATAAAAATGACTCACGAGAAGTGGGCCGAAGGCACTTTGTTCGATTACAGCATCTTTAAGCTGGGTAGTGGGGAGTACATTGGCAATGTCGGCCTTCACTCGATCTCCTGGGAAAATGCCAAATGTGAAATTGGTTATTGGATCTTGGGAAAGTTCGAAGGCCAGGGGCTCATGTCGGCGGCGGTACAGGCATTGGAAACCATCTGCTTTCAGATTGGCTTTAATCGTGTTGAAATCCGCTGTTCTTCGCTCAATCTGAAGTCAGCCGGAGTTCCCAGGCGACTTGATTACCATCTCGATGGAACTCTTAGAGAAGACTCTGCCGAAAATGGCAGGTTTCGTGACACTTTGGTTTTTTCAAAACTGAAACGAGAAGTAAAAAAATGAATGAATATACTGGGGGCTGTCTTTGCGGTGCTGTTAAATATAAAGTACAAGGCCCCATCAAGTTTGTGGCCCACGATCACTGCTCCATTTGCAGGCGGGCCCATGGTGCAGCCTTTGTTACCTGGTGTGGCGTGAAGTCAGAGGCGGAGCAGTTTCAAATGATCTCCGGTGCTGACCAGCTCACCTGTTATAAATCTACCATGGAGGCCGAGCGCCAATTTTGTAGTATCTGTGGCAGCCAATTGTTTTTTCGCTCTACAAACTGGCCCGGGGAAGTTCATTTTACTAGAGCCTCAGTAGATCAAGAGATGGCGGAGCAAGCCAAGGCTCACGTTTACTATAGTGATCGCGTCAAGTGGCTCGATTGCAGAGATGATCTTCCCAAGTATGGCGGTGACACCGGCATGGAGCCTTTGGGTTTAGGCTAAGCAAACAGGTGTTTGTAATTTTGGATCTCGCTCTCCATAAAACTTTTAAATTCCCTGATTTTGACGGTGTTTTTTAGATCCGGATGATAGAGAAGCCAAAGGCCAATTTCGTCATCGGAGTTTGGTTCCATGAATCGCTCAAGCTGGGGATCGCTGTCGCCCATAAAGCAGGGAAGAAAACTAAGCCCCATGCCTTCACGAATCGAGGCCAGGGTGAGAATGGTGTCGTCACTGTAGAAGTTAAAAGTGCGGTTGCCACACTCACGCTTGGTCCACGTTTTGTGGAAGTTGCAGCAGGTGACGCCGATCCATTCCGGATCATGGCCAGCCTGTTTGCATTGCTTAAGGTACTCTTTGTTGCCATAGACCGCTGAGGCGACGGTCACCAGTCGAGTCCCAATCAGGGTGTCTGGTGGTTCATTGGTTAGGCGAATCGCGACATCAGCTTCACGTTGATAGAGGCTCAGGTATTGATTAGACACGTTGATGTGTAACTCCACATCGGGGTGTTTTTCACAGAATTCTTTAAAGATAGGCATCAAAACAGTTGAGGCCACGTTATTCAGAGTTGCCACCCGAAGAGGACCAGAGAGTTTGATCTCGTCATCCAATACCTGGTCGACTTCAAAAATCTCATTTTCAATTCGTTGAGCGATGGCCTTTAGCTGCTCTCCGGCCGGAGTGAGTTCATACCCGCCTTGTATCCGCTCCAAGAGCCTAGTCTTAAGTCGTTGCTCCAGGGCACGAATACGGCGTGAAACTGTGGAATGTTGAACATCCAGCTTCCGGGCCCCTGAGCTGATCGAGCCTGTCTTAGCTACGGCGAGAAAAAACCTTAGATCGTCCCATTGCATCGATAATCCGCCCATTTTTGTGCAAAAATGCACATCTGCTTTCGATATTTGGCCAATTGTCAGCAAAAATCAACAGCTTATACTGGGAAAGTCGCTAACGAACAAAGGAGATCAAAAGTGAGCACACCTAATACCTTTAACCCCCAGGCCTTTAAAACCACCACCCGAACCCAATGGAACTCAGCCGCTGAGGCCTGGCACCGGTGGGGACCCCTCTTGTCCAGATGGCTTGGCCCTGCGACTCAAACAATGTTTGATCTCTGTGATCTTAATGAGGGCAAGCGGGTTTTGGATGTGGCTGCCGGAGCTGGTGAGCAAAGTGTCGCCGCCGCCAAAAGGGTAGGGTCTGAGGGTTATGTCCTTGCAACTGACTTGTCACCTAAGATTCTTAAGTTTGCCAAGTCTTCGGCTCGTCTTGAGGGATTAAATAATCTCGATGTGATGGAGATGGACGGTGAGCATCTGGCAGAACTAGAGACAGAACTCTTTGATGCGGTGATATCTAGAGTGGGACTTATATATTTTCCCGACCAACAAAAAGCGCTTCAAGGTATGAGAAAGCAACTCAAAGAAGGTGGAAAGATTGGGGCGGTCGTCTACTCGACTGCTGAAAAAAATGGTTTCTTTTCCCTGCCGGTATCGATTATTCGCAAAAGGGCAAATCTGCCCGCGCCACTTCCCGGACAACCTGGTCCCTTTAGTTTGGGAAACAAAGAGGTTCTTAAAAAGGCCTTTGTCGATGCTGGTTTTAAAGACGTAAAAGTCGTGGCCATTGATGCCCCTGTGCGCCTTTCGTCGGCAGCTGAGTGTTTGCAGTTTGAACAGGAGTCATTTGGAGCCTTACATCAAATGTTATCCTCAGCTTCGGACGTGGAAAAAGATGATATTTGGCAGGAAATCGAAGATCAGCTGCGACAGTTCGAACAGGGTGGCCGATTTGAAGGACCTTGTGAAGTCTTAGTTGCTGTGGGAACAAAGTGAGGTCCAAATGAAGAAGCTAGCAATTGTTCAAAGTCCACCAGTGTTGCTTAATCTCGCGCGTACCATAGAACAGGTCTGCGATCAGATAGCTGAGTCTGCGCGCAATAGCGCGGACTTGGTGATGTTTCCCGAAGCCTATTTGCCTGGGTATCCATCCTGGGTTTGGCGTCTCAAGCCGGGTGGGGATATGGGAAAATCCAAGGATCTTCACCATCGCCTATTTGAAAACTCAGTTGACCTTGGCAAGGATGGGCTCGGCAGGATCCAAAGAGCAGCAAAACAAAGTGGTATTACTGTGGCCGTTGGTTTTCATGAAATCAACTCCGAGGCCAGCGGATCAACTCTTTACAACTCATACGCGATCATTTGTCCGGAGGGTAATATCTTAAACGTACATCGAAAATTGATCCCTACCAATCCAGAGCGCATGGTTTGGGGCTGGGGAGATGCCAGAGGACTAAACGTTGTTCAGACTCCTGCAGGTAAAATCGGCACTCTGATCTGCTGGGAAAACTATATGCCTTTGTCCCGCTACGCTCTTTACGCCCAAGGCGTTGAGCTTTATCTGGCTCCGACTTGGGATTGTGGTGAATCATGGTTGGGAACTCTAAGACACATTGCCCGCGAGGGTGGATGTTGGGTGGCAGGTTGCTCAACTGCGATTCAGGCAAAGGATATTCCCGAAGATGTGCCCCACAGAAACGAAGTCTTTCCTGATCCAGAAGACTGGCTATCCAATGGCGATGCGGTTCTCTACCGGCCATTTGGTCCCGAGGCTGCAGGCCCCATGAATAAGGAAAAAGGAATTCTCTATTCCGAGTATGATTTGGGCGCCGTCATCGATGCCCGAAGATCCATGGATATTGGTGGTCACTATTCCCGTCCCGATCTGTTCAAATTAGAAATCAACAAATCGGAGTTAAATCCCATCAGTTGGATCAAGTAGGCCGATAACTTTTTCAGCGGTCACGGGCCCTGTTGCGGAGCTTGGGAACTAGGAGTAAATCTACTCTCATTAAGTGGGTGACTTCAACCGGGGTTTAATCATGAGATTGCGTTTGTTTTCTTTGGTCCTCAGTGGACTAGTTTCCTCAGCCTCTTTGGCCATGGAGTATGTGAAGATCTGTCGGGCCGAGAACGACTGTAAGAACTTCTCCCGCTTGGTTATGGGTACTGATCATTTGATTCAGGGCGGTTGGGTGCATCCAGGTTGGCCCGAGTACTCCGACGCCAAGGCTTTTGAAGTTTTAGATCACGCAGCCGACTTAGGGATTAACTTCTTTGATACATCGCCTATCTACGTGGGCGGTGTGGAGTATCGCCTTGGCAAGTGGAGAGAGCAAAGGCGAAAGCAACATCCCTCAAAGGATATTTACGTCCTTTCAAAGGGTGGATTTCCCTTCGACCTGTTTTGGTCGCAAAATTTTCCACCCGGTAGCCACTCGGCAGAGCTCAGGCAAGCTCTGAGCCTCATTAAGCAAGGTGACTATCCTGCTGGGACCTACGCCAGTAGGCTTTTTGGCGACTCTGGGCAAATTGTTGAGCGGGTGAGTGAGGAGATGGGCCACACCCTTAATAACCTCAACGGCGAAGTCACTGTTTATCTCATGCACCGAGATGACGGTGATGCGGTGGAATTTGACCCAGTCAAACGGAAGAAAACACCAGTCAAAACAATCATGGAGTCCCTGTCAGATAGCCGAATCCGCAGCAAGGCGTGGATGATGGGTTGGTCAAACTGGGTGGCGGATAGGGTTGACCAATCCGTGCAGATCAGCCGAGCTCAGCCCAACTTGATACGCCCAACTATTAACAGCCCCTATTTTTCTTTGTTTGAAATGAGCAAAAGATCCATCCATGCTTTGGGAGTACAAGTCACCCATCAAGAAATGATGGATCCCAACTTCCAAAAAGGAATCAAAATCATGCCCTATTCTCCTCTTGGCGGCTTCAGTATTTTGGACAAGCCGGCCCCGCAGTGGGAGAACGCCAAGGCCCATGCTTATGACAAATTCCTTAAAGGTGACCCCTATTGGAAGAATGTCTACCACTCGATCTTTACATCCGAAAATGAAGCTCGATGGCATCGGGTCGTCACTTTTACTGAAGTGTTTAATCAAAAATATGGAACCAGTTATACCGTTGATCAGATGCTCAACGCCTATGTGCTGGCCCATCCAAGAACAGACTTGTTAGCGATCGGTCCGATTACCAATGAGCAGACCGACCGAACGGTGCGGTCGATCGATCTTTCTAAACAATTATCTCCCCAAGACCTGGAATATCTGTACTCGGGGTCAAAATAATCTTTTTTTAGTGCCAAATCTGGGTGGCAACTCCAAATGCCGAGTTGCCGTCGATAGAATCAGGGGGTAAGGCAGCGACTACTTGCCGCCCTTTAAATTGATCAACTTGCCATCATAGCCGGGCGAAGAGACATCACGCATTGCTTTAATGATCTTTTGAGGCAGAACCTGAAACATAGAGTAGTCGTAGTTGCTGCGGGAGTAAGGCTCGTGTTCACTGTCGAAAAGGCCTTGTACCTGGCTTAGGGCCAAATCACCCCACTGGAGACTGTAGTTGGCGACGTCGGCCACGTTCGAGGTGAGGCCTATTAGTAAGCAGCCGATTCCGGCTTCTCGTCTGCAGTAGTAGTATTCTTCAGACTGACGTCCTAATAGGTCGTTCTCATCTGAAGTAATCCAGGAGCGGTGCCCCACTCGTTCCATTGCATTTCGCCACATTCCAAATGTTGTAAAGCAAATAACTGGATTGGATTTGTCAGAAGGGAGGTGGTTAATGTCACAGTTTTCAAAGGCAACGATCTTGGTGTTAGGGGACCACTTTAAATCTGGATGTCTTTCTTTTGTCGTATAAAGGGCGTCTTCAATCTGAGCCAGTTGACCATAAACCCGTCCTTGCCATTTTTCCACGTTCCCTGCGTCCAAAGTCCCTAATGAGATTTTCAGTCCAAACTCATTGCCGATTTCTTTGGCAATTTTTTCCAGGTGAACGATCTGCTCAGATGGAGAACCAAGGTTGCGAAAGTCATGCAGGTCAGCGACACTCGTTTTCCGGGATAACAGTTCATAAGTGAGCTGATCGGTTTTTTCCATTTCGCCCTTTGCATACGGCTGAATAGTATAACTAGCGACAGCTGAACCTTCGCCAACACCTTCGGAGGTGGGGCTCATTGCCAGATGACCCTTGTTTTCATCGTTAATAATCTGAACAGAATGGTAGCCGATAACATTGTAACCCCAGTCAACTTTGAAAACCTCACTCGCAGCCCAGTTGACGATGGTGCCGGCAGCAGCGGCTGATTTGTTGAGTTCGAGCCACACCAACACGAGGTGGGTCTCGGAACCAAAGACATCGATGGGAGCCTTAACGCTGAGCTGTCCGTTTGGATAAACTGTAGTGAGTTCTTCTGCACCAAGGGAGATTTTACCGGTGGCCCCCCTTACATGGATGGGTTGGCAGTAGGATTGGACTGCCGGGACGCTTGCGAGATCAAACAGAGCCCGTGATCGGGGTAAAAACTCCGAAATGTCCTTAGCACAGGACAAAATTGGAGCGATCAAGAATTCGTTCATGCCATCCCGATCATAGCGAGGGGAGGTCACCGAGGTGAAATCGACGCTGACGACCTTTGTTGGAAAATCCATTTTGCTAATTGGGAGGCGGCCCTTACCGGTTGCGGTAAAAGACAGTGTGGCAGCCATAGCGGTGACGATGAAACCGACAGATTTTGTAGTAAGTGACATTTTTCGCTCCATATCTAAGGTATGCCGATGTCATCGACATCTTTAGTCTCTACCCAGACCCTTAAATTGGACCCGCATAGTCCCAAAGCAAAGGGTGGGCCAGGTCCTGATTCCGGACCATTCTTGTAGTCAAGGCACGTCAACTAGAGAGCCGAGGCGAGGCTAAGATCGGCATTGGAAGGCTTTAGAGCTTTTGTTTTATTACCAACCACAGTGGGGCAGCCACCATGATTCCAAACCCGAGTTGATATTTGAGCATCTGCGGATTCTTAACGTCCGCGGGACGCCCACCTTTTTTGAAAACGGTAGGGCCCTGGATGATTTTGGCATGGAAAGCCTGAGGCGCCTGATCAAAGAAGAGGTGGACAAGGCCTATCGGTAATACTGTCCCGAAAAAGTCAACCTAATGACCAGTCTCCAGCTGGAACGTTTATGGCTCAGTTTCTCAGATTGAGCCGCAATTCCGTTAAGATTTCGTCGAAAGTACTGTGGACTCTTTTCTCGGGAGGGGCAGGAGTCGATAATATTGATAGGAAGGACTTCATGTCTCAGCGGTACGTTTTCTTAGGGACATTGGCCATCTCGGTCTTCATGCTTGGTTGTCGTTTAGGGGACAACCAAATCAGTGGGTCAATTAGTGGTGACCCCAATGCACTGCTGCCCCCGAGTATCACCACCCATTTTAATTTGAATCTTTCAGGAATTGTCGCTGGATCTGAAGGAAGTTCTGATGGTCTTGCCTACGATGCCTTAGATGGTTGGATCGGTCTTGAACAAAGTCCCTCAATACCCAGTAGCTATCCCCTAAACTCTTCTTGGATTAACACTACCGGTCTGGCGGCTTACTGGCGCTTGGATCAGGGCTCAGACGGATTGGTCGGTAACAACGCGAGTGTTCAGGATGTTTTAGGTTTAACTCCAGGCCTAAGCAAAGATGGTGATGCCACTTTGACCTGTGAGTCGGCCCAAGTGGATCGCGGCATGGTGTTCGATGGCGTGAACGACTACATTGAGGTGGCTAACACAGCACAAATCGAAATTACTGGTGATCAACTAACGGTAATGGGTTGGATATGGGTTGATCCATCTGTCACGACTGATCTTGCGCTCCTGTGCAAAGGGCCGAGTGTGAATAACGAGACCTATATGCTAGGAATCGATAATGGAGCACAGTTCAACTTCCGCACGACAACCACAGTCGGTGGCTACAAGAGAATGGACGTCGGAACAATCACCAAAGGGCAATGGACCCACGTTGCTGGAACCTACAATGGCTCCGAAATGGTTTACTACGCGGACGGCAAAAAGATTGCATCCCTTAGCCAGACAGGAAGCCTGGTTAATGACGGTTCGCCTCTTTATATCGGAAAAAGATGTGTGGGAGATCTTCGCTATTGGAAGGGTAAGCTTGATGAGGCCTCTGTTTGGAGTAGGGCTCTGACCGCCAGCGAAATCAAGCTCGTATATGATAGGCAGGGTAAGCTCTACGGTGAGTTTCGTTCGCCTGTTCTCAATGCCGGCGGTAGTCTCAATTGGCAGATTCTGAGTTGGGAGCCTGAGGCACCCTATGGAAAAGAGCTCCCAAACAACCAAACCACTGAAACCGGTTATTCTTCCGGAAATGTCAGTATGACGGGAAATGTTCTTCTATATCACCTCAACGAGACGGGAACGCCCACTACCTTTGTTGACGACTCTGGAGGAACCTCCACTGTTCACACGGGTTCATGTACGGGAACCTGTCCGACGGTGAGCAATCAAGGCGCCTTTGGTGGGGCCATGGCATTTGATGGAACTCAGTACCTGGAAATCCCTCATCACTCTGATTTCGATTTAAGTGAAGGGACGGTTTCCGTGTGGGTTAAGGTCACTGGGTCTGGCGGAACTTATGGAATCGTATCAAAAGATTCAAGCGGCTTTGATACGGGTGGACACTTTGATCTTAAGGTTGTTCCGAACTCTGAAGTAAGACTCAGAATCCAGTCGAGTACGGCCGACAATACCATTACGACCAATTGCACCCCTTTGTCTTTGAACAGCTGGCACCACGTAGCGGCCTCATTTGGCGCAGCGGGGATGAAGCTCTATGTTGACGGTCAACCGCTCGCCACTGACCCCTATTCCGGAGGTCTGGACGCATCTTCTGGTGGGGCGGGCAATTTTGAACCCTGGGCGATTGGGGCTTCGACGATTGGCAGTGGAGACGGTACGGTTACTCCCGTGTCCAATCCTCTAGAGGGGCAGATTGATGAGCTTGCCATTTGGAATCGCCAAATGGCTGACGCCGAAGTTTTAAATCTCTATAAGCGCGGAGCCTACCGTGTGCAATTTCAGGTTCGAGCGTGTACTCAGTCTGATTGTTCAGATAACTCTAGCTTCATTGGCTTTGACGGATCAAGCTCCACCTTCTGGTCAGAGTTCGTCAATTCTTCGATGCTCTTCCCTTCCCTAGACATGGGGCCTCTTAATCAAACCAGCCGCTACTTTCAGCTTCAGGGCTGGTTCGAGTCCCGGATTCCGGGGAGTTCGCCCAGGCTGAGGAACTTCAAGATTGGTGGCAGTCAGTAGGGGCCGTCTCCAAAACCAATTACCATTCAATCGGGCTAACCAAGTAAACCGGATTCGCCTGAGGGAAGTTGAAAACGTCAAACGTGCCAAATTCTCCGAACGCGTCGAAGTAGTTGATAGTTGAACCTTCGGCCCAGACTTTGTTTTTCCACAGAGTCACTTTTATCCTTTGATGGCTCTTAAGATCTCGAAGTTCCATATCAGTGGGCCCGATTGGACGAGTGGAAAAACAGCTTGAACCGGCCCATAGCCTGAGAAAATTCCCATCCACTTGAGTTTTAATGGGCAGCCGTACCGCTAGACCCGATTGGAGGTTTCTAGCTGAATCTGGGAGAAAAACGGAAACCTTGTCGGGGGAATGGTTAAACTCAACCTGCAACTCCACATCATCGCCGCAGCGAACCTGTGCCCGTGGCCCTGAAATACCGACGATTTTCAAGGGGGAGTCCAAGCGATTTGGGTTAACGACTTTGATTTTAAGATCCCTGTAGCCGACAACCACGGGACCATTAAAGGGTTCTGCAATCAGGCCTGGAAACTGAAACAGCTTGTAGTTGACGAAGATCCTCTCCATTCCAGCAATCTGAATTTTGTATTCGCCTTCCGGGAGAGTTTCGGGAATAGGTATTTCGACAGAGAAATTCTGAGGCGACTCCCAGGTCAACGGCCAGCTCCCTTCGCTGATGAAGTCATTGGCCTGAAAGTTGGTCGCGAATGGAATCTTGGCAACTTCGCCGACTCTGACTTCGATGACCTTTGAAGGGTTTGTGATCGTCCAGAGGGCAAACGGCAGACTCCGGCGCGAGGGATCTAAAACCTCAACCCAGTAGCCACCCTGGGGATGGAAGGTGCCGACTTCTGATTCCAGACGAAGGCTTACCAGTTTATAGGTGCCAGCAGGAATCAATCCAAGGGGCAATCCACCAGTATACTCCATGGGATGGCCAGAAGGTTGAAGCGAGCCCCGCAATCGAAATTCCATTCTACTGTCGAGATCAGCAAAGTGACCGACAACCTTGCCGGAGCCTCCAAGATCAGTGATTCCCTTGAGGCGAATTTGTACAGCCCCGCCCACGGTAGATTGGGGGCTGTCAATTCTTGCCCAGTCGATGGAGCTCTCTTGCTTTCCAAGCTGAGAGTCTTCTTTTAGAGATTCAATCATGAGTGATACAATTCCGGCTCCTCCGCGCGAAGTACTGACCTCTGCCTTTAGCACTAGGAGTTTTCCGCTAAATTGAAGAACCGCCAACATTTCACGCCTGAGACCGTAGGGTCCGGACGTCCATTGGCCGGTGTGATTGACTCCAACTAGGTTGTTTACAGAAGCTCTGAGCCAATCGCAGGTGCCACATAGAAAGTCCCTGCCATATTCCTCGGGAGAACCTTGGTAGCCATCGACAACAGTGATTTTTAGGAAGGATCCATCAGGGGTTGGAAGAGATGAGGGAAGGCTGTTAAATTCGGTTTCGCTGCTAGAGGTCTCAACCAGCTCCCAGGATACCGGGTATTGGATGCTGTAACCATGTACTGGATGTTTGTAGCGAAGAAAATCATTTCCTCCGGCGCCGCCGACGGCCCAAGCAGTTATCGGAGTCAAAATTAGGATCAAAATGCCGAAGATGTTTTTCATTTTTCTTCTCCCTGGGTGAGCGGAAAAAAGTTGAGATTCAGTTGGTAGACCTGACTTTTGTCGTTGAGGCTTTTGGTCAAATACTCGTTAATGGATTCACGAAATTCGTAGAGCTTTTCCTTCACGTACTGGATATCGGTCTCACTTACTGCGACCGTCAGGGCTTCGTAGTGTCTCGCTTCCCGGGGAAGCTGGAGACCCTCGCGGGCAAGGGTAATCATATGATAGTGGAAGTCCCTAATGAGAGAGCTCGGCAAATTGAAGTCACTTTCCAGGCTCGGGTCATCAATCCAGAGTCTGCCGTCTTTTTCCCGAATTAAATCTAGCTGGCTAAGCAGATCAACTGCCTTTTCAATCTCAGATTGACTCAGTCGTTGTCTGATTCGCTTGGAAATCCATGTTGAGGAAAGGGTAAAATCCTTCAGGTGGATCATTTCGCGAATAAGCCAAAAGTACCATTTGGAAAACACCAGATACTGATTGAGCTTGAGAGTTCGGCTGGGGGCCCCACTCCTCTTGCTCAAGCGGGTGAGCTGAGTCAAAAGCTGGGATCTTTCTTCAGGCTCTTTGGTTTGATTGTATCTGACGAGGAATTCAAAGTACTGAGCTTGCGACTTTTTGTGCTTAAGTCCGTGGTTGAGTTTGGCAATTGCCGAAAGAGATAGGTTTCTTTGTCCCGTTATCACCATCGAGATATAAGAGGTGGATCCGAAGCCGGTTTCCTCAGACAATCTACGAATCGTAAAATTTGGATGACTTTGTTTGCGTGCCCTACAGTAATCCTGCAGGTACTGCCTATAGTCCATGTACTCGTACAAGTTGCACATGGCTTACCCCCCGGTTCATGTGATGGGAGAATCATTTTCCTTGGATAGATACGGGGTCAATGGTTAGGAGGACTTTTGGGGGAATTTTTGAACACTTTTGTGTTCAATAACAGGGGCGGATCTTCGCGATGGAAGGCCCAGTTGCCCTATTTCCAAGGGTTTTCGAGGACCCTTGGATTTTAAGAAAAGGGCGAGTTTTCTATGGGTTAGTGTTCAATAGATGTCCCTTTTTGGGCCGGGCAAGGTCCCGCAAACAGGGCAATCTTCTCAAGGCCCATTGATTGGGCGCATTAATTTATCTATAGAGGAGAAAAGTGTTTTCCGCAGAAATCGGGGTCGCAAATGAAAAAGCTTGTTTTGGTCTTTTGTGTTTTGGCTTTGTCGGCAATCAGCTCGGCAAATAACTCTTCCATTGTTACGGCAAGTGGAACTTCAGAGTGGCTTCGAGCCTCGGCTTGGCGGCACGAAGCCTCCGCTGTAGCTAACTTCAGAATCGATGCCTTTGAAAAATGCGCTCAGCGCGGTTACTCCAACTGGGTTGTTCTTAGCGGTAAATGTAGCCCGAGCCTATTTGGCGTCCCCTGCTACACCTATACAGCCACCGTCAGATGCCATTAAATTTAAGAAAATAGCCGCAACTTTTGGCTCTCCTGGGGGTTTCCCTTGCAACGGACGCTTACCCAAAGGAGATAGCCGTGAAACCCGCTACCAATATATGGACGCATTCTATAGTGCTTCTGATGAGCCTCGCCCTGATGAACTGTACGCAAAAGCCGGTTCAAAACGGCGTGGGTACGTTGGGAGATGAAGACGAAGACTTTGTTGAAATGTCACTCGGCGCCTACGAAGAGGCCGCTCAAGAGTTCGCCGAAGGCGGCGGAGGTGGTCTGCAAAAGATCAGTCCTATGCTCAAGCGTGGTGGCATTGATTGCTCAGAGCATCCCTATACCCCTGCTCTTGGGTCCCCAGACTGTTCATCTTCAGCCGATGGTCAATCCATTGTTGCTGACTTCGGCAGTTGTACGGCTGGATTCTGGGATCAATTCACCTTGAGTGGTCAGGTCCTATTGGCCTTTGACAGTGCTGCCACCTGTAATGATTGGATTTCTGGTGGCGACTTGCCTCAGTCGGGAAGTCTTATCAGAACCTCTGATGGCGTCACAAAGTTGAATAACTTTTGGGAATACCAAATCAAGTGGAATTCGCTTGATCACAGTAACTACAAAGGTGAGTCCCTTGGTGGTGGTGTGATGACAACTTTCGGAGCCAACGTGCGGAACTTTGAAATCGCTGGCCTTCATCGGCAAGTGATCCGTCGAGATGGAGTGAGCGTGCGTGGTGATCAGTCAGTGCAAACTGAAAGCGACCTAGTTGTCCTTGGCTCAAGGGCCAACGGCGACCTGGTTATCCAAAGCGGAACAATTTTGGTGAACCACAACATATTAAAGGTGGACTCCAAGGCCATTTACGAAGACTTAGCCTTTAGCAAAGACTGTGACTGCCCAGTCTCTGGCAAGTTGACTAAGCAACTCTCCAGCGAGAACTTTGCCAAAGAAAAGATCTACGATTTCAATACCGGCCTTTGTGGTAAAGTCACTATCACTAAAGCCGACGGCCGGCAGCTGACAAAAATTCTCAGACGCTGTCAGCCCTAAAACTGACTTCCTCCGAACAAAAAGCAAATAGAGAACCATTGTTGTAGAAGGCTCCTAGGGAGCCTTCTTTTTTGGGCCAGAGATCGCAGTAAAAGCGATTCAACCAGCCTTTTCGAGTTTTTCGTCTGTGTGATAGCTGTGCTTCTGCAGACGGCTCAGGTGAGCCTGGTGCTCTTGGGCGAAGAATTTTTTGAGTGAGCGGCGCAATTGGGCCTGGCTGTATTTGGGATGGGTGGTGTGGTAATACTCTTGGAGCTCCAACAAAAAAGCGTCTGCGGTTTGATAGCGGCTTCCCGAGTTGGGTGCTAACATCTTGCCTAGAATGTAATTCAATTTATGGTGGTCGACGACTTTCTTGTCCAGCGCTTTGACGGGCTCTCCTTTGAGAAGCTTTTTGTGAATGGTCTTGAGTGAGTCCCACTCATAGTAGCGTTTGCCGCTGAGCATTTCCCACAGCAGTAAACCAAGAGCAAAAATGTCGGTCGTCGAGTCGACGATGCCGCCTTGAGCCTGCTCGGGGCTCATGTAATCCACCTTGCCCATGACGCCACTAAGGGTGGAGGCCTGGCTGGTGGCATCCATGCGGGCAACGCCAAAATCTATCAGTTTAACTTCCCCCTCAAAATTCAACAGGACATTGTGAGGACTCACGTCCTGGTGAACCACGGGGGCCGCACCTTGAGTTTCGGGATCAACAAAGCGATGGGCGTAAGAGAGTGCCTTGCCAATTTCCAACACCAAATGAATAGCCACCTCAGGAGGGAGATCTATCTCACCTTTCATTTGCCGTGACATCAAATCGCGAAGGCTAATACCGCCCACGTATTCCATCACCAAATAAAAGGTGTCGCGGTCCACTCCGAGTTCATAGACGGTGGCAATGTTGCTGTGATCGAGGCGAATGGCCATAAGTGCCTCGCTACGAAACAAGGCCTTCATTTTTTCATTTTGCGTGAGATCGGGTCGAATTTTCTTGAGGGCTACAAGCTTACTAATACATTCAGCTTCCTGACTTCGGGCCAGGTAGACCTCACCCATGCCGCCTGTGCCGAGAACCTCAAAAAGCTGGTACTTACCCATTCGACCTATGGACATGGCGAATCCTGAAGCGGGCAAAATGAAACATGTATCGAGTAACCCATCACCTTCATAGATCGGATTTTCGGGCCAAAATGTAAGTCCAGCTTGGCATTGAGGTGGGGGGAGGCGGTGCCCTGACCTGGTGAAAACTTTTCTGGTGGAATCAACTATTTGCGCGAGTAGTGGCCTAGTGGCACCGAATGTGCTTAATGATGGAGCGATGTCGGTTCGCAGAATGAGATTCCTTATCTTTGCAGTTCTATGGATGTTGGCCCAGTGGTCAGCTAGTGCTGCTCTTCGCTGCCGTCCGGCCGTTGCCAAGCCCCATATCGCTTCAACAGAGAGAGTCCTTCACGTCGTTGAGGCCAAGAACTGGTGGTGGGGATCCAAAGACAGCTATTTTGCTCTCGTATTTAATCCATCCCGCCCGGATCAGCCCTTGCGTGTCGTTGAGGCAAAAAAGCGAGAGGACTTGCCGAGACCTGGTGAGGCAGACGTGGCGGCTTTCCACTCGTATTTGAAGGCGAACAATCTGACCATTCTCCGCTCACCCCTGGAGGGAGAGGCCTATGTCATCAACGGCAACAAGGAGCACCACCACAATAACGAAAGTGGTTTCGGGGATTTTGCCTGGGATCTGGTGAAGCTCGATTCCCGGACCAAGCTAAGTTATCGGAGGAGCGGGCGCCGCAATAGCGACTTTGTTGTCTGGAACAAGAAGGTTTGGTCTCCGGTGCAGGGCAAGGTCGTTGAGGTGGTTCGAAATCAGCCAGATAATCCAGCTAAATTAGAGGGCGGGGAGTTTACGGCGAGACAAGACGGCAACTACGTGGGTATCCATTTGGGTGGGAACTTCTACCTCTACCTTCTTCACTTCAAAAGGAACTCCATACCTGAGTCCGTCGTCGTTGGATCTACGATAAATGTGGGAGATTATTTGGGTCGTGTGGGCAATTCGGGAGTCAGTCTGGTTCCCCATCTTCACATGAGTCTTTACTATTTTGACAAAGGGACCAACAGGTATTGGAGTGTTCCAGGTCTATTTTCCCGACTGGGCGTGAAGGCCTTGAGCGAAGAGTCCGGAGAGGTTCGATCTGACTATGTTCCCTCCTCGGGAGATTTAATCTTCAATCCTAGGCCGATATCTGAGCCCTAATGCTCATTTTTAGGGCGACATCGGCGACTATCTACACCGCCGACTTGGCACTCAAATTGAGTTAACTCTAGTTGTATCCAGGAGAGCTAAAACTGGTTGAGCCTGGTGAACCAGAGGTTGAACAGATGTCGAACAATTTTTGCTCCTTCAAACGCCCCCTTGCCCATAAGCTATTGAAAATACTTATGATAATGATCTCTGTTGGTGGTGCCTCTGGCGCCTACGCCAACCTCAGGTGTGTCTCTCCGTCTGAGGGCATAAGCCCCACTTTGGTGTGCACCTTGGCTGGCGAGAGATTCTATTGCACCAATGCGGCGCTTGCTCAGGGTGGAGAGGGAACCTGCTACCTCATGCCCGGGCCCAAGGGGAGTTGGTACAACGATGTGCAGCCGCTGAGAATGGTGGATCTGGAAAAGTTGGATGCCAATGGGTTTTTGTTTCGCGAGGACACCTACGAGCATTACGGTCGCTGTCTGGGATATGTGAAATTTCCCGACTGTCTTAAGTAAAAGCTTAAGCCATACGATCAGGGAAACTTCTTTTTATACAACTCAATGGCGGCCTCCAGGCTCTTGATCGCGTGGGTCGCACCCAAAAACTCCTCTACCACCACGGTTTTGTGCTCTAAGGCCTTATAGTCTTCAAAGAACCTTTTTACCTCTGCCATGCGATGAGGCGGAAGCTCTGTGATCGAACTGTAATGAGCGTACTCAGGGTCATTGGCGTGAACCGCAATAATTTTATCGTCGGACTCACCTTGGTCGCTCATCTTCATCAGACCAATGGGCTTTGCTGTTAAGATCGTCAGCGGGTAAACCGGCTCCTGGCCCAGTACCAAAACATCCAGAGGGTCGTTGTCCTCACAGTAGGTCTTTGGGATAAAACCATAGTTGGCCGGATACTGAACCGAGCTAAACAAAACTCTGTCCACGCGGATCAGCCCTGTCTCTTTGTCGAGTTCATACTTGTTCTTAGATCCTTTTGGAACTTCGATAATGGCGGGAAAGGCGTGAGGGATATCAGAACCGAGAGAGACATCATGCCAAGGGTTCATGGCTTGCTCCTTGTAACTTCATGGGAAGAACTTATACTAGATTTCGAGAGGTGCAAGTGAGAAGAGGGCGATTATTCAAAACTACAATCCTGGCTCTCTTCCTCGTGACGGGGTTGGCCTGTAAGCACGAAGACAAAAAAACCGTGGAGACACCAGTGAACGCCTTTTTCGTCGAGCTCGCCAAGCAAAACACGCAAGTTACAGCCGAAGAGATCGAGTTTATCGATGCAAGCTTCAGAAAAAACGGCAAATTCGAAAAGAGCAGTTTTGGTGATTACTCCGTCGGTCTTGAGGCCTTAAACAAGGAGGCCTATATCAAGGTCCAGCCCAAGGCTGGGAGCTATTTTGTTGAACTGAACTCCCGATCCGGAAATTGGGAGTTCAGTGTTGAAGTGGATAGGGCGACAGGAGCCTGGAAGAATCCCGCCCAATTTGATGAGGCGTCGGCGCCTGAGTCCGAAGATTGAGTCAGAGAAGCGGTCTAGTCCTAGGTATGGATTTCCTCAAATTTACAGGCTGCAAAGCCGAACAATTCTTTAAGAATTTAGGGGTTTGCAAGTGGCTCCTGGACCGGGGGAATACATTTGAAAAGATTTAAGGCTTACAGAGAAATCCTGGTGATGGGTTTCTCCCTTTTGATGGTGTTGACGATAGCCGTCTCCACAGCAATAGCAGGCGGCGAGGGAACGGCCTTGGTTATTATTGATATGCAGCCTAGGTTTGTTACCCGTAACCGCAATCATGGAACAGATGAAAACCAAGCCAAGGTGGATCAGATCATTGACAGTCAGGTCGTTGCGATCCAGAAAGCCAAAGAGTTGGGGCTGCCTATCGTGGTGGTGGAATACGAAAACTATGGTGACACAAACGCAGCTCTCAAGAAGGCCATTGGCGACTACAAGCGGGTCAGGTACTTTCAAAAGGACCGTGATGGAATGTTTGACCCCCGGAACTCATTTCGCGGCCCGCTGATGGAACATCTGAAGGAACAAGACATCGGGACCTTGTTGATTACCGGGGCCAACGGTGGCGCCTGCGTTAAAAGAAGCATTCGTGGAGCTCTTGAAAATGATTATCAAGTCATTGCTTACGCAGAGGGAATCGCTGATTTCAACTTTAAAGAGTTCATTTACCCCTATAAATACAAGAAAGATCAAATTGATGTTACGTGTGCAAAGTGTACCTTTAGGGAGGTATCAGGTGCGGATCAGCTTATGAGGGCTATCATGGGCAAGGGTTGGATAGCCAGGCCGATGATCGAGGGAAGTGGTGTCGGAGCAAAGGGTTCAAGATGAGGTATGAATATATGAAAAGTGCTTTTTTAAATCTGCTATTAGTGGGCCTATTTTTCCTATCAGGTGTTGCCATGGCTGCGGAATTGGACGATGTCAAAGTTCTTAAGGTTAGCCCCGGAAAAGACAGTATCGAAGTGATGATGCAACTCAAAGAGGGGCCGGCCAATTCCTACTTCTTGGTCGATATCGTAAAGGACGACAAGGCCGCCTACGACAAGTTACTTCACGTACTTAAAAAGCAGCAGCAAAAAGGGAAGTACCGCCTCGATCTCAAGATCGCCAGCTTTAGTGATTCTCCCAGCGGCAGCTACTATGTCAGTACAGAAGTGGCTTTCACCGGGGCTCAATCGAAGTAGGCCGGTGTAGTCCTAGTCTGGACATTTAACATCGACTCCGTCGCTGGAGCCATCTTCACATGAAACTTCAATTCGGTTGTAAGGTGAAAAGGCAGAGCACATCCCTGCTGCGATCTCACACTGGATGCCGTCTTCTGTTGCAAAACTGTCATTGAAGCTAAAGCTGCAAGACGGATTGAAGTCAAAGGTCTCAAAGCCCACCTGAACCCTCACATCCATTGAGATCCACCCGTCGACACAGTCGTTCTCGTCATGATCAATGCGAATGGCCATCTGTCCGGTCGCCACAGGTACATGCAATAGAGCCACAAGGCTGAAAATGAGAAATAGCTGTCTGTTCACGACTCAATCTCCTTGCAGTGTTGGTGCATGCGGTCTTCCAAGTCAGCGATGACTTTTTTGCGGAAATCATGGGCGTCGTCAGCGGCCAACGACGCCTTGTACTCCTGAACATCCAGCTGCTCAAAGGCGACCTTGATGCGTTTAAAGACTTTGGGAACAGACTGGCCGGGTGCCTGGACGTGATGGAGTCCGCCAGAGTAGGCAATGAGAATTTTTCCACCATCCAACTCTGCGAGAATATCGGCCACGCCGCCCTTAACACTCATTGGGTTGCCATGTTTGTCCAGGCCATCGATGCGCTTCATGCGTCCTTCCGGAAAAATAAACATCAGCGAGTTCTTGTCCCGGGCCCGATTTAGGTACTGATCCCAAGTCTCGTCCCGCTTGCGGGTAATGGGAATACAATTGGGCACAAAATACTTGAATAGGCGGCCGACCAAAGGGCGTTTCATCGTCACATCCGCGATTGGAACGACCAATCGCTCAATGGCTCTCCAAAGACGATAGTTGGGAATGACCGAAATAAACAGAGGTTCAAACAGGCTGGTGTGGTTGAGGGCAATGACTAGGCGCAGGTCTTCCCAGTCAATTTGATCCTTTGGCGTGAGCCAATGATCTTCGGTTTTGTAAAGCACAAGGCTTAGGCCTTTGATGCCAAAAACAAAACCGGCGCTAATGAGCTTTATCAATGGGTTCATGTCCACCGCCTGATTGGAACGCACACTCCCTATGCTTGACCCTAAAGAGAATAAAATGCTCTTCTAACCGTGACAAGTACATGGGCTACAACTTTTTGGAGGCAAATGGAAGGTCATCGCCACAATCCCACCGGTCGGTTCTCTGACCGTGTTGAAAACTACATTAAGTACCGTCCAGGTTACCCGGCAGAAATTATAAAATTGATGCAGGAAGAGATGGGATTAGAGACTCACCACTCGATAGCCGATGTAGGATCGGGCACGGGTATTTTTTCTGAGCTCTTATTGAAAAACGGCAATCGGGTCTACGCGATCGAGCCTAATCAGGAGATGCGTATGGCGGCTGAAAGGCTTCTCCATGACTACCAGAATTTTCATTCAATATCGGGATCATCTGAGGCGACGGGGTTGGAATCTCGGTCGGTGGAAGTGGTCACCGCAGCTCAAGCGTTTCATTGGTTTGAACCCGAGGCAACAGGCAAAGAGTTTTCTAGGATTCTAAGACCTGGTGGACACATTATGTTTGTCTGGAACGATAGGAAAACTGAAGGTGAGTTCGCAGCGGCCTATGAAGACCTGATTGTCCGTCATAGTACAGACTATGAGCAGATCAATCACCGCAACATCAGTGCGGGCGAAAGTGTAACCAAGTTTTTTGGCCAGGCTCCGAGCCGAGCTACTTTTGCAAATTTTCAAGAATTCGATTTTGAAGGATTTAAGGGGCGTTTGGTTTCTTCATCCTACATTCCCAACCAAGACCATCCTGGATATCCGCTGATGATTAAAGAACTGAAGGACTTGTTTGATAAGCACCAAACGAACGGAGTGGTGCGCATCGATTACCAAACAGAGGTATTTTGGAGTCAGCCGGACTAGGTCTGGGTCCTGAAGGTATAATAAAGGAGTTCTTTACTCCACATCATCCATGAACCTGTTATCCTGGATCTCACCACCAGGGGGGATGATGTGTCTACAGATCAGAAAGTAGCTCAGAACTATCAACATGGATCACTGCTCGCGGCTATTCAGGCGGGAATTGAAAAGCTGGGCAAGACCCTGGAAACCGTGACCGTGGAGGACCTAGGTCCAGTTGATGAATTCCACATTGGCGGAAGGGTGGCCACTGATCGCCTGCTGAAGCAGCTGGGCGTTCAAAAGGACAGTCGGGTTCTTGATGTCGGTTGTGGACTTGGAGGGGCTGCCCGATATGTCGCCAAAACTTTCAATTGCCAGGTATCTGGCGTGGACCTAACGGAAGAGTACATCGCTACGGGTAATTCACTCTGTTCTTGGGTGAAATTGAACAATCGGGTGAATCTTGTTCACGGCAATGCCCTGGATCTTCCCTTTGAGGATAACAGCTTTGATCGCGCCTATATGCTCCATGTGGGGATGAATATTGAAGACAAAGAGAAGTTGTTCACTGAGATCAACAGAGTTCTCAAGCCCGGGGGGGTCTTTGGGGTCTACGACGTTATGCAGATCCAGCCCGGCGAAATGACCTACCCTGTGCCCTGGGCCTCAGAGCAGGAAATTTGCAAGCTCGCTTCTCCTCGTCAGTACAAAGAGGCTTTAAAGGCGGCTGGCTTCGATGTTGTAACAGAAGCCAACCAAAAAGAATCAGCCATGGAATTTTTCAAGAACATGAGGGCCAAGATGGAGGCTGATGGGCCGCCACCCTTAGGTCTTCACACTCTCATGCGTGCCAGCACTCCAGTGAGGATTCAAAACATGGTGCAGAATATTGCGGCTGGCACCATTTCTCCTGTGGAGATTATTTCAAGAGCTCTCGGATAGTTAACTACAGAGAGAGGCGATTGATTTCCTGAACGGCCAGATCAACAGCAACCTGGCTGTTTTTTTGATCCAGTTTGTTCTCATCATTTGGTCGCAATAGCCAATAGGTCTTGCTCGTAATGAGATCGGCGCCGGAATCTGCGATCGCCTGTTCGAGTGCCAGCTGCGCCCATTCGGTACTGCCTGCACCAAGGGTAAAGGCGACCACCCTCTTGTTCTTGAAATCTGACTTGGAAATCCAGGATGTTGTCTTCCAGTCTGGACGCCAGTTATAAGTGTTGGCAATAACCACAATGAGGTCAAATTTGTCCGTGGACGGAAAGTTCGCGGAGCCGTGAGTTGCAACCACCACCCGCCACTCTCGGCCAACAAACTCCTGGGTGACGGCCTGGGCAATTTTTTTATCCAAAGGGTAAAAAGGATCGGGCTGGTAGGCGATTAACATAGATCTTTGGAAGTTCTCAGGACCATGCACTTTAACAGAATCCACCGTGCGAAGTTGCACAAAGAGGGTTAGGGCCACCCACAAGCCTGCGATACTCCCCAACGTAATGGCCGCGCCTTTTTTCACCCGCACCTCCCCAAGTCCAATTAACGCCCGAGCCTAGACAGAAACCTCGCCAGCATATATGAATTGTAGAAAAGGAGCCATAGCCAATGAGTGAATTGCCAAATTGCCCCAAGTGTCATTCGGAGTACACCTACCTGGACCGAGAACTCTTTGTTTGTCCTGAATGCGGTCATGAGTGGTCGGATCAGGTCGTAGCAGAAGAGGTTTCAGAGGAGAAGGTTGTTAAGGATGCCCATGGCAATGTTCTTCAAGATGGAGATACGGTTACCGTCATCAAGGACCTGAAAGTCAAAGGTTCCTCTTTAGTGGTCAAAGTCGGAACTAAGGTCAAAGGAATTCGACTGGTCGATGGGGACCATGATATCGACTGCAAGATCAAGGGTATTGGTGATATGCAGCTGAAGTCTCAGTTTGTGAAAAAGGTAACTGATTAATGGGTGAAGAGTTCGATCTAAATTTGGTTTTAAGTTTTTGGTTTGAGGAGCTTAGTCCTAAACAGTGGTGGACCAAAGATCCAAAGCTTGATGACTTGATCAAAAATCGCTTCCTCCAGGTCCATCGGGCTGCGGCTCAGAAAAGCTTGATGGGTTGGCGGCGGTCACCTGTGGGGCGGTTGGCAGAAGTCATTGTCCTTGATCAGTTTTCGCGAAACATGTTCCGGGACACGCCTGAGGCATTTGCCTATGATATTCTGGCTCTTGAGTGCGCAAAACAGGCAGTGGAGGCAAAAGAAGACCATCTGTTACCAGTTGGACGGCGGTATTTTCTCTATATGCCCTATATGCATAGTGAGGACCCCAAGGCTCATGAAGAGGCGGTGAAGCTCTTTAGTCAGCCGGGCTTGGAGGGCGGCCTGGACTATGAGCTAAAACACAAGGCGATCATAGATCGCTTCGGACGCTACCCACACCGTAATCAAATTTTGGGTCGTGAATCCACACCCGAAGAAGTGGATTTTCTCAAGGGCCCCAACTCCTCATTTTAAAAGGGAGTCTTTTGCCCCAATGGCATACAGCCAGGCATCGGTTGGCGGGATGAGACGGCGGGCCTTAAGGTCAAAAAGGCCAAAGGTAAAAGTGGCCTTGGCAAAAACTAAGTCAGGACTGCTTTCGGCAACAATCTCCTGATAGAGCTGCCCGACCCTTTTTTCGTAATGCAGGAGTTTGGTGGTGATCAAAACCTTCTCCCGGAGCTTAAGTTCCTTGCGAAACTCCAGGTGGACATCCAGAATAATCGGGCCATGCTGACGGCTTCTGACCTGATCCAGACCATAGCCTCTTTGTGTAACAAGTTCCCACCTGGCTTCTTCGAAGAGGCTCAAATAAGTGGCGTTATTTACATGTCCAAAGGTGTCCAAATGGGCTTCGCGGATAGTCAGGGAATAAGAAAACGGGGTCGCGGACATAAAATGGGGGTCCTTTCGTGACATATAGCGGGATCGTTTGATTATGTGCCGACGCTATAGGAAGATCAATGCCTAGGTCGATCATCACCGGGCCCGATTTTTGGGGCGGTCAGGGCGAACATCGAACATTTCTGCATGCCGTGGAGGATAAATGAAGCTGGCGATTCTATCGCGGGAACCGAATACCTATAGTACAAGGCGATTGAAAGAGGCCTGTGAGAGCCGAGGTCATCAAGTTCGCGTACTTAATACCTTGAAGTTTGCCATCGATTTGGAAGAAGAAGACCCAGATTTGTTTTATGGGCAACGACGCTTAAGCCATTACGATGCTGTCCTCCCGCGAATTGGGGCCTCAATCACCTACTATGGAACTGCAGTGACACGGCAGTTTCAGCAGATGGGTGTTTTTTGCGCGAACTCAGCTGATGGAATTTTGAATTCCCGCGATAAATTAAGAAGTTTACAAATTCTTAGTAAACACAAAATTGGCATTCCGCAAACCGCTTTTGTGCGCGATAAAAAAGATGTCCTGCCCGCAATTGCCCGGGTGGGTGGGGTGCCGATTATCATCAAGCTTATTGAGGGAACCCAAGGAATTGGTGTTCTTTTGGCCCATACTCAGGAAGTGGCTACATCGATCATTGAGCTTCTGCAAAGCCAAAAACAGAACATTCTCATTCAAAAATTTGTTGCCGAAAGCAAAGGCAAAGACATTCGTGCCATTGTTGTTGGTGACCGGGTGGTTGCAGCGATGAGGCGTGTGGCCCAAGGCCAGGAGTTTCGCAGTAACGTCCATCGTGGTGGTACGACCGAGGCTGTCGAGCTAAGTGATGAGTATAAGGAAACAGCTATCCGGGCGGCTCAGATTATGGGTTTAGGAATTGCGGGTGTTGACATGCTTGAGGGGCACGACGGACCCCAGATCATGGAGGTCAATTCTTCGCCGGGACTTGCTGGCATTGAGGCCTGTACCAAGCTTGATGTGGCCGGTGCCATTGTTGATTACATTGCCGCGAAAGTAGATTTCCCTGAGATTGATATTCGACAAAGGTTGACCGTTAGTCGCGGATACGGAGTGAGTGAGATCTTTATCCCTGGTGGTTCTGAGTACATTGGTAAGACTCTTGTTGAATCCGGCCTCAGAGAAAAGGATATCAATGTGCTGACTCTCCATCGTGGGGGAAAAGTCATACCAAATCCAAAATCCGAGCGTGTTCTTGAGGCTGACGACAAACTTCTATGTTTTGGGAAGCTTGAGTCCATGAAGGATTTGATTCCTGAAAGAACTCGTAAGAGAAGAAAGCCCAAGCTTAAGAAGTTGGGCAAGGTCAAAACGCCGCCTCCGTCGCCACCAGAAGATGTGTCGCCTGCTTAATGGCAGGCTTTACTTCTCTCCTCCCTCATCCACGTAGAGGATAGGTTTACTGACGGCGCCGCGGTTGGCTCGAATGCCGACAAAGCGAATATAGAATCGTTTAATGTATTGGCTAGATACCTGCCAGTCGATGACGAACACCACAAGGATGGGGAGGAGCCTCATCATTGTGGAGATCTCAAAAACCCGGGCGTAATCTGCCGAAGTGGGGCTTCGTCCCAGCAACTGAGATCCTATCGTCACACCACAGATGTTGCATGCCCCGACGACAAAGTTCGTCCAGGTAAGAACTCTTGATCTTTCAGCCTGTCCAAAATCAGAAATCTGTTTTATCAGAATACTGTATTCAAATCCTGTCCAAGCGATTCCTGCGATAATCTGAAAGACCACAATTGTTCCAACATAGGGAAACTGGGACCAGAGAAATGGGGTAAGTGCAATGATCACCATTGAGGGAATGAGTGCCGATTTCACTCCCACTCGCCGGATAACTTGCTCGAAGTACTGATAGGCAATAGCTCGGCTAATAAAGGGTATGGCTATCAACATCATGTAGGTATCATAGTCGAGCTTCATGCGCTTGAGCATAAAGGGTGTAAAAAAAGGAGAGCCGACAGAAACGCCAAGATTGAGAAAGCCAATCAGAAGAATCATCCACATGACCTTCTTTTGTGCCAACCATTTTATGAAGGCACCCCAGTCACTAGATGCCTCAAGCCTTATTGCACCGGCGGAAGACTCGTCCGGTAAACGCGACATGGAATAGGCTGACACCAGGCGGGTGATGCCAGCCAGGACAAAAGTCACCGAAAAAGCGAGGAGAACATCTGGAGTTCGATCCAGGGCAAAGCCGCAAATGACCAGGCCGATGAGAACCGAAATTTCATGATAGGGTCCGCGCTTGGAGAAAAAATGAGCCCTTTGCTCTTTGGGGATAATCGATACGATCCAGGCATTCCATATAGGGCCTGCAGACAGACCAAAAAGCCAGTAGAGCGTGAGGACGGTGATCAATAGAGTGGGGCTTGAACGATCAAAAATGGCGTGGCCTGTGATAAGAAATAATGTCATCGCCTGGGCAATGGCGCAGCCGACGACAAACTGCCTTCGCCCCTTAAGGAGCCGCAGCAGCTTGGGAGCAAACAATTGGGCCAGGGAGGCTGCTCCAAGGGGAATGGTTGCTATAAGGCCTGCGTATCTCTCGGAAAAGCCACAAGCCAAGGCATAGGCGCCGATGTAGGCCTCTCCCAAGCCAATCATCAAGCTCCAAAAAATGACTTCAAGTCGGCTCCATTTGACAATTTGCGCGTCAATCATCAAGGATGATTATCATCCCAAGTTGCAGTATTGTCGAGGCGGGCTGGAGATTTATTTTCGTGGAGGTCATCATCGAAATCCATAAGAGACTCAGGCAATTTGCAAGCCTTAAGCGGGCACAGCTAAATCAGAGTTTTTTTAAGACTGGTAAAGGCGAGTATGGTTATGGAGATATTTTTCTCGGAATCACCATGCCGGACTGCCGGAAAGTAGCCAAAGAGTACAAGGATCTGAGCCTCGCCGAAACCAAGAGGGTCATTAGGTCCAAGTACCACGAAGAGAGAATGGCGGGTCTTATTATCTTGGTTCAAAAATACGAGAAGGCTTCGGCGGACAAAGAACGAGAGCGTCTTTACAAGACCTATGTTGACCACTTCAATTATATCAATAACTGGGATCTGGTTGATGTCACCTGCCCCCGTATTGTTGGTCAGCACTTGGAAAATAGGAATCGAAAGATCCTTTACCAGTGGGCCAAATCAGAGCGCTTATGGACAAAGCGGGTTGCCATCATATCGACGCTCTGGTTTGTGAAAGATGGTGATCTGGACGATGCCTTCAAGTTGGCTCAAGTTCTCCTTCATGATGAACACGATCTGATTCACAAGGCCGTGGGATGGGTCTTGCGTGAGGCCGGGAAAAAAGAGGTGAAGAGACTTGAGGCCTTTTTGAAAAAGCACTGTAAGACGATGCCTCGAACCATGCTTCGTTATGCGATTGAGAAGTTTCCTGAGAGAAAGCGGCAAATGTACCTAAAGGGCAAAGTATGAACTTACTTTTGAACCTTGAACCACCAGTGTATCGCCCGCCGTCTGAAGCATATAGCCTGCTTATGCAGGTGACACTCGGTTGCTCGAACAATAAATGCACTTACTGCGCCATGTACCAGAGCAAAAAGTACCGGGTTCGCCCATTGAATGACATTCTGGCCGATATTGATTCGGTAAAGGCGCAGCTGGGAGCCCACATGTGGCCGTCAGGTAAGGTGTTCCTCTGTGATGGGGATGCTCTTGGGGCGCCCATGGAAGTATTGGTTCCAGTCCTGGAGCATTTTCGTAAGAGCTTTCCTGGCATTCGTCGTTTTGGGATCTACGCAACAGCAGAGAATATTCTGGATAAGTCAGAGGCTGAGCTTCGCCAGTTGGCGGACCTTGGACTGAATATGGCCTACCTGGGAATGGAGTCGGGGAATGATGAGGTTTTGGAACTGGTGAAAAAAGGCAACACAGCGGAAGAGATGCTTGAGGCCGGGCTCAAAATCAAATCAGCAGGGTGGAAGCTTTCGGTGATTGCGATGTTGGGCTTAGGTGGGACAGAGCTTTCATCGGTCCATTGTCGGGATACGGGAGTCATCATCAGTCAAATGGCCCCCCAGTTCTTTTCCTTTTTGTCGACGACTCCAGTACCAAAAACACCCTATGCCCGGTCCATTGAAAAGGGTCAGATTGAACCTCTCACAACCAAGGCTCTGTTGGGGGAGATGAGAGAAATTCTTGGGGGAATTGAGCCCAAATCTGGGCAAATCATTTTTCGCGCCAATCACGTCTCGAATATGTTCCCGCTTGCGGGAACCCTTCCTAGAGATAAACAGGCGATTCTTCAGCAGCTGGATCAGTGGATATCCCAGTGTCCTGAAGGACAATATCCCAATATCAATCCTGAGTATTTGTAAGGGATATGGGTATGAAAGGAAAATCTTTGACTCCGATTGCCGATGCCAGAAACCTCGGGCCAGTGACTGCCGATGAGCTTGCCTCAATAGGTATTTTGTCACTTGAGGAAATGATCGACATGGGCTGGGAAGAGGTCTGCATTCGATATGTCGAGGCCTATCCGGAAAGATTGAACCTGAATGCCTTTACCGCAATTATTGGTGCCATTGAGAATCAGGACTGGCGAAAAGTAGATTCTGCCACGAAGATCGAAGCCAAACTGTTAATAAAGAAAATCAAATCAGGAAACTACTGAATCTTGTCCAGTTTTGTCGGGCTTCTTTTTACTTGGCCGAGTGTTGATAAAGGTCAAGATACCCACAAAGACCACAGTAACTGACACTTTTATCCACATGGGAAGTTGGGTAAAGTAATGGTAGCCAACGAGCAATGTGAGCAAAACGATATTGGCGAGGATTTTGGCCTTGGAGCCAATAACACCGTGTTCTCGCCAATCTTTTATCTGCGGGCCAAAATATTTCAGGTTGATAAGCCAGTTGTAGAACCGTGGAGAGCCTTTGGAGAAAAAGTAAGCCGCCAAAAGCATAAAAGGGGTGGTGGGCACAAGGGGCAAAAAAGCACCGATGACACCCAGGCCAAATGCTAACCAGCCAAAGAAATTAAAAGTTTGTCGCGTGATATGCCTCATATTCTGGTGGCTCTCGCTCCATGAGCTACCAGAGAACGAGGCCTTTGTTAATAGAATTAGGGTAGGGCCCCTTGGTCGATCCAGGTGGCGACAAGATCTCTTTCTTCCAAGGTCATGCCGGTGGCGTTGCCTCGAGGCATATCCTGACTGACAAAGACCCGGTGTCGGACTCGGTCTTTCTTGGCCACGATGACATCGTAGTCTTCCCAAAAGGGCAGGCCCGATCCTGCAGAGTGGCAAAGGCTACAGCGATTCTGGACGACGGGTAGAATATCCTGGGCAAAACTCAGGGTGGGGGTACCGGGCTGATTGGCTCCCGATTGCCCTCCGTTGTCACCTACCGGCTTATGTGATCCCTCGGAACCACAGGCACTTAGAGTACCTACAACTAAAACAAAACCTAACAACTTAGCTAACATGTCATTCCTCCCCTAGGAATAAGATCATTCAACCCACACAGAATAGCCCGGTTTTGGATATACATGAATAGCATAGATATTATATTGGATATGTAACTATGGAATATCAGGAGTGCCCTTGTGCTGCGCCATGAATTTGAAAAGTACTTGGTTATCTTTGAGGAGAAGAGTCTCTCCAAGGCAGCAGACCGTTTAGACAACTATCAGGGCGCCCTATCGAAGATCCTGGGTAAGTTGGAGGATGAAATGGGGGCCCGGCTCTTTGTGCGCTCCAACCGAGGCTTGGTCCCAACTGAAGAAGGCAAAAGGCTTTATGAACAGATTCAACTGCAGGGTCAGTTGTGGGAGAGTTACAAAACCGAAAGGGCTGGTCGATCGGACGAGTTGACGGGTTACCTCAGAGTTGGCGGACACGATTCGGTCCTTTGTCAATTTACAGAGCGATTAGCTGAGCTGCAAAGGTCTTCCGCTCAATTAGAGGTGGAATACATTTTTGATCGCTCGCCCAGTATTGTGCGTATGATTCTTAACCACGAATTGGACCTCGCTTTTGTGGCCAACCCTCAGCCATTTCCGGATTTGGTCATCAAAAATCTAAAAAAGGAACAGGTGGCTCTTTTTTCTGAGTCCGCACGCCCGGAGCCCTTTGTGGTGTACAACCCCGATTTGATCTCTGCAGCCTCGATACTCAAGACCTTTCCTGGCAACAAAGAAGTAAGACTGATTTCGGCCAAGGACTACGACTTTGCAGCTATCCTGGCGCGGGATCTGGGTGGTGCGGCAATTCTTCCTGAAGATGTGGCACAGAGAAACGGTCTTAAAAAACAAGTGGGAAAGAGCTACTTTCTCGCCCGATTATGCTTAGTCTATCGAGCCGATCACAGAACGGATCGTTTTAATCGCTGCCTTGAGATACTCAAGGGAGGATAGGAGGCTTGGAGTGACATCAGAAAACCCGAACTCTCGGCTGCATCGCGGATTGGGAACCAAAGACGCGGTTGTTTTAGGACTTGGATCCATGATTGGCGCGGGAATCTTTGCTGCTGCCGGGCCGGCGGCCGTGTCAGCTGGTGGCGGCCTGATTTTAGCCGTTGCGCTGGCGGGGCTTGCGGCTTTTTTGAATGCGACAACTATGGCGCAGCTCGCAGCCCAGTATCCTGAATCAGGAGGGACCTACGTCTACGGTCGCAACCTATTGGGGCACTACTGGGGATTTTTGGCTGGAATTGGCTTTGTCATTGGTAAGACTGCCAGTTGCACAGCAATGGCCCTGGCGTTTGCCCACTACGCGTTCCCTTCAGCACCACACGTGGTTGCTGTCTTGACCGTTTTAACCCTGACGACACTCAATTATTTTGGTGTCAAAAAGACGGTGACGGCTACCAAACTGATGGTGGCCGTGGTCCTCATCACTTTGGCATTAACAGTGGGTGCCGCCTGGTTGGGTGGAAATCCGGAGGTGGTTCGACTGATGAATTGGACCGAGCGGGGCGGGATAGGGGGAATCCTGCAGGCAGCGGCATTTATGTTTTTTGCCTTCGCTGGTTATGCGCGAATTGCCACATTGGGAGAAGAGGTCACCAATCCAAGAGTCACAATTCCCAGGGCAATCATAACAGCTCTGTCGATCACTCTTGTTCTGTATTTAGTAGTGATAGCCACTGTGTTGTCTGTCCTGCCAATCGAGGACTTGATTGCCAGTGGGGCGCCATTGGCTTTGGCTGTTGAGCGTACAGCTTACGCACATCTTAGTCCCCTCATTCGTGTTGGAGCTGCAGTTGCAACCCTGAGCGTTTTGTTGTCACTTCTTGTTGGCATCAGTCGAACCATGTTTGCTATGTCCTATAATCGGGATTTGCCCCATGTCTTTAGCGCTGTTCATCCAAAGTACAAGATTCCCCATCGGGCCGAGGTTGCTGTTGGCCTGATTGTGGCGGTGGTTGTTGGATTTGCCGATTTACGGTCTGCGATTGGCTTTAGCTCATTTGCGATCCTCACCTATTACGCCATTGCCAACTGGTCGGCACTCAGGTTGTCAGCTCAGTCGCGACTGTTCCCCAGGCTATTTGCTCACCTTGGTCTGGGAGTCTGCCTGACCTTGGCTTGGAGCCTGCCTGTTGCTTCAATCCTTGGTGGCGTGCTTATATTTACACTAGCCTCCCTGGCCTTTTGGTTCTTCAGAATCAGAGCTAGGGGTAACGGACAGGAGAGTGAGTAGGAGTTTCTATGGATTGGAAAGTATTCGCCACCACCTTTGCCACCATCTTTCTGGCTGAAATGGGGGATAAAACCCAGTTTGCAGCACTGGCGGCCTCAGCCGGAAGCCGATCTACGCTTTCTGTCTTACTTGCCGTGGTCCTGGCCCTCTCCTTGGCCGGGGTATTGGGGGTCATCGCCGGGAAGTACTTGGGTACATTACTTGATCCACGAGCCATCAAGTGGGTGAGTGGTAGTCTTTTCATTGCTGTCGGTGTTTGGATTCTCATTGGCAAAGGCTGAGCTCGCTGTTGGTGGGGAAATTCACCCCTGAAAACCTGGAACATTCCCTTTTCTCCCTTTATCCCTCAGTCTAATTGAGCTATCTTAGCCACATACAAAAATTATTACGCACAGCATAAATTAGAGTAAATTCCTTAGGACCGAAGACCATGAGCAAAGCAAAAATCGTTTATACCAAAACTGACGAGGCACCAGCTCTCGCCACAGAAAGTCTTTTACCGATTATCAAAGCCTACACAGCTTCTTCCGGCGTGGAAGTGGAACTTAAAGATATTTCCCTGTCGGGGAGGATTCTGGCTCACTTTCCGGAACAACTCACAGAAGCTCAAAAAATCTCCGATGCTCTTGCTGAATTGGGGGAGTTGGCAAAAACTCCTGAGGCAAACATTGTTAAGCTTCCGAATATTAGTGCTTCCATCCCTCAGTTAAAGGCGGCAATTACGGAACTTCAGTCGCATGGATTTAAGATCCCCAATTATCCGGAAGAGGCAAAAACTCCAGAGGAGACAGAAACGCTAAACCGTTATGCCAAGGTTTTAGGAAGTGCAGTGAACCCCGTACTGCGTGAAGGCAACTCGGACCGCCGAGTGGCTAAGGCAGTTAAGCAATACGCAAAGAACAATCCCCACGCCATGGGTGAGTGGAAATCAGACTCAAAGACTCACGTGGCTCACATGAGTACCGGTGATTTTTATGGCAGTGAAAAATCAGTTGTGATCAGTCAACCTACGGACGTGAAGATTGAGTTTGTCGGTGCTGATGGAAAAACGGAAGTACTCAAGGAAAAGACATCCCTTCTAGCCGGTGAGGTAATTGATGCCTCGGTGATGAGTCGTGCGGCACTGGTTAATTTTTTGGGTGAGCAAATTACCGACGCAAAGAAACAAGGGGTCCTATTGTCCCTGCACCTCAAAGCCACCATGATGAAGGTCTCGGATCCCATTATGTTTGGCGAAGCGGTTAAAGTGTTCTTTAAGGAAGTCTTCAGTAAACACCAGGTGGCCTTTGACGAAATCGGCGTTGATGCCCGCAATGGTCTCGGCGATGTTTTGGCTAAGCTGAAAAGGCTGCCAGACAACAAGCGCAGTGAAATTGAGGCTGATATCAGAGCATGTTATGAGAATGGACCAAAGCTCGCCATGGTGGACTCGGATAAAGGGATCACCAACTTGCACGTTCCCAGTGATGTTATTGTCGATGCCTCTATGCCTGCTGCGATTCGTTCTTCGGGAAAGATGTGGGGACCAGATGGCAAATTAAGTGACACAAAAGCCATTATTCCTGACCGCTGTTATGCCGGTGTTTACCAGGAGACCATTGATTTTTGTAAGAAGCATGGTGCCTTTGATCCTGCCACGATGGGAACTGTCGCCAACGTTGGCCTGATGGCAAAAAAAGCCGAGGAGTATGGCTCCCACGATAAGACTTTTTGGATTAAGGGCTCTGGAAAGGTTCGGGTTCTTGATGGTTCTGGACAATCGTTAATAGAGCATTCGGTCGAGGAGGGCGACATTTGGCGTATGTGTCAGGCCAAAGATGTCGCAGTCAAAGATTGGGTCAAATTAGCTGTTTCTAGAGCGCGGGCGACCGGAGCCCCTGCGGTTTTTTGGCTGGACAAGAATCGCGCGCACGACAGTAATCTCATCCAAAAAGTGGAAGCCTATCTTAAGGACCACGACACCTCAGGTTTGGAAATCAAAATCATGTCACCTGTTGAGGCCACTCGGTTTACCTGTGAGCGGGTGAAGGCAGGGAAAGACACTATTTCTGTAACGGGAAACGTCTTGCGGGATTACCTGACTGACCTTTTCCCGATTCTGGAATTGGGTACGAGTGCTAAGATGTTGTCGATTGTTCCTCTCTTGGCTGGTGGCGGACTTTATGAAACCGGTGCTGGAGGATCAGCCCCTAAGCACGTTCAGCAGTTTGTTGAGGAAAATCATCTGCGCTGGGACTCCCTGGGAGAGTTTTTGGCTCTGGCTGTTTCCTTGGAAGACTTGGGGGAAAAAACAGGCAATAAGAAAATTCAGGTGCTTGCCAAGTGTTTGGATCAGGCCAATGGAAAGTTCCTTGAGATGAACAAGTCCCCGTCAAGAAAGTGTGGAGAGTTGGACAATCGCGGAAGCCACTTTTATTTGGCCATGTATTGGGCCGAAGCACTGGCCTCTCAGGGTGAAGACAGCGACCTTAAGTCTCAGTTTACGCAAATCGCTCAGCAGCTTGAAGAGAACGAGGGTAAGATTGTTGAAGAGCTCAACGGCGTTCAGGGAACGCCTGTGGACATGGGTGGGTACTATCATCCCGACCAGGCCAAGGTGTCTAAAGCTATGCGCCCAAGTGCGACCTTTAACAGAATTATCCAGTCTCTTTGCTGAATTCGCGAAGAGAAACCTCGCCCTTGTCGATCTCAATATAGTGCGAGGAGATCATCCAGGAACCGGAGTTAAAATACCGAGCTCCGGTTTCCAAATCCTTTTCTCCAGGATGATGGGTATGTCCCAAAATTATCGTATCAAATCCCCGCTGGCTGATCTCATGGGCGGCCTCACAAAAGCTGGGGTGCTCTCCCACGATCCCAGTTTTCTTGTAGCGCATCTTGGATTTCCAAACCTCAAAGGCGATCCACAGGCGATAGGCAGCCGGCCAGACCTTTAAGACAATTCCTGCCAAGTGGGTGAGGGTCTCATACAAAATCGGGTGCTTCACAAAGAAGGGATCATAGATATGCCCGTGCTCAATACGAATGCGCTTTGTACCTGAAGAAACATTGAGAAAGGGAGAGACCTTCATCACTCCCCAGTCTTCTAGGAAGTGCTCAAGAAGAATGTCGTGATTGCCAATGATGTAATAGATCTCACAGCCACTGCGGCGGATATCTCCAAGTGCCCGCACGAACTCAGGAACCTGGGTGGCGATTTTTGAAAAACTTGACTGGGCGATCTCCAGCCCATCGCCGTTGATGCAGATGTCATAACCCTTAGCAGCAGCCCAGCGAATAAAGGGCACAACGCGGCGGCTGGCCTCTGAAAAGGGATTTCCGAGATGCAAGTCCGAGATCACCACCAAGCGATCCGATTTAATACTGGTGATCATGCCTTACCATCAAGATCATGGAGAATCTTTTGGATCTCACTTGTAGGTAGTTTCGACTTTTCCACGAGCTGTAGTAAACGGTCATTTGAGACCTTAATCCGATGACTCAGCTGTTGGAGCATTTCAAAGGCAAAGGTGGGATCTCGGCGCATCTTCAATAAGAACCCTGCTCGACCCAAGATGAGTAGTCGCACGTTGCCAACAGCGTAGGCCCCGGCATAGCGGGGAATGTTTTGTAAAAGCCCCATGTCACCAAAAAAGTCCCCGCGTTCAAATCGGGCAAGTTCGACGTCGTCGTCACCCATTTTCTTAAGAATGCGGACCTCGCCCTTTTGAATGATGTAGAGGTTCCGTCCGTTGTCACCTTCTTCAAATATGCACTGGCCATCCTCGAATTTCTCGATGACGTCATGTTTAAATCGGGATTTGCGCGTTAGGTCCATCTAAATTCCTGCAAAATCCTTCGAAGAACAATCACTACTGAACTGAACTCATTGCCGATAGTACCCACCAGGTGTTAGGTTACCACCTGCATGACTTCAATCATATCAGTTTCCCAGTTAAATAAAACCTACGCCGGGGGATTTCAGGCCCTTAAGGATATCAACCTGGAGATTCGCCCGGGTGAAATCTTCGGTCTACTAGGCCCTAATGGGGCTGGGAAAACAACCCTCATCAGTCTGATTTGTGGAACAGCCAATATCACCAGTGGCCAAATCACTGTGAATGGCTTTGACATTCAAAAGGATTACCGACAGGCCCGATCTCTCATAGGTCTAGTTCCACAGGAGCTGACAACCGATGCATTTGAAACCGTGTGGAACACGGTGAACTTTAGCCGTGGCCTTTTTGGGAAGTCTCCAAACCCGGCCTACATCGAGAAAATTCTCAAAGACCTGAGTCTTTGGGAAAAACGCAAGAATCGGCTGATGACCCTATCTGGTGGTATGAAGCGCCGAGTGATGATTGCCAAAGCCTTGTCTCACGAACCTCAGATCTTGTTTTTGGATGAACCGACAGCGGGTGTTGATGTGGAGTTGCGTAAGGATATGTGGCAACAGGTCCATGGTCTAAGAAGATCCGGAGTCACCATCATCCTTACGACTCATTACATCGATGAAGCCGAACAAATGGCCGATCGGATTGGGGTGATCAACAAGGGTCAGATTATCTTGGTCGAGGAAAAGGCCCAATTGATGCAGAAGCTCGGCACCAAACAAATGAAGCTGGAGCTCTGGGAGCCTGTGAAGGAGATTCCGGGTGCTCTGGCGGGCTACGACTTACGGGTTGAGGACAATTGCTTGATATACACCTACGATTCCAAAAAAGAAGATAATGGCATCGCCCAGTTGTTCGAAAAAATGCGTCAGGCCGGAATCCAGTATAAGGATCTCATTACCAAGCAGAGCTCTCTTGAAGAAATATTTGTGGAATTGGTGAAACGATCATGAGTTGGCGGGCAATTCAGAGTATCTATAAGTTTGAAATGTCCCGCATGTGGAGAACCCTGACCCAAAGTGTGGCCTCTCCCGTGATTTCCACCTCCCTTTACTTTGTGGTTTTCGGTTCGGCCATTGGCTCGCGTATCAATGAGATTGACGGCATCAGTTATGGGGCTTTTATTGTTCCGGGACTGGTGATGCTTTCGGTGTTAACTCAAAGCATTGCCAACGCCTCTTTCGGCATTTACTTTCCGCGATTTACGGGAACCATTTTTGAAATTCTATCAGCGCCCATTTCTTATATTGAAATCCTCTGCGGTTATGTGGGGGCGGCAGCAAGCAAAAGTTTAATCCTCGGAGTTCTAATCCTAATTACAGCAAACTTTTTCGTTCCCTTGGAAATTGAACACCCCATGTGGATGGCCTTTTTTCTGGTTTTGACTTCAGTTACGTTTAGTCTATTCGGGTTTATTATTGGCATCTGGGCGGATGGATTTGAGAAGCTGCAAATTGTCCCCTTGTTGATCATTACTCCACTCACCTTTTTGGGTGGTAGCTTCTATTCAATTAAAATGCTTCCGCCCTTTTGGCAAAAGGTCTCCATGGCCAACCCGGTGGTTTATTTGATCAGTGGCTTTCGCTGGAGTTTTTACGGCAAGGCGGACGTAGGTCTGGAGGTAAGTCTCATCATGATCGGTCTCTTCCTTCTCAGTTGTATTCTTCTGGTCCGTTGGATCTTCAAGACCGGTTATCGCCTAAGGACTTGAAGCATCATTTGAGTCGTCGCAGAAGAGTAAACATCTTGTCGTCTTGTGCTAGAATTGGTGGTGATGAAAAGGAGCCTGTTTAAATCAGCCTTGGTTCTGGGAGGGCTACTCGTTGGACTTGCAGTCTCAGAACTTGTGGTGAGGCTGACGGGTCCCATTGTCAATGAGAGTGGCTCTTCGCGGGTGTCAATCAACTGCCATGAGGGATTGGTCTGGTACCCTCATCCGTACTTTTCTCATGTACGGCGCCCTAGGGACTGGTGTCTTGATGGTGTGGGTCCAAATACGGAAGGGTTTTTTGGCGCAAGAATTCCCCGGACTTATGATTCAAAATTCTTTACGGTTCTGGTTACCGGAGGGTCAGTTGCTGAGGAGGTTGCCTATCCATATCCGGAGAATCAGTTCAGCTTAGAGAGATTCCTCAACGAGGCCTATGTACCTCCTGATGGCCGAGAGAGGTTTAGGGTGATAAACGGAGCCGTCGCCGGGAATCGACAACCGGCTCAGTCCATCGTGGCCTTTCGTGCGCTGCCCCTAGTTGACGCAGTTTTAAGTATTGAGGGTTTTAATGAGCACTACTTGGTTATGAGTGGTGAAAGCCTTTGGGCTCCGACAATTCAATTCTACGCCTATCTATACTCATTGGAGAAGTCGCCGGTGTGGTATTTTCTCACTCGGACACTAGTCTCCTTCAATGAGAATCTTAAGGCCAGCCCGGTCCGACACTCTCAATTTGTTAGTTTGGTGGTCTCGGTTTTGACCGATGTTTTGGTTAAAAGGTATGAAACCGGTATGTCTGCAATAGACACTCCCAATCCAATGGGTATTCTTTCTCCGCAGCCCGACGAGCTGAATGGAGAGTCTCATAGCACGAGAGTCTTGGATGAGTACAAGTCCATCGTGAGGCAGATTCACCATGCTGCTTCCAGTGCGGGCAAGAAGTTTTTGACTGTGCTTCAGCCTACGCCGGCTTTGTATAAAAGCCTTACAGAGGAGGAAAAATCGATGGTCGATAGATATAGCAGCAGTTATGTCTACCTTAAGGTGGTTGAAGATCTGTTGGCCTTGGGAGATGAAGGGCTCGCTGTTTACAGCTCCTTACGTGTATTTGAAAATGAACAGGGAACAATATATAGGGATTCCATCCATTTTGACAGAGCTCCCTCTGAATCTAATCGGACCTCGGGACTAGAGATCTTTGTCGAGGATTTAGGGCGGGCTATTGAAAAGAAATGGGGTTGGGAAAGAAAACACAAGGTATCGGGAAAATAGGTCATGGATCGGTATCTAAAGCCTACAGTCTATTTTGATTTCGACCACCCCCTTGTGTCTGAGTTTGCCCAGGAGCGGGGAGAGGGTGCTGTCGATGAGTTTGACTTGGCTCAGCGCCTTTACTTGGCGGTGAGAGATGAAATTCCCTACAACCCTTACGTGTTTTCGTTTGCGCCAGAAACCTTTAAGGCCAGCTATGCCCTTGAGGTAGGGAAGAGTTATTGCATTCCTAAGGCAGGTCTTTTGGCAGCTGTCGCTAGGTATTGGCATATTCCTTCTCGCATTGGTCTGGCTGACGTCAAAAACCATATTGCCAGTGAGAAGCTCATCGCTTGGTTACGATCTGATGTTTTTGCCTGGCATGGGTACACGGAGCTCTATTTAGACAACAAATGGGTTATTGCCACTCCTGCCTTTGACAAGAGTTTGTGCGAAAAGGTCGGCGTTCAGCCCTTGGAATTTGATGGGCGAGAGGACTCCATGTTTCAGGAGTACACCGCCGATGGGCAGAAACACATGGAATACCTTCGGTACCATGGGGACTTCGACGACGTCCCGGTGGAGAAGATCATTGATGGGTTTCGTCAGCAGTATCCCCACTTGGCTCAGGAATTTGAGGACCGCCTAAAATCCGGAGGCCCCACAGTGGAAAAGTCTCAGAAGTCCCGAAAGCTAGAGGACGATTTCTAACTACCTCAAAAGGTACCGCACGGGTATCTTTTTGTATTGCGCTGCTGCAACCAAAGAGACCCGGAGCCAATTTGATTCTGTGGAGGGACTACTTGAAGTAGGCGGCCATGTCTTCCGAAAGCTGATTGAGGGCATGATCTTCGGCAGCCAATACAGTTCTCACTCGAAACTCCTCATTGCTGAAGTCTTCGGATTCTTTCTTCAGGTGAGCGACACCTGTCGCAATTGATGTAAATGGGATGACACCTGTTTTGACGTCAACCACGATAGATTCAAGGGTGGCAACCGCCTTGGCTTCATTCTTGCCGATCAATGAAAAGTCATAATCTGAATCAGTTTTAGTATAGATAATCATCAACAGATCAGCCTGCATGATGGCAGCGACATCTCTTAGGCTTCTTAGCTCCGGAGACCGGGGCATCATGAATTGAGGCACGACCGAGATATCCTTAATTCGGGAGGACTTTTCCAGCATCAGTTTGAAAATCTGAGAATTCTTTTTAGTGGCCACCGGGGTCATAGAACCGGTGTGCGGATTTCTAAAGCTATAGCTCTGTGAGACAAGATGGTTGAGTTTCACCACCGCCACCTTCAGTGGGCGATCAAAGCTCACCTTTTTGGAAAGTAGGTTGTTGATTTGATCCTGGCTGAGGTTTTCCTCGCCCGACTTGAAGAAATCCGCATTGAGCTCCTGGCGCATTTGGTAGGCCTCATCGGCGGTGTAGTCATTCTTTGATGAGATGCTGGAGCAGGCAGCGGTGGTTAGTAGCAGGCACAAAAGTACTAGGTTTTTCATTTAAAACTCCTTTGTTTTCCTCCTTCAAAGTAACGGAAAGAGGGGGTAAAGCTCCAGATAAAACGAAACACTGTTTCACATAGTGTTTCAAAATATGAAACAATGTTTGCAAAATACTTGAAATATAAGCGCTATAACAATATCTTAGGTTCATGAAGGATATTGGTAAGATTCTCAAAGTCGAGCTTGAGAGAAGGCAGAAGAACAACCGGGCTTACTCTTTAAGGTCCTTTGCGGCCTATCTGGGGGTCTCCCCGGCCACCCTTTCTCAGATCATATCCGGCAAGCGCGGGGTCAGCTTTAAGAGGCTAAATATGATTATGGAAAAGCTGGGCCTGACTCCAAAAGAACAGTCACGCGCCCTAAGAGCCATCAAGAGAAAAAAACAAGAGAATCAAAAGACAACAGTGTTGCGCGAGGACCAGTTTCGCTTGATCAGCGATTGGCATCACTATGCGATCCTGAGTTTAGGAGAGCTAGATGACAACCAAGCTGATCCTCGCTGGATTGCACAGCGGCTCAACATCAAAGTGGACGAGGCCAACGAGGCGATAGCCCGCTTGCAGCGCATGGGCATTATTCAGATATCTGAGGGGCGGTTTCGCCAAGTAGCCGATCCGCTCAATACAACATCTGACATCCCTTCAAGTTCAATTAGGAGATATCACAAAGGCATCTTAGGGCTCGCTCAAAACCGCATTGATCACATTCCGGTTGATCGTCGTCACTTCACCTCGATCACCATGGCCGTCAACACCAGCAATCTCGAAGAGGCCAAGCGGATCACTCAGGAGTACAAGGATGACATGGCCAATCTCCTTGAGGAAGGATCCCTTGATGACGTTTATCAGCTCTCCATTCAGTTGTTTCCGCTTACCGTAAAGGAATCAAAATGAAGTACTTGCTCATCATTTTTGTACTCTTTATCTCCGGATGTGCATCGGTCAAATCCATGAGAGGAACTGAGGCTCAACAGACATCTGGTGAGGATGTGAGTCACCTAAAAATAACAGCAGAGGGAATCTCCAGCCTTTCGATTGAGAATTATCGTATGATCAAGGTTTATTTTCGCAACCTGAACGAGAACTGGCTACGCGTGAAATCAATTGAAGTTACTGAGGTGGAAGGCAGCCCTAACTTTCAGGTCATTCTGGGAAAGGATCTTGTCTCCTGGCGAAAATCTATGGAGCTCGACTTTGATTTAAAGAAAGAAAAAGCGATCAAAGACAAGGCCCCCACTGCAGAGCTGGATTCTCTCAGGGCTGAGTTGGCTAACTACAAAAACGAGGACCATCTCTACGAACCTTTGAGCCTTCCCTCCAATCTGCAAACACAAAAGTGGATACTCCTGCAGATTCCAAAAACCGAAACGATAAAAGGCTTCACCTTTGTGGTTAGACACTTGGACGACCGCCAACAAACTTACCGAGTCGTCATCGGGGGTCAGCAATGAATTGCCTCATCTTAATCCTTTTTCTTCTCGGGGCTCAACTTCCAGCGCAAGCAGGCAATCAGGTCGGCAATGGAGGAGATGCCATTGTCTGTGGAGAAAAGGTCTTTCTTCTTGACTACTATGAAGCCAAGGCAAATGACAAAATCCAGATCCAGCTTGAAAAGGGTAAGGATCACTTTGAGATCGCCGGCAAGACGGTAGACCGACTTGAGCAACACAATCCTCAGCTCCATAAGCAGTACCGAAGGGTTTTGGAAAAGATAGGGAGCCGCCTTCGGTTTATAGACAATGCAAACTTCCGCGATGTAAAGGACAGCTTTGAGCTGACAATCCCCAAGGGGTGCAAGTTGGAACAGCTGGCTATACAACGGGACGAGGGGGGATTACGGCTCATTCATATTTCAAAATCCCTTTGGGAAAAGCTCAGCAAAGAGCATCAGGCTGGACTTCTTTTGCATGAGATTGTCTACGAGCACTTTCTCTTTCTGGGCGAAACGGACTCGGTGAAAGCAAGAAAGTTCAATAGCTTTGTGAGTGCCAAAGACTTCAAGACCCTACCCAAGGAAAAGTACCAAAAATTTGTCAGATCCTTGAAGATGCCCATCTATTAGGCTTTGCCACCAAAAGATACCTGGAATACCTATAGGTACCAGGTACCTTTTAGGGGGGAAGAAATTTCAAGACCGGGGAACCTGAGAGATTTTGTTACGGTCAATGACTCCCAGTGGTAAGTGCTCAAATAGACCGGGGAAAAACTAACCCGTAGCAATAAAATCTTGGGGGATTCATGAACGCCATTGTTAAGCGATTTGGGCACGTTTCGGTGCTGTCGACCCTGCTGTTTGCACTTTCATCCTGGGCCACACCGGCAGCGATTCAATCAGAGCATTACATCGATCTTAGAGACCATGCAGGACAGAGCTTTCTTCAGACCATGATCGATCAAGACGACGGTATCGTCGTGAACTTTGACGAAGACTACAAGTCCGAGTACGAATTCCCAACTTGGGATGAAGTGGACTATGCGGTGTCAAACTTTGATGATAAGAATGGTAAGCGGGTCCTGCGAAGCTTTGGCTATGATAAAAAACTGATGAAGAAGTTCACTGAAGCTCTTCTCGATGAGCTGGGAACTTACACCCCAGAAAATGTGAGCGACCAAGTTGGCAAAATGCTCAGTAAGATGAAAATCCGTGGGGACAAATATGCCCTCGGCCAGTTTTATGGAATTGCCGGAGGAGCAGGAACTCTGATCCGAATTGATGAGGACAATTACTATTACAATATCGGATACTTCGCTCCTGAGGTGCGTTCTGGCCGCAGTTATGGAGCCACCCCTCACCACAATGCCAATGATGCTTCTCATCTGATGTATTTGGGAGAGTTGGAAAAGTTTCTTAAGTATCGAAATGACTATCGTCAGTTTTACACGGCCATTCTGGAATTCCTAACTGACACAGATGTGTCGGTCTACCAGAACCCCACCTTCAATGAGTACGGTGAGGCCCTGTTGACGGATTATATCACGGTCTACACGGCTGAGTTGCGTCGCCATCTGATGCGCAAGCTTTCCCCCTATAGTGCTCCATGGGGTAACGATATGACTGAGGCCACCTTTTTGTCTCTGTTCAACGTCAAGTCAGGGCTGATGATGTTAGAGGGGGAGCTAACAAAGGCTTCAATCAAAAACCACTGGGCTTTGAGTCCGACGGGAAGCGGCCGCAGCGGTTTTGGCATTAACCGCAAGGATCGCCGGCGTCTCCAGGCCATGATTTCCAACTACTTCCGTTACCACGATGACGCGAGCAAGAGGGAAATTGTGAAAAAGATTGATAAGCTGGTTGGCAAGCGTAGGGACGGAGATTGCTATCGGGCCCTCATGCAGTACTTCAATAATGAGATCAATCTTCTCAATCCCTTTCGAGTGGAGAGCATCGAAAATGAAATCGTCACAGCATTTGCTGATTTCTTGATGGCCGTTTATGACGAGACGGATGAAATCGTCGAATCACTGAGTGAGGCTCATTGAGCTTCTTGCGGTGCCTTTTTCTTCCAGAGGGTCTGTTGGGTTAAAGGGCCCTCTGGGGAAACTCCCTTTATACTGGCATAGTCTCGAAGGTGCTTGATGCGCTCCTCACTGATAGGATGAGTGCTCATATACTGAAAGAATTTGTTGTCCAATATCTTTGGGTTCTTTTTGGTGGCCCGGACAAAGAAAGTATCAAAGCCCTCAATATGTCCATATTTCTGGCTGGCGCAGCTAACGGCGAATTCATCAGCCTTTGACTCCTGGTCGCGGGAGTAGGAGAGAAGGCTTGAATCAACTCCAAGATTCACAACTCCCAAATTGTTATCACTCAGTCCCAGTAGGCTGAGGGCGGCCATCAGCATAAACCGGGTGCTGAGTCCCCTGATGACATCACGATGAACAAAGTGGCCAATCTCATGACAGATAACAAACCCCAGTTCGTTTTCAGATTCCGAATTTTCCAGCAGCCCAGTTGTGACCGCCATGCGTCCACCCAAGCCCATATAGGCATTTTCAAAGGGAGCAGGGTCAATAGAGGATCTCAAATGTAGGCTGGCCTCAGGTGAAAAGGGTAACCACAATTGGTCAACCAGTGATTGAAGCTGCCGCCTTTCGTCGGCAAATTGAAGATCCTTCGCCTCACTCTTGGCCTGAGTGCCAGCTGTCGGGGGAGTATTTCCCTCCTTGCCTTTCCAGCCGAACTGATTATCGACAAGCTCAACTTCCTTCTCCATAGAAATCCGGTCGGCGACAGAAGACGAAAGCTGAACAGCCAAGAACACAAGAATGGCTATACCCACGGCTGTGCCGACAATAAGCCAAACAAAATCCACAAGGGGGTGCTCCTTTGGACGATTGACGTTTTGATCGATTTCCTTAGGAACGTACTTCATCAGTTGCGGGCTTCTTCTTGTAGAGGGCGGTACCGTAGGCAAACAACTCTACACATGGCATAGAACCTCGGCGGGCCCCGGCTGAGTTGACCGTCGAGGTCTCGACTCTCAAGTTGACGATTTTGTGGGCACCTAGGCGAACCGCCTTCTCTTTGACTCTTAGTATGGCTTCACGGCGTCCACGATCGAGCAAGGTTTCGTAGGCGTTGAGGCGTCCCCCAAAGATATTGCGCAGATTGCTGACAAAGGATTTAAAGTAATCAGAGGCGACCACTGTGCCGGCGCTAACAGCGACTCCTTCGTCATCGGGGTCAATATGCTCCTTCCATTCACCGCTAACGACGGGGATGTGATGAAGATTCTTTTCACGCTCTTCTATTTCCCGGTAATGACGCTTTTCGGATATCTGTCCAAAGACAAAGCCCAAAATAACTAGTGTGGCAATGACGACGAGCTCAACCATTTACTAATCCAGTTTGACAGCCGTACCGTAGACCAGAATCTCCGCCGCCCCCTGGGCGACGGATGATGTTGAAAAGCGAATATTGACGATGGCGTCCGCGCCAACCCCGGTGGCCTGTTCGATCATCCGAGAAAGGGCCTCTTGTCTACTCTCGCTGAGCAATTCGGTGTAGCCGCGTAGTTCGCCGCCGAATATGTTTTTGAGGCCAGCCATGAAATCGCGGCCAACATGTTTGGCCCTGATGGTGTTTCCCTGGACCAGACCGTAATGCTCAATAATGTTTCGTCCGGGGACAATCTCGATATTGGTGAGAATCATCGATTACTCTCCTTTATTTTTGGTGCCAGGTGACCGAGTACAAGTCGTGTCTTCGATCCATCAAGTTTTTAACCGCCCCATTTGCTCTGGCTTCCATAAGGGTGTCGAGTCGCAAATCGGCAATGGCCACCATTTCCACATTTGGTGTAGTTTCCGCGGCAATTCCATCCTTTGCAAAGGGGAAATCGCAAGGGGTGAAGATACTACTTTGGGCATATTGAATATCCATATTGGCCACTCGTGGAAGGTTTCCCACATTTCCGGCCGTGGCGACGTAAATTTGGTTTTCCACTGCGCGAGCCTGGCAGCAGTAACGAACCCGGCAATAGGCCTGGCGGTTGTCGGTTAAAAAGGGAACAAAGAGAATCAAGGCCCCTTGGTTGACTAGGTGTCGAGAGAGTTCCGGGAACTCACTGTCATAACAAATGAGGACGCCGATTGGGCCACAGTCCGTGTCAATCACCTTAACCTCGTTGCCGCCCTCAAAATTCCACCAGAATCTTTCGTCCGGTGTTGGGTGAATTTTAGACTGCTCATGCATCACTCCGTTGCGAAGGGCAATATAGCTGATATTTTCAATGTGATTTCCCACTGGTGTGGGGTGGGAGCCACCTATAATGTTGACGTTATATTTGATCGCCAGCTTGTAAAACATCTCTTTGAGGCGATCTGCATACTGGGTCATGTGTTCCATGGCCACATTGGGTGGCACCTGTTCATTTTTGATGGACAGGAGCTGCATGGTGAAGAGCTCCGGGAAGAGTACAAAGTCAGCCCTATAATCAGAAGTCACGTCCACATAGTACTCAACCATGTTAGCGAATTCTTTGAACGACTTAATGATTCGCTGTTTGTACTGAACGCTCACAACACGAACAAAATTTGGTTTAAGTAGTGAGCCTTTTTTTGCCTTAGGCGAAACATATTCCGGATTTTTCCACATCAGATGAACGGCGTGCCCCAGGGACTCGTTGTCAATAGGGAGGTAGTTCTCCAAGATGCCAATGGGTTCAAATCCATTGCGCAGGTGAAACTCAAGAGTTGGGTCTTTGATCTTCTTCGCTTTGACCTGCTTGACGTAGGCCTTAAGTGTTTTCACTCGATCGATATGGTGATGGAAGTTAGGCACCCGGCCACCGAATACGATTCCTTTAAGACGCAAGTATTTGGCCAGACGTTTGCGGGCGGCATAGATGCGGGCACCGATTCGGTGGCGACGAATCTCGGGGTCAACACAGGTTTCAAAACCGTAAAGAAACTCTCCCTTAGGATTGTGGGTTGTGCCAAAGCCACCGCCCGTTGCCTCGTACCAAGTGTGTGGTTTGAGAACATCCTGCTCCTTTAAGATAATGCAGGCGCTGTAGCCAACGATTTTACCATCCAGCAAAACGACAAGGTTGCCCTCTGGAAAATTGGTCATTTGTCCACGCAGGGAATCCTTGGAATAACCGCCCATACCGCGATAGACCTTTTTAACGAGTTCTTGTACTCCTTCAATGTCTTCATAGGTTGAAGGTCGAACTTCCAGTTTGGCTTTTTTGGTCACAAATTCACTCCTTTGGTCTCAAGGATTAAGGGTAACACCAAGAGTTGGTGGATCGCAAGAATCCTAAGTGACAACAGAGTGCTGTGTTGTAGACTGGGGGAAAGACTTTCCTGCGAACGGGCAGGCGAAATTGTATGGACAAGGGGCGGCAAGCCAATCTCCCATTCTTGGAGAAGAAGAGATGAAGATTGTATTGGCCGGGGGCTCAGGGCAGGTCGGGGCCATCCTTAGGCGGCACTTTTCTCGGGATAAAGCGATTCAAGTTTTGAACCTTAGCCGTTCGGGAGAAAAGGGCTGGATCAAATGGGATGGTCGCACTTTGGGAAATTGGGCTGAGGCTATCGACGGTGCGGATCTGGTGGTCAATCTTGCCGGCCGGAGCGTGGACTGTCGCTACACCAAAACCAACCTAAAAGAGATGATGGACTCTCGGGTTGAGTCCACTAGGGTGATTGGCCAAACCATTGAGGGCGCATCCAGGCCTCCCGCATTGTGGTTACAAATGAGCACGGCGACGATCTATTCCCATCGTTTTGATCAGGCAAATGACGAGGACACAGGAATTATCGGTGGACAAGAATTGGATGCCCCTTCCTATTGGGGGTACAGCATCGAAATTGCCAAGGCCTGGGAACGGGAACTGTCTGAGGCGAAGACTCCAAAAACGCGGAAGGTGGCCTTAAGGGCAGCGATGGTGATGAGTCCCGGTCGTGGTGGGGTGTTTGATGTCCTCTACAAGATGACGATGCTCGGATTGGGAGGCCCAATTGGGGGTGGTCACCAGTACGTGAGTTGGATCCATGATCTGGACTTCTGCCGAGCCATTGATTTCCTTATTCGCCATGACGAAATTGACGGGCCTGTGAACCTCTGTGCACCTGGTCCTTTGCCACAAAAAGAGTTCATGGGAAAACTTCGTCTTGCTCTGGGAATTCCCATCGGATTTCCGGCCACGAAGTGGATGGCTGAGCTGGGAGCCCTTGTCTTAAGAACGGATACCGAGTTGCTGCTAAAGAGCAGGCGAGTGGTTCCCACGAGACTACTGAAATCTGGTTTTGAATTTCAGTTTCCCGACTGGGAGACGGCGGCAAAAGACCTGTCCTATCGGCGCCGTCATGGATAACAGGCTTACATGTTTTCTTTGATTGTCGAGTAGGCTGATTCCATTTCCTCTGCCGACAATACGCCAGATTTCAGGAAGACCACTTTGCCGGACTTATCAAAGATCACCACATTGTAGGCGTCATCTTTTAGGCTCCACTTACTGACCAAAACTTTTTTAAGATCTTTTAGGTATAGGGTGTCGGGGAATTTCTTCTGCTTTCCTTCCAGAATAGAAGAGATAATCCAGTTGGGCTTCCAGGTGGCAGCCATGTTGATAACGGCCACGGAGTCAAACTCGTAGCCTTCGTCGTCAGCCTTCACTTTGAGTTCATCTTCAAATTTGGTGTTGGCATCTTTTTCATCCGGGTCGACATAGAACAAAACCTGAACCTTGCCCTTTTCGCTGAGGCTTGAGCTTGACCACGGCGAACCATCCAGGCACCCGCCGTCCTTCTCTTTGAGCTCAATGGTTTCAGGAATTTTACTCACCTCAAGTTGAGCCAGGGATGGGCCTGCCCATCCTAGTATAATCCCAATTAACAACATGAAACCTTGAGTCTTCACAGTGATTCTCCTTTTACGTCAGATTATCATCCCACCAGGATTTGTCGCCGATATCGGCTGATTGTGGGACGTAAAAACAGAAGGTAGTAAATTATTCCGGTAAAAGAGCCACCCAAATGGGCTCCATGGCCAATTGGCAGCCCTCCCCCCTCGCTCTGTGCGACGAGGCCCCAGATATCAAGGCCAATAAACAGTGCGGCGCCAAAGATCGCCGGCACAGGAATGATTCCCATGATCAGAATTTTTTCTCTTGGGAATAGGAGCGAAAATACCAATATGACACCCGCCAGGGCGCCACTGGCTCCCAGAGCGGGCAGGCTGGGGTCTCCCAGATAGAAGGCTGAGACCATGGCGTGGGCAAGGGAGCCAACGACTCCAGCAATTAAATAAAAAACTAGGAATCTAAGTCTACCCAGGGTTTTTTCAAGAAATGAGCCGAAGCCTAACAGGACATACATGTTTATGAAAAAATGGAAAAAGTGTAGGTGAGAAAAGGCAGAGGTGAGTAGCACCCAGCCACGCCCCTGTTGCAATGCCTCCCAGCTGACCAGAAAATTCTGGGCCATATAGCTATTGAGGTCGTCAGCTGGGGCCGATTGCCACTTATAGAAAACCACTCCATTGATGACAATAATCAGGGGAATCAGAATTGAGCGACGGTATTTGATGCGAAAAGGATTTTCCATTAAAAGCAAGTATAGACCCTTTTTATGGGATGGGCTAGGGTTGAATCTGCTGGGAGATGGGGTTTGAATATTCAACAGTACAGAGCCAAAAAACTGGAGCAGGACCTCAGAGAAAGAGCTCGGTTTCGTCCCTCTTGTGGAGTTTGCTTTCAACCACAGTTGGCTTGTTATTGCTCCCAAATACTTGCCTTTGACCCTAAGATTAAATTCGTCATCCTGATCCATCCTGTGGAGGCGCGAAAGAGAATTGCGACAGGACGGCTCTCCCATCTTGTTTTGCAGGATTCCCATCTTTTTAGGGGTGAGAGCTTTGGCCACCATTTGGGAGTGAATAAGATCCTAGCAGACCAAAGCTTTTTCCCAGTCATACTCTACCCAAAGGGTTTATCATTGAACTTAAGTCAGTGTGACGATCAGGTGCTTAGTCACTTGGTTCCTCCTGAGAAAAAACTGGTCGTTTTTGTGATTGATGGCTCATGGGGAACAGCCAATAGAATGATTCGAGAAAGCGAAAACCTTTCTCAGCTACCGAGGATTTGTTTTACCCCAGAGAGAGAATCCCGCTTTCGCGTGCGAAAACAGCCTCGGCAGGGATATTTGTCCACGGTTGAGGCCATTCACCAGACAATTGAACTTCTTGGCGAATCGGTGGGCTTCCCGCTGCATAGGCGACAACACGATAATCTCATACAGGTTTTTGATCACTTGGTTGATCAGCAGTTGGCGCTTTCCTCCCAAAATGTGTCAGCGAGGCCGACTGATCACAAGTAATTCTGTCGAAGTTCTCGACGCCGTAACAATTCCAACATCAACATATACCCGAGATAGCGGTTTTTTTGATCTGACGATGGATCACCCGCGCATGTGACTTGCAATGAAACAAGTCAGGGTAAACAGGGATGTGCTGACTGGAGGTTGCTCATGAAGAGCTCAGGCAGGTCTGCCACACGGTTAACAATTCTAGCAAAAATAACCTGGACCATTTGATCATGAATTGATTTGGATTTTCGGGTCCTTGGCCCTCGCTGGCCTTAAGGACTCCTTCTCATAAACACTTCTTCTTCCTATGAAATGCCCCAAGCTCAGGCTAGAGTCTGGGGCATTTCACTATTATTCTCGGCTCAGGTCTTCCAATTCCAATTGAATATCCATAGAATATTAGGCATGAAATCCACGCCGGAGCCCAGGGAACGGGGCACCCAGGACGAGCGCTTCACTCGCATTGCCATTATCGGAAATGGTGGCGGAGGCAAAACCATCTTGGCGCGTAAAATTGCAATGAAGAGGCGACTCCCCATTACTCACGTGGATTCTATTCAATACCTGTCAGGATTCGAGCCTCGACCCGAGGAGGAAACCAGAGAAATTCTCAACAAAGTGGCGGATGAAAATAGATGGATTATTGACGGCTTCGGTCCCCTAGATGTCATTGAGAGACGCTTTGAGAGAGCGCAACTCATCATTTTTATTAATTTTCCGATATGGCGTCATTATTGGTGGGCAGCCAAGAGGCAAGCTAAGTCCTTTTGGCAGCCGCGATCGGAATTGCCTCAGGGGTGTCGCGAGGCCAGTATCGGTCATACCATTAGGCTGTTTAAGATCCTATCCAAAGTGGATGAGCACATTGTGCCCGTGCTTAAGAAGATATTGTCCCGCAAGGATCTGCGGGACAAGGTCATTGAAATCCACAATCCGGATGAGTGGAAGCTCATCTTTGAGGACCAGTTTTAATTACTTCCTTGGTCCTTTACCTCTTCTTTCCGTCCGCGCGGCTCTTCGTGCCTCACGCTTTTCGGCCCTGGCTTGACGTCGTTCTCTCTTGCGCTCTTGCTTGGCCTCGTGGCGGTTCGACTTCACCTCTTTGCGCAATGCAGACACCGAATGTCCGATGGTGCTCGGATGAACGCCAATTTCTTTGGCGATCTTTCCCCAACCCATTTTATCTTCGGTTCTCATCTTAGCAACTTCGTCCAAGCTCTTTCCTGATTCCTTAGCTAGACCAGCGACAATAGCAATTTGGTTTCCTTTAAGACCCTGATCCTGAAGACTTTTGTATTGCTCCTCCGAGATTTCATATTTGGCCATGACAGCTTCGCGCCAGTGTTCACCTTTTGAGGCTTCTTCTGTGGCCGTCTCAGCGGCCTCGATCTCGGTTGTATCGTCAGCCTGCGCGATCGTGTCATTTAGAGACAGAGCAAGAACTCCCACGAATAGTGCCGTCCCTAAGTGATCAAAAATACGATAGAACATAGCAGCCCCTTGGTTGGTTTATTAGTAAGACGAAGTCATGAGGACAAACATCTCTAGAGATGAATAATCCTCAATGCCGCTTTTAGAGATCTGACTTAAGGCCCTAAAACCGCAGGAGATTTTCCACTGATCGAAAAGTTGCCGAAATCCAGCTAACGAGAACTCGCGGTAGCTGTGACTTTCGTTGGTTTCGACAGTACTAAAGGTGACCTGGCCGCGTCCTCGTGACACGGCTGTCGACTGAGCGATGGTGCGCGAAGTGAATCTGGTCGAGCGGATGAGATACTCACCCTCAATACTCCACGGACCCCGGGTTTGGAACTCCGCACGAAAGGAGAGGGTGAGGAACAGCTTAGAATACTCGCTGAGGCTTGAATTGGTATAGCCAAAATCGCCGCTCGGGATCAGTTTCCATCGCTGAGGGGAGAAGAGAACCTCTCCGTAAACAGACAGAGTGTGATCTTTACGGCCGTCGAAGTTACTATAAGACTTAAATTGATAAGCAGGGCCCAAGGCCGCTTCCGCGGTTCCAAGTTGATGGAAGAACTCGGCACCAATGTCGAGACCAACCTGGTCGAAATTAGACTCAGTGTTTCCTGGAGCCCCTTGAAGATAATGGGTGCCAAAAATTCCAGACCATAGTGTCCAATCAGAATTGTCAGTACTCTGAGGTCTGGAGAAGGAACCTCTCCAGGAAAAGGCATCGTTTTGGGACTCAGAAATGTACTTGTCCAATTGGCCGCGGAGCCCAAATTCGCCGAGGGAAAACCGTCCATTCGATGATTGCCTTGCAGATAGAATCCAATCTGAGTCCTCACTTCCATTTTCATAATTGGCGTTGGATGTAAAACGGACTTGCCCTTCGCTTTTGTGCGCGAACTCGGCAAAGGTCTTCAGCGGAAGTGCCAATCCGAGAGTCAAAATCAACCACCACAGTAGCCGCAAATAACTGTCCTCAAGCTAATAGGATATTGAGAATTCCAGGGTCGATACGTCTTCCGATTTTTTGGAGTCTTTAAATGTCGCTGTTTCAAATCCCAAATGCACGCCAAATTTCAAAGGAAAGGTTTGGGGATAAAACCTAGTGCCGAGAGTGAAATGAGTGAGGCCTGCGCTTTCGATATCGGTTTTTGATTCAAGGCCTCCAACTCTTAGGCCAAATATCCAATCATTATTCCAGCTGTCAATCCCTCGGTAGTCAGCCTCAAATCCCATTGTAAAGCGCTCAAAGGAAACCTTTGCCGGAGTGTTCTTGATGTCGTGAGTTTGGCTACCGGCATTAATGGCAAAACGCCAACCCCCACCGAGGAAGGAACCCGCAGGGGTGAGCATAAAGATCTCGGAACTACCGCCGCCTTCAAGTCCCTCGACAAACCCGGGGTGACTGCCAAGCTTGATGCCGAAGAGAAACTCGTCCATACGCTCTTTCTTCTCGATGCCCTTGGATTGAACCTTGTCCTGGGTACGGTTGCTCCAGACAAGATCGTTGTTGCGCAAGGGAATCTCTTCATCCGAAAGAAGTTCCACTCGACCCGTGCCAACCCGTGAGGGTTCGTTGACCGTCACATCGTAGGTGCCATAGGGAAGACTTATCGAGCGGTCTTCACCTTTGGCCTTAAAGAACTTAAAGAAAGTCACCCCATTGGCGGCCGCAAGAGTGAGTTCCCCATGAAGTCCTTTGGGGAGCTGAATTCGTCCGTTGATGCGAGCCGGGAAGGAAACAACAAGTGCGCCCTGTCCCGTGAGCTTGGAATCAAATTCCGGATGTTGAACCGGGCCGCCAGAGACCATGTTTTGGTACTTGGTCTGCGAATAGACGTACTGATAGAGCTCATCAATGGTGACCAGACCGTCTTCATTGCCGTCGGCCTGCCCATAGATGCCGGAGACCAGATGATAGGTAAAAATACTTCCCTTTAGGTTCTCCGATTCGTAGGAAAATTCTCCGCCGGAACTGGAAGTCAAAACCACAGAACCTGTTGGTTCATCCACATCATAGTGGACGAGATCAATTGGTTGAGATTTCTTGACCCCTTTTGTTTTCAAGGCTCCCGAAAAACAACTGTCTAAAATAACAACCTTCACCTTTGAGGTGATGGTCTGGAGCATATCGTGAAATCGGTTTTTGTCGATGAGACCGTCTTTTAGATGGAGACCCTGCTCATCCGAATGACCGGAAAAGTAAAACAGGAATTTTCGCTTCCCTTGTTTGGACATCTTCCGCACGTAAGAATTGAATTCAGCAATGCTGGGATTCTTAAGGCGGTGAATGGAGCCTGGGGGGGTGCGGCCCGCCTTTCTCATGGCTCGGGCTACGCGGTCCGCGTCGAGCTCAGCATAATTGAGAGGTACTTCAGTCTTTAAATAGGATGTTTCGGCACTGACAATCAGGGCATGAAAGGCCATATTGTCTTTGCCGCCGGCCTGGTGAGCAAGACCAACGAGGAGAAAAATAGAGGCAAGGCATTTTAAAAGTTTCATTTTGCCAACCTCCTTAGGCGATAGCCAACATACATACAGTTGCTGGCTTCAATTTGTCCCTTTGAAATCAACTGGGAAACAAATTCCTGGTTGAAAACCGTATTTAGTTTTTGGGAACTCTTGCCACCTTGATGTTCCTCTTTTGGACAGACGATGACAATCAAATGTTCGCCTTGGTTAGGCGCGACGAGGGTAAAGCTTGAGGAAAAGTTTTTAGATTCTCCGGGTTCAAGATTAATGCGACTCGTGCGGATGTCGTCCGGATCACTGATGACATTGAATTCGCTGTCAGAAATGGCCCAGTAGGCAACGGCTTCGCTCGCACTGAGAACCGAGGAGCCGACTCGATCTCCGTCCTTAAGTTCTGTCTCAGAATTAAAGGGTGAGACCCTCCCGTCGCGTTCCCAGAAGACCGAAACCCTGATGGCACCTTTTGCAGTTAGGTGATCTTTGGGTTGTTTCAATACTAAAACAGTAAATACAAGTGAAAAGGCGACCGCAATAGAGACACTCAGCGATTTAGGCGAGAGCATCCACTGTAGCCACCGGAACGAAGAGGGCTCAGGCGCCGGTAAGCGCAGAGGAGGAAGCTCTAGCTCTTCGATGCGGCCCAACTCAGCCATTTGTTGATCGGTCAGCGGGACGTTGGCATCCTCTATTTTCAAAATGCGAAGATGGTCGCGATAAAGGGAGCGGCGCTCTTGTTTTGTTTTATCCGGCATGGCGGCGCTCCTGAATTTTGGATATCTTTTTGGCTAATTTGTCCTGGATTCGGTTGACGGTCCGTCGGGAGATGCCCATCACTTCGGCCACTTCATCCTGACTCATTCCCTCAACCGAGCGATAAACAAATAGCTCAGCTTCTTTCTCATTGAGTGTATCAAGAATTTCTTTCCAGGTTTTCTTTAGGTCCGTCTTTTGCTCAAGGTCGAGACCGATGGACTCGGCTGTTTGTTCCGCCTCAAGCTCCAGAGTTTGGTTTCCTTTGCTGCGCAGATGGTCAATCGCCGAATTGGTGCAGCAGCGGTAGACCCAGGCGTAGGCTTGGCGCAGGGATTCAAACACTGGCTTTTTCTGCCAGAGCTTCACAAAAGTTTCTTGCACAATTTCTTCGGCCACATTTCGCTGTCCAACCAAGTACAAAGTCTTGCTTAGTGCAGGGCGACCTAGTCTTTGATAAAGCATAGACACAGTTCCTTCGTCTCTGCAGTCAATCTTTTCATCACCAGTCATTAAAGGACCTGCCCCCGCTGATTGATTCCCCGTAACAGCGCCTGAAAGCGACGTAAATTCACCTGCTAAATCGTTATATCTCGCACCGTAAGCGACTTCTGAGGCGCGTGCTCGCCATCGGCGAACTCCACTTATCACTTGGATAGGCGTCGTCCGCCTCCGGCTGCGCTGGCGTCGCAGCAGTCACTTTCAGCGCGTTTATCAGGCAAATTTACGTCACTTTCAGGCTCATCGGCATTTCACACAAAACATGAATCAACGTGAGCACAACGAGTCCGCCTGATAATCAATAAACGGGCGGCAGGGCGGCGTTGTGCCAGTTTTTTTTGCCGACTTTTCGGTTAGGCAAAAAGAGCTGTAAAAACAAGTATTTATAAATTTTGACAGAATTCCTGGCACACAAATCTGGACCAAGACGTTTAGTAAGTGTTCGCAGGCTGTACGTATGTTCGCAATCACTTGGAAATTGGATGAGGAAATACACGAACGGAGGCCTAATCATGGGACTATTTAATAAAAACAACTGGCTAATAATCGGACTTGCCGGAGCACTTCTTATGGCTTCAGGCTGTGGGGATCAACCCAAGCAGGATGAAGAGTACGCCAAACAGGACGCAGCACTTGCGGCTCTGGCAGGCAATCTCAAAGCCATTGATGATGAGTTTGTACCCGAGTCAATTAGCGATGAAACTCCTGAAGTTCTGGCTAAGCCAGGTGGAGTTCTGAGTAAGGCTCAGGAGGATGACATCTGTGGTGATTTGGATTTCATGGAGTGTCAGCCGAGGTTGTTGCGCTTTTATGTGCGCACGGCACGATTGATGTTTGGATTTAGCCATTTGATTGTTCGCGATGTGGCCCGTGGTCTTGGGCAGGTCCCAGATGGTTCAACTGGTACTATGCACATTGAAAAAGACGACGTGACGGTTCAGTACCGCAAGACCTCATTTCTTAATTTTGAACTTCTTTTAAAACAGGCCAACCGTCCTGTGGGTTATATCAAGGTTGAGGAAGGTCACTATGAGTTGCGATTCGATATCGCCATTCTGGAAGCCGATAACCCTCAGTCTAAAGGTGGAAAGATTGCTGTTAATGTGACGTTCACAAACAGTAACAGCTGGCAGACTGAGATTCAGATCTCGGACACCTTGTGTGACCCTGCAGATGCTGACGATCCCGAAGCAGCCTATCTCCGCGTCGGTCGAGATAACGGCTTGTGGAAGGGCGTGACCATGTTCTACAACGGTGCTGCGGCCAGTTTTGAAGATCCAGTCACCTGCGAAACTCCTCGCAACGACCAAAATGGTTTGGTAATTTACACGGACTTTGTGGCTAACAGAAGGGCTGCTAAGGCAGCGATGTACTTTATGCGTCGAGCTGAATCAAGCACAGAGAACATTGCCGATTTCGGATTGAATGGCTTTTGTGTGAACTATCCGGATCTTTGTCAGTCCCTCGGCGTAGCTCTTGGATTGCCAGTGGATACAGCCGGCCAGCAAATTGCGGCCCATCTGGGCCAGTTCGGTAATCCCTACTGCGCCCAGCGGGGATCGCGTGACATTACTTGGAATGATGACTGCTCGGCAGTTTCCAATGAGGTCTCTGCAGCTCCATTGCAGGACGGTTCAGACTGGATGGCGCCAGTGGATTTCTATCAAATGTCGGTTCCAATTCCCGAGACAATCTATTAACACCTAAAACACTAAATGACCCAGTGCTAAGGGGTCCTCAGCTGAGGACCCCTTTTTTTATATGGTTTCCGATGTCAAATGCTCTTAGTCCTCATCCCCATCATCGTGATCCTCTCCGGGAGGAGGACCCTCATGGTCACCCGGTCCGCCGGGTCCCATTGGGCCGCCTCGGCGCATACGCCGCTGCTCTTGCTTAAGGTCCCTGAGCTTTTCAATTTGTTCCCCATTGAGAATATTTTTGACTTCGATGAGCATCCCAAGGTGTTTTGCCTTGAGCTTGCCCTCTGCACTAAGGATTCGTTGAATCTGGCTGTCAGCTGCTTTGGCGTCAACCTTGTCCTTTGAGACAAGTTCATCCAGTTTTTGCTCCTCTGACTTTAAGTTCCAGTTGAGTTGCACCACTTCGCCCTGAAAAGTCGACATAATTTTGATGATCTTCTTTTGTTGGTCATCCGAAAGTCCGAGTTCCTTTTGTTGCCTCATCACCAACTCTGGCGGAAACAAATGGCCGCGCATCCCTCGCGGGCCACGACGGCCTCGCTTCATTCCTTTTTGTCCGCGAAAGCCCCTGCGGTTTTCAAATTTGCCGTGCCGACGGTGGTTTCGTCCGTAGTCCCCCAATTCTCCCTGGGGTCCGGGAAAGCCCATTTGAAATCCCTCCGGAGGGGGGCCTTCAACATTGAGGGGGAGATCAGGTCGGATATCATCATCGGCGTAAGACGAAACGGAAATCGTCATTGTCATTAAGATAGCGGCTAAAATCACGTATTTCATAATTCCCTCCATATTCATCACATACTTCCGTCAAACTGGGGCACCGAATTGAGTTGTTCATTGGTTGGTAGATCTTCAATCAAAAAGTCAGTTGGGCCGTCCCAGTTGGTCTGGCGAAAAAACACCTGGGCTTGATTCATCTCATTTTGTCTCTGGTTCCATCGGTCCATTACCGTGGGGCAGCCGACATAAAGTATGGCCACTGCAACCGCCGCAGCCGGCACCCATTTCCAGGCAAAGGGTCTGGGCAAAACCTGTCCTATATCCGTGCCTTTGGAGTTGTCCTTGAGTTCGTCAAAGGAAGGATCCTGTTGCCGACCGTAATGGGTTTCAAGGGCGTCACTAATGAGTTGGTCGAGAGAATCTTTCTCTGGTTTTTTCTTGTCAGAACTCATACCAATTCCCCCTTTAATAACTGTCGTAACTTCTCTTTGGCTCTGTGGTAGTGTGTGCGCGCTGAACCAAGAGAGACATCCATCACTCGGGCCGCCTCTGCAACTGTTAGATCATGGTAAGTCACTAGTTCTATGATTTGCTTCTGGCGATCTGGCAAGGATTGAAGAGCGGCGAGAACCCGCTTCCGTTGGTCAAGGGACTCGGGGGAAAAGAAGTCCCTATTTTCCTCCGAACTGTCCGTGCTCAAAGACGGGTTCTCGCGAAAAAGCCGCTTCCAAATGTTCCGGCGATGCTCATGGGTAGTTCTCTTGATTACCGCGAACAGCCAGGTTTTTAGACTTGCCTCTGGTGAAGCCACATAGCGAGCTTGCCCTTCATAGATTTTTAAATAGACCTTCTGCATGATTTCTTTCGCATCCTCATGGTCACCCTGGGTCAAACTAAGGGCCCAGTGAAAGGCCTTGCTGTGAAATGATCTCAACTCGGCCTCTGATATCTCTGAATTGTTTGTCAGAGGCGGATCACTCCCCATCATCAACTCCATGTGCCTTAATGGTCCGGCGAAGGATTTTATATGACAAGAGTATGGATTTTTTTGGAGGTAGGTTCAAATCCTAATATTTTCGTAAACTTAATGGCCACGGCTCTTGCCAAATGAAGCAATCGGGAGTTAACTGGGTCATTATGGAAGACAGTAAAATCAAAGAAATTCTGCAAAAGTATAATCGCGTGACCGTCGTTGGGATTAGCTCCAACACATCCAGGGCAAGTTTTGTGGTTAGTAAGGTTTTGGTGGATCGAGGCTATCAAGTGGATGGTGTGAACCCGAAGGAGACCAACATCCTCGGTTGCCCTATCTATCCAAACCTTCGGGATGTTCCTCAGCCTCTTGAGATCGTCGATGTATTTCGTGCTCCTGAACATGTTCCAGCTTTGATTGATGAGTTGATTCCTCTAAAGCCAAAAGTGATTTGGCTGCAGGAAGGGGTGACTCATCCGGAATCTGAAGAGAAGGCAAGGAAAGCTGGTATTGAGGTTGTTTCAGACCTTTGTATCAAAAAAGAAATCTACCGCCTGCTGTAATTAGCCTTGTCACTGACTAACGAGGTCTATCTTATTCCATGGGGAACAGGCCTGAACAACCTGGTTTCCGGGGAAGACCTTGCACTTAAACTGCTCTAGGGCAAATTCTCCCAATATAATGTCGTAGCTGCCATTGGGATTGCGATAAAAGCGGTGGATTTTCCCTTTGTTCAGGTCCTCAATTCCAACCAAATCTCCTAAGCTAGTACAGATGGGTCTTTCCGATAAATCCATCAACGAGTCGTGGGAATTGGTGCAAATGTATCCTATCCGACCATGAGTGTAGTAGTAATCGACCGTAGTTTTATTGATCGATAGGATCTTAAAGTTCCTTGGAATATGCCCATTTGCTTTGTAAGCCTTTTTGGCCAAAGCTAGAGCAAGCTTTGTCTTATATGCTTTGGGATTAAACTGGGAATGTTGATTGGCAGGCCGCCTAATGGTGCGCTTAGCCTCTGCAACAGGTGCAACCTGCAATACAATGCTAAGGCCAACGGCCCATACAATCATGACCCCAGGTCTCCCATAAGTTACCTTCGTAACCATGTGACCTATCCTCCTAAGACACCCACTTATACAAGTAAGCAAGCCAAGGGCCACTCAGCACATCCTTGTTTTGAGAAGAGAGGTTGGGAGCCAAGTTGTGACGAAAATGGGACTTCGGGTGATCAGGGGTACGACACTGGCACGTCTGTTTGTGAGAAGCCAAGTGTCTCAAAATGAGACACTTGGCTAGTGCCTGTGCAGGTCCGCTATTCGGTCTTAAGTTGATTTCCAAGGGCGACGGCATCGCTGGTGGGCAGGCGGCAGGAGCCCTCTATGCAGAAATAAGCCGTGGATTTGCTATTGAGGCAGCTTTTTCCCTTTAGGGCTGGAATGATCTTGCTAAGCTCCTCAATCTGATTCTCTTGCACCTGGATGAGAGTCGCCTGTGGGGAATAAGATGAGCGCCATACATCTAGAAGCTCTTTGTAGCCCTTGGGATCCTGTCCAGATTTAAGCAAAATGACCAGAGGTCCTTTTGCCAGATAAAAATCAAGAGCAATGAGCATTTCAGACAAGATCATTGGCCGTGATTTAAGATTACCACTAAAGGATTTAAACAGACGTAGAGCCCTTTCGAGGTAAGTCGAATTGCCGGTGATCTGATAAAGTCGCAGCAAATTGAGGGCTGCGATTGAATTACCCGATGGTTCCGCCCCGTCATAGGCGGGCATCTCCCGGGCCAACAGATTCTCTTGGTTTTGGTCCATCATAAAAAAACCACCGGCGGAATCCTCAAATCGAAGAGCCAGTATGGTGTCGAGAGCCTGGGCCTGTTTGAGCCAGTCAATAGTTCCCGTTGATTCAAAAAGATCGAGGAGACCTGCTATGAAAAAGGCATAGTCGTCCAAAACGCCTAGGTGGCGCGCCTGTCCGTCCTTAAAGCTTCTCATTAGCTGATCATCTGTGATCATGTGGGAAATCAAAAATCCAGCCGCTTTTTCAGCGGTTTTTAGGTACTCGGGCTTACTCAATATCAGCCCCGCCTTGGCAAAGGCAGAAATCATCAATCCATTCCAGGAAACAAGAACCTTCTCATCTCGTATTGGAAGAGGTTTGGTCTGACGAAAACGATAGAGCTTTTTCCGCGCAGAGCAGAGTAGTTCCTCGGCACGATTCAAGTCGTGCCCTAGGGACAGGGCGGTTTCCTCCACAGACCTTTGGGTATTCAAGATGGATCGCCCTTCAAAGTTGCCACGCTCAGACACTAGGTAGTGGGTCTTCGCAAACTGAAGTTCGTCTGTCGTCAGGCCAGCTTCTTCCAGCTCATTCAGTGTCCAGGTAAAGTACCAGCCCTCTTCTCGGCGTCCTTGGGAGTCAAGACTGTCAGCATCCGTAGCCGAGAAGAACCCGCCTTCAACTGATGTCATATCCCGGGTGACGTATTCAAGAATGTCTTGAGCCACCCGCTTGAATTCCGGATCCCTAGTGGCCTGATAACCGTCTAGGTAAGACAGTGTCAGAAGGGCATTGTCATAAAGCATTTTTTCGAAATGAGGCACAAGCCAAAAGGGATCGGTAGAGTAGCGATGAAATCCTCCACCAACTTGATCGTAGATTCCTCCCTGTGCCATTTTGGTGAGCGTCTTGTTGGCGATCACCAAGGCCGTGGAATCATCAGATTGACTATAGTAACGATAGAGAAGGCGAGTGGAAAGGCTGCTCGGAAATTTAGGCGCACCTGACATTCCACCGTTTACGGGATCGTGGTTGTCTTTGTAGTAGGCCACTGTTTGGCGGATGGCTTCGGGGCCCGGTAAGGCATCACCGGCTTCAGGGCGCATCCCCTTGTTGAGTGCCTCGACGAGCTTTTCGCTCGACGTTGAAATCTGCTCCGCTTGCTCCTGAAAGGCTCTTTTGAGCATCTTCAGTAGAGATAGGAATCCCATATTGGCCCCGCGAAAGCCATCCAGGGGAGGGAAATAAGTGCCACCAAAAAACGGCTTTTTGTCCGGTGTCAGCCAAACATTCAACGGCCATCCCCCGCTGCCGGTCATGGCCTGAACAGCAGCCATGTAAACCGCATCAATGTCGGGACGCTCCTCACGGTCGAGCTTGATGGCAATAAAATTCTCATTGAGGTAGCGGGCAATTCCCTCATCTTCAAAAGACTCTTCTTCCATCACATGGCACCAGTGACAGGTGGAATAGCCAATGCTCACTAGGATAGGGAGATTAAGCTTTTCGGCGAGAGAGAATGCCTCTGGCCCCCAGGCAAACCAGTTTACAGGATTGTGAGCATGTTGAAGAAGGTAGGGGCTGGTCTCCAATATCAATCGGTTGGTGTACTTTGGCCTTCCGTCCGCCAACAAATGATGAGTGCGTGGCCGATAGTCAGGACCAAGATGGTGAAATCTCTGGGTGATGAGCTTAGTTAAATCGTCAGCAAAGGAATCTGCGCCAGGCAATGAGGTAATCTTCAGGTCATCCATACTGTTATAGATAAGTCGATAGGGGGATATTGGCAACAAATCCCCTGCTATGCCCTTGCGTATAAGGAAACACACTCAATGGCTGATGACCAGCAGGTCTACAGATGGAGAAGTCGCCTTAATTGAGTGCCAGGTGAGCAAACTTCAAATAGCGGAGCTCGGGACAGATATGAGGGAATGGATGATCGGATCCCTGTCCAGAAATCCGCAGAACCTGTCCGCGTCTTCGAGCCTTTGACAGCGACTCATTAATAATCGCAAAGAAATCATCAAACGAGATATGGCTGGAGCAAGAGCTCAGGACCAGATGTCCGCCCGAGGTCACTTTCTTTGCGGCCAGAGAGAACAACTCCTGGTACTTGTTGATGGCTTGGGGTTTTTGTTTTTCTGAGTGGGCCATTGAGGGGGGATCAACGATCACGCAATCCCAGGTTTGCGATTGATCAAGGAGAAATTCAAATACATCAGCGACGATGGCTTGATGGGACTCTGGTGTCAGTTGATTCAGTGACCAATTTCGCTCTGCAAGTTCAATGGCTCCCGGAGAAATGTCGACGCTGGTGACTGACTCAGCACCACCGAGTCCGGCGGCAATGGAAAAGCCCCCAGAGTAGCTAAAAAGGTTCACGACACTGAGTTCGCGTGAAAAGCTTCTCACATAATGTCGGTTCTCTCTTTGATCTAAAAAGAAACCGGTCTTCTGGCCTTCAATGACGTTTACAATGTATTGGCAGTTGTTTTCCCTTACCTCAATCTCGGGCGATGAGAGTTGACCTGCTAATACAATGTGGGTCTCTTTGCTCCCAGAGCGGAATTTTTCGACAATCGTTTTGGCTGGTGTATTCTCAACAAGCCAGCCGCAGAGCTGGTCCCGATTCCAAAATTCTCCAGGGCCCTTACCGTCAAACTGAATGACGGCGGTATCGTCGTAAAGATCGCACACCAGCCCCGGGAGGAGGTCACCCTCACCATTAAACAAGCGAACACAGTTGGTCGACTCATTCAGAAGAGGAAATCTGAGGTCCAGCGCCCTTTGAAATCGCCTTTGCCAAAAGGAGTCTTGGGGAGGTTTTCTCTCCAAAGACAGCACCCGCACCGCAAGGGGTGAGTGGGGGTCGCAAAGAACCCAGGCCAGTGGCTCCCCCTTGGAGTCCGCCAATTGAGCGAGCTGGGCATTGGGCAAAGAAGGCAATGATTTTAAAGCCTTAGCGTAGATCCACGGGTGCCCTCTAAGGATTTCTCTGCGTAGGTTCTTTGCGAGCTGAATTTTCATGATCATCCTTTACCAATAATTGCACCTATTTACGAGCAATTCCCATTCCAGCTCCATTGAGGCGAGGTTTGAGGCCCCCGGCCGATTGTTTAAGCCTTGGACGCGAGAGGGACATTCTTGCGCCTTGGGAAAGATGTCCCGTTTCAGGGGCCACGAGGAAGGGTACAGGCCGGGCATAGGGGTTGAAATAGGTGCATCTATATAGATGGAGATAAATCCGGCGTTCTCACGTGCGCCCAAGGGAGAGGTATTAAAATGAACAGAATCAGTGTGATCCGACTATTGATGGGCCTAGGCTTGTTGGCCGCAACATTTGCAGCCCAGGCAATTGAATCCAGGGAAATCAAAACTCCGTACACCGACATGAGCAGTTTTTTTATGGATGCACCCTGCAAATTCGATTCGAGCAGCAGTTCAGGCAGAGAAGCCTGGTTGGCCAAATTCGGTGACGATCAGCAAAAAGTGAAGACCTTGATTGATAAGCTCAAGGGGCCAGCCGAAGAGCTGGGCCTGAATCCAAATGACCGTTGCCGAGTGAACTTTGTCACTACGACGATTGCAAAAGTTGGAGGTTTGGGCAAGTTCACGGAAGAGGCCTATCAGGCAATTTACGCCAAAGTCCTGATTAAATACCGGGATCACCTTAAGGCTACACAGCCGGAATCATTCTTCGCTGGATTGTCAGATGACTACATCACACAAAAAGGCAATGAAATGAAAAAGGACGCATCAGCTTTAGCCAAGATTCTCAATACCCAAAGAGAAAAAGAGATTGGTGGCACCGGACAGGGGCAGAGCATATTCAGCTACGATGTGATTATTGATAATCGCTACCGGGGAACCGAAGCCCAAAAATAAGCGCCGGTGGTGAATCCTCCTCGACTCCTTAGAGTGAGGAGGAAAGTCTCACCAGATATCCCGTTGCGGCGTCTTCATTGTTTGAAATTTTATCCGGCATAAAGTGCCATGCCCCAAACATGACCTGATGTTTGGGGTTGAGTTTCCATTGATAGAGTAAATCAAATTCTTGGCCGATGGTGGCGCCATTTTCTGTGTCAATCGACTGGCGAACAAAGCCTGTGGCAGACCTCTCTTTAGAGGAAACATAGTCGGCTGCAACAAGATGATTGTCACTAATTTGCCATTGGATAAAGAGTCGATACTGATCCAAATTTGCACGACTGCTCACCAGACCGCTGAGACCAAGTCTGTAGTAGTCTTCAAAGACAGGTATATAATTGCGGCCCGCGCTGGAGAGGCGGCCGCCGACACGAAAAGGTTTGGTGCCAGATGGGTAAAACCCGAATTCCAATTCACCCATTCCGTCTTGAACGGATCCTTTACTTCCACTAGCATCAACGTGCCGAACATGATCCTGATAAAGGATAGAGGCCTTCAGATCTGATCGGCTCCACCGATGTTTGGTGTACAAGCCCACATTTACAATCTCGTGCCCAAAGGCATAGGGAGATTTTCCACTGTGATGACTGCCGAAATTGGTATGGGCAAGGTAAATGCTGCCGGAATCATCAGGGAGGGAAAAGTTCACGCCAAGGATCGAAACCTGAGTATGCCCATCCAGGGGTTCAGACTCTTCATGAGCATCTGTGGCCACAAAGTCCACCTTCCAGCCAGCGAGAGAGCCAAGAGCTCGCAATCCCAGATGGGTGATCGGCTCAGGAGACCAATCTCTGGCCGAAAACAAGACGCCGTCATTCCATTCCACGCTCTGATATCCCAGCCGCCATTTCCATTGGTTCCAGGGGGATTCAAAATAGGCCTCAGCAGCAGTCAGGGTGGTTCGGTTGTTGCCAGTCAAAGAGGGAAAATCATCAATCTGGGTTTGAGTGTTGGTCTGGTAAATATTAACCAAGGGCATTAGGTAAAATCTTGTCGATTTACCATACTGAAGGATGGGGCGCAGGTGAGCACGAAAACAATTGAGATCATCAGAGACTTGATCATTAAAGTCGGAGTTTGAACTACTACAGTAGTGAAGCGTGGACGAAGCTCCCCAAAATAACAAGGATTCACCCAACTGTTGGATCCCAGGCTTTGCATCATAGTCAAGAGAGACGGCTGGTCGTTCCGGCTCAAAAGAGGTGTCCGCCACCCACTGTGCGACCAGAAAATCGGAATTGGGGTCAAGGCTTGGGGACTCGCCGGTGCGTAAATTGAGCCCCTGCCCTTCGTTGACCTGGATTGCTGTTCCATCTTCTAGGGTGGCTTCAACTTGTCCTTCAAGGGTGCAAATCGTCTGCCCACTTTCATCACTGTGGGTAAAGAACTCAGTTCCGCGTACACCAACTACGGCAGTCTCAATCTTGTATTGATACTTTTTTGCTTGATCTGACTTGATAAGGGCCCGAATTTTTCCGTAGGAGACATCAATCGTGCTAGGCTTACCTCCACCAGACCCCAGCGATCCAACCTTCAGCCGGCTGCGTTGACTCAGCCACAGTTTGGATTCGCCTTCGGATAAGAGAACTCGGGCAGAGCGTCCAGTTATAATCAAATCATCTGATTGAAGTTCTGTATTGAGTGTCGCCGGAGAGGTGGTGTCACCTCGCTTAAGTTCAACCGTTCCTCTTATTTTCGCAATTGTCCAGGCAGGAGCCTGCTGTTCGTGGAGCAGCAGGGCGCCAATCGCTGTAGCAATAATGAGTAGCAATCGTCTAGTGAAGATCAACTCCAACCCCCCTTTGTGATATAGGCTATTGTAATCGGGATTGGAGAGACCTCAAGGATTTCCTGAACCTATTGGGCCTTAGCTAAGCCAAAAACTCCAAGATAAACATGGTCGGGGATACAGTCACCCCAGCTGCACATTTCGCTCTCATAGTAAAGTTCGGTGGTGCCTTTGAGCTGAATGCCCTGAGTGGTCACCGTCGCGAGCGGAGAATAGACCACGGCGGCACCAATGTCGTTCTCAGTTAATCCCCGAATCGGTAAAGACATATAGACAACCATCTTTGCCGGGTTGCTGGTCCCTTCACGGAAGGTTCCCTTTAATACAGCGGAAAAAACCGGTCCTGAAGAATCAACGCTAGAATAGGAGCATTGAGAACTCCAGGTGTTTTTAAGTACCAGCTCGGCGGACACGGTGTTGCCATTGGCGAAAAAGTCGGCATAGGCTTTTTCCGCATACCATTTTTCGACCGTCGGCTGTCCAAACTCAACAGAGATCTTTTGTGGACAGGATCTTGTTGCTAAGCCCAGGGCCAATGGGGCTTGGATAAGTGCTGCCAAAATAATTAGGATTCCAGCTTTCATTTTTTTCCTCCCTCGGGTAAACGAGGGCACTGTGCCTGAACTCTCACCCAAGGGGTAGAGAAGAGCCCCGATTGAAGAAATTTCCTTTTTAACCGGGATAAAAGGAGAGGACATGACTGAAGTGAACAAGGATCTGGATCTCCAGTTTGATCCGCAGTTTTCCAATGATGGTAAAGACTTGGTTGAAGCAGACAGTTTTGAGCGACTGGTTGCGGCACGGAGAAGTGTGCGTCGTTACGAGGCCGATCCCATTCCGGATGACGTCGTTGAGAAATGCCTAGATTTAGCTTTGAAAGCGCCCAACTCCTCCAATCTTCAACCCTGGGAGTTTTATTGGGTAAAGACACCTGAGAAGCGAGATGAGTTGGCCCGCAATTGTTTTTCTCAGCCGGCAGCGGCCACAGCTCCGACCCTCATTGTCGCTGTTGCTCGGATCGATACCTATAAGGCCAATGCCAAACAAATGGTGGAGGTGTTTGAGAAATCCTCTGTGCCAGTGCCAAAGCCGGCCATCGATTATTATAAGAAGCTGGTGCCCATGGCCTACACCCTTGGTCCGTTATCCATTTGGGGCAGGCTGCGGGCATTAGGAATGTGGGGGATCAGTTTATTTCGGCCAATTCCTGCCTTGCCGGCGAATCGTGATCAACTCTTCACCTGGGCGGTAAAAACAACGGCATTGGCTTGTGAAAATTTGATGCTGGCATTTCGTGCTTACGGTTTTGACACCTGTCCGATGGAGGGTATCGATCCTCGGCGAATCAAAAAACTGCTCAAGTTACCTCGTGGGGCTGAAGTCGTAATGGTGATCAGCGCAGGCAAGAGAGCTGCTGGCGGGGTCTATGGTCCACGCATTCGTTTTGATCGTGAGCAGTTTATCAAAAGGGTTTAATGGTTAGGGACCACCTGTCCGTCGATCATATGAATCTCTCGGTCGGCAATAGCGGAATAGTCTGGTTCGTGGGTGACAAGAATAACGGTCGTTCCATTAGTCTTATTCCGGTCCTTAAGGATGTCCATGACCATTTGTCCGTTGGTGGTATCCAGGTTACCCGTCGGCTCGTCAGCAAATAGGTAACGGGGATTCATAATCAAAGAGCGGGCAATGGCCACCCGCTGTTGCTGTCCGCCACTCATTTGGGAAGGCAGCTTGTCGGCCTGATCAAATATATCAAAGTCTCTGAGTAAATCATGGGCTCTATCTCGGAGCTCCTCATGTTGCCCGATGTTTCTCGGTCCTAGGAGGATATTTTCTATGGCCGATAATTCAGGGAGAAGGTAGTGAAACTGGAAAATAAACCCGACATGGAGGTTTCGAAATGAGTGAAGGTTTGTATCATTTAGGGTGGCGATATTCATGCCATCTACATGGACCTCGCCCCTAGTGGGACTGTCGAGAGTACTCAAAATATAGAGCAGAGTACTTTTTCCTGAACCGGATTTTCCGGAAATCGAGACGAACTCACCGTCTTGGATGTTCACATTTATCTCATGTAGAACCCGATGAGGAGGATCGCCGAATTCCTTTATGATATTTTTTCCGAGAATTGGCACGGTCAGGGTCTCCTACAAATTAGCGCGAATAATATCAAGAGGCGTGAGCTTTGCGGCATGGCGGGCGGGAATAATGCTTGCGACGGCGGCCGCTACCTGAGCAGCAACAAATGCGGTCAAGTAGATGTCCCAGTCGTAGGAAATCAGCAGGGTGGTACCCTTGCCAATTTCAAATCCCAAGTCGATGCTACCAATAATTAAACAGGCACCAAGACCAATGATTAACCCTGCGCCGCCGCCCAGAAGGCCAAGCATTGAGCCTTGGATCATGAAAAGCTGAAGGATTTTGTCAGGTGCGTAGCCAATACTTCTGAGGATGGCGATCTCTTTTTGCTTCTGGCTGATCATGATACTGAGAACATTGTAAATACCAAAGGCGGCAACGATCAAAATGGCCCCAGTGATGATATATCTCATGATGTCTTGAATATTAATTAACTGCATAAAGCTGGCGTTGGCCTCTTCCCAACCTTGAACATCGTCCCCTGTGTAAAGGGACCACTTCTCAGCCAGGGGTGTTGACAGTTCAATATCGTCAAGGGCTACAGATATCTCGCTGACTCGCCCGGGGGAGTGGTTCAAAGCCTGGGCATCGGTGATATGTGCAAGAATCATCGAGTCATCGATTTGCTTATTACCCAAGTGGATCTCACCAATAACCTTAAAGGGCAGGGCCTCTCCCAGTCCGGTTGAGACGCGAATAGTTTCTCCGACAGTCGCGCCAATCTTTTTTAGCACGCCCGACCCCAAGATGAGTTTTTTCCCACCACTGGTTAAACCCTGAAGACTCCCCGAGCGCATATAGTCGGCAATGCTGGTGACCTTTATATGCTTTTCGGGAATAATGCCGGTCAGACCAACATTGGCACGTAGGCCACCGCGGGCTACGATCGCATTAATCGACAGCCGAGGAGCGTAGGCAACAACGTGAGGCTCCTGATCCAGTCTTTCGAACCAGCCATGAGGGTTTTCCAGGCGAGATTCATCCCGCTTTCCCGACGGAGCCACAATCCACTTAATGAAACTTTCCGCGGAGTAAAAGCGCTCGCGTAGCTCGCCTTCCTCGATATCCCTCTCGCTGCCTTTGATGAGGATGTGAGCTGTGTTGTTGAGAAGTTGTTCAGAGATGTAGTTACGCATTCCCAGTTGCATACCAGCAATAATCACATAAATGCCTGTTCCGAATGCAACGCCCAGGAAGATCAGGGTTGTTTGCTTTTTTCGGGAAAGCATTTGTCTGAGAGCCAAAAACCACACGTGACCATTTCTCCCTTATTGTACCGACCTCTTCATCATCACTTTGTCGTTGTCCTTTATATCGCCCTCAATAATTTCAGCCCACTTGCCGTCGATGCCTCCGACTTTCACAGGGATTTTTGTTTTATCGCCCTGCCGCAATACGGTGACGTGGCCGTTGATCAGTGAACTGATAGGTACGAGTAATACATCTTGATTGGTGCCGACTGTAATCGAAACGTCGGCCGTCATCCCGGGGAGAACATTTTCCATCAATCCTTCGACTTCAATGTGGGCGAGGAACTCATCATTCTTTGGGTAAAGCGCTTTGACTTGTCCGCGCAGCTTGTCCCCACGCAGGCTTTCAAAAATCACATCAGCAGCCTGACCCTTACGGACGCGAAGCGCTCCTTGCTGTTCCAGGGACACCTCGATGTAACGATCGGAGAGGTCCTTTACGGTCATGATGGCCATTTGTGGAGCAACGGCTTCCGCCACGTCGGCTCCAAGAAAGGTAACGGTGCCGTCGATTGGGGAGTTGAACATTAGCGACTCAGAGAAGCGAATAAGAGGTTGTCCCTTGTGAACCACGTCGCCCTCACGAGCATAGATCTTTTCAACCGTGCTCATTACGCCAATTTTAACGTCGTACTTCTTGTAGGTCTTGACCTTTCCGAGGCCGTAAATGGCTTCGGTGATATCTCCCCTCTTTGGTTGTACGAATTCATAGGCATTCTTGCCTCTGAATAACCAACCGGCAGTTGCCAATCCGCCAACAATCACCAAACCGATGAATATCCAGATCCATTTTCCACCGAACAAAGCTTCCCCCTTTGCCTAACTTCTCAACGGGCTAAAATATCACGTCGGTGGATTTGTAGCCAAACCAATGCAACGCAATATTTAATTGGTTACATTGGAAGAACGCAGAATCAGAATGGCGCCAGCCAGAACCAGGGCAATGCCTATCCACATTCCGGTTCCCGGCAACCCATGGCCACGCAAACTGTCCCAAAGAATACTCACAATGAGTTGGGTGGCAATGACCAGAGAAAATGTCAATCCAGCCCCCAAGTGCATAATCGACCATGGGACGAGCAGTACAATCAAGAAGCCGAACAACCCTGGCCACAGTTGCCACAACTGTAGGCTACGAAACGACCCTGCGCCCATTTGCTCCGGGAGGGACAAGATGCCAAACCGGGCCAGGGCCCAAAGAGTCGTAGCCAGGACCAAAAACACAAGGGCGTTTAATAGCACTGCCGAGAGTAAGCCCATTTGGTCTGCAGAGGCCCGGTTAAGGCCACCTTGCAGGACAATTGAGACGCCGGTCATGATGGGTAAAATCAGGTAGATCCACATGTCCAAACGATAACCGAATACCAGTTGTAATGAAAGTACTTCTGTGGGAGCAATTTAATATGGCTTGTTCGGCAGATCGCAACCTTGTTACCTTTTATCTCAATGGTGTTCGCCATGAGGTTGGTGGCGGCAACGCGTTTTTGAACCTGGCCCAGTTTCTTCGTTATCAGGTTGGCCTGGAGGGGACAAAAATCGTTTGTGCTGAGGGGGACTGTGGTGCCTGTACGGTCTTGGTAAGTGCCTATCGCGGCGGGAACTGGTCCGAATTTAAGGCGGTCAACTCCTGCATCGCTCCCGTCTATTTGTTTGATCTTTGCTCCATCGTGACAGTTGAGGGTTTGGCACATAACGGAGACTTGAGTGACGTCCAGGAGAAGATGATGGTCCATCACGGTGGACAGTGCGGATACTGCACACCGGGGATTGTTTGTTCATTGGGCCATTTGGCCGAAACTAGCCAGCGACAGGGAAAAAAGATTGATCGTCGGCGGGCGCAAAACTACCTGACAGGGAACTTGTGTCGATGCACGGGCTATGAGCCGATTCTTAAGGCGGCGGAGGCCATCGATCTCACTCAGTGGGTTCCATTGAGTCTTCGCTATCAGGGAGACGAAATGATAGAGCGCTTTCGCTATTTGGATAGGCAAAGCGTGGAAATTGATTTGGCTGATAAAAAACTGTGGATCCCAACGACCATTGAGGGGGTCATTGACATCAAGCAGGACCGCCCTCATGTCCGGCTGGTCTCAGGTGCGACTGATCTGGGAGTTATCCATAACAAGGGTAGGCAGTATTTAGATGAGGCCATTGTTCTTAATCGCATTCCGGAGCTGACCGATTTTCAGGTGCGAGACGATGGGGTGTGGATCGGTTCGATGGTTGATCTGTCGACGACGGAGCGGGAACTCGAGGCCGTCATCCCAGAAATGAGCCGTCTTTTGCGCATATTTGCTTCTCCGCAAATCAAGAATCAGGGAACCCTGGTTGGCAATGTTCTCAATGGCTCACCGATTGGTGATTCTATCCCGGGGCTAATGGTCCTAGAGGCTCGGTTGTGCCTGATATCTGCGGAAGGTGAGAGGTGGGTGAGTCTTGGGGATTTCTATAAGGGCTATAAAAAAATGGATATTCGCCCTGAGGAGATTTGCACGGGTATCATGATCCCAAAGCCAGGAAAAGAATGGAAGGCCAAGTTTTTCAAGGTGTCGCTGAGAAAGGATTTGGATATTTCATCGGTGACATTCGCCGGATTGTTCAAAATCAATGATTCTAGGATTCTTGAGGCACGTATTGCTCTTGGTGGCGTGGGACCAATGGTCGTGCGTCTTTCGCAGTTGGAAAATGAGTTGGCGGGGGAGAGTTTTTCTCTCTCAAGTTTTGAGCAGGTTGGAAAACAAGCGAGTCTAAAAATAAAGCCAATTTCTGATTTGCGGGCGTCCGAAAGTTACCGAAGGCGGGTAACGGAAAATCTGTTTGTGAAATGTTTTACCGAACTTAAGCAAGAGGTCATGGAATGAGTCTTGGTCAGAACATTCCCCATGATTCCGCTAGAAGTCACGTCACTGGCGAAAGTGTTTTTATCGATGATCGACCAAGACATCAGGGGGAGCTTTTGGTCCTCCCAGTCGGAGTCCCTGCCCCATCAGGAAGACTGAAGTCATATGATGTTTCCTCAGCTCTAAGGGTTCCCGGAATTCGCGGCTTTTGCTCGGCGAAACATTTGTCCCATAACAGATGGGGAAGCATTGTTGAAGATCAACCCATTTTGGTTGATGAGGAGATCGGCTACTTCGGAGAGCCAGCAGTCTTATTGGTGGGTGAAACTCATGAGGCTTTAGATCGCGCAGGCAGGCTTGTGCAATTTGATATTGAACAGACAGACCCTATCCTGAAATTGGATCAGGCTATTGAACAGAGACGATTTCTGTACACGGCAAATCCCTTTGTCAGTGGTAATGTGGATCAAGCATTTGCTGATGCCGCTCATCATCTGAGTGGCGTGTTCGAGTGCGGAGGGCAGGACCACTTTTATTTGGAGTCTCAGGCGAGTGTGGCTTATCCGCAGGAGGGTGGTCAGATTGAAGTTCATGCCAGTTCCCAACACCCAGCAGAAACCCAAAGGGTGGTGGCAGAGGCTTTGGGACTTAGCCATCATCAAGTGGTTTGTGTAGTGAAGCGAATGGGTGGAGCCTTCGGTGGCAAGGAAAGCCAAGCGGCCCCTTTTGCTGCTATGGCGGCCTTGGTGGCCAAGATCTTTCAGGAACCGGCCAGGGTTGTGTTGTCTAAAGATGATGACATGAAGATGACAGGGAAGAGGCATCCCTTCAAAAACCACTACCAGGTGGCGTTTGATCAAGAGGGTCGGATTCTGGGCCTTAAAGCGAAGCTCTATGCAGATGGCGGGGCCTACCTGGATTTATCACCTTCGATATTGGACAGAGCCCTTTTTCATATCGATGGCGCCTATTTTTTGGAAAATGTCCACCTGGAGGGTTTTGTCTGTTGTACCAATACACCATCCAACACAGCTTTTCGTGGATTTGGTGGACCTCAGGGATTGATGACTATTGAGAGTATATGTGAGGATATCGCAATATTTTTGGGTAGTGATGCTCTAGAGATTCGGCGACTCAACTGTTATGGGGTTGATGAACGCAACCGCACTCACTATGGTCAAATTGTGACAAATAACATTCTTCCAGATTTGTTTAAGTCTATTGCAGACAAGTGCCACTATCGAAAGCGCCGCCAGGAGATTGATCAGTTCAATCAAAATTCAGTGGGTAAGGTTCGAGGTCTTTCTGTTACAGCCACCAAGTTTGGTATTGCTTTCACTTCGCGGTTTCTGAATCAGGGTAATGCTTTGGTGAACGTTCACCTGGATGGTAGTGTTCAGGTCTCGACAGGCGCGACCGAGATGGGCCAGGGGGTTAACACTAAGATTAAACAGATTGTCGCCCATTCTTTTGGCCTTGATCCTTGTCGGGTGAATGTGATGGCAACGTCAACGGAAAAAAATGCCAACACCTCACCCACAGCAGCATCCAGTGGCTCAGACATAAATGGGGCTGCCGCCCTGCTTGCCTGTGAGAAGATTTTGGATCGTCTTTGTTGGCTTTATCAAAATATTCTCGCCGGAACACCGATTAGTGAAAACCATGAGTGCCCCCCTTTCGATAGCAAGGCCTTGCGACGGGCGGACTTCGAATTTCGTGAGGGTCACATCGTTCATGTGCCTTCCAAAAAGGATATGAAGTGGGAGGAGCTCGTCCGTCTGGCCTATCGTAATCGACTCTCTCTTAATGATTACGCCCACTACAAGACCGAGGGTCTCGCCTTTGACAAGGCCAAGTCCAAAGGGAAGGCATTTGCCTATTACACAACCGGCGTGGCGGCGAGTGAAGTCGAGGTTGACGAGTGGACGGGCCAGGTGAAGGTATTAAGAACGGATATTCTCATGGACTTGGGAAGACCGATCAATCCTGGTATTGACGAAGGACAGGTGACGGGAGCCTTTGTTCAGGGAATGGGATGGGTGACGACCGAGTGCCTCAAGACCAGCGAAAAGGGAGAGTTGCTGACGCACTCACCGACGACCTATAAGATTCCCAATGTTCAGGATGTGCCAAGGGAGTTTAATGTGGAGTTGATTCCCAGTGATTCGAACACTCAGAACGTAGCTCGCTCCAAAGCGGTTGGAGAGCCACCCTTCCTGTTGAGCGCATCGGTATGGACGGCAGTCAAAGACGCCCTTCGTTACCGTCATGGGAAGAATGTTTTGCCCCTGAGATCTCCAGCCACTCCGGAGGAGATCTTGATGGTGCACCTTTCCGCCAGCGAAAATCAGTAAGCTTTTCTTGATTCCCAAATTCCTTGTTACCTATGATTGGACTGACTTGTAATTTTTGGGGGTATCCATGATTCGCGCCATCCTTGGCATTTCTCTAGTTCTATTGTGTATCAGCTTTCCAGTTATTGCCAATGCGGTAATTGAACCAGTTTTGGGACCACAGCGCCTAGGGGTGGTCCTCATTGACTTCGATCGCGATCCAAATCGCCCCTCGCCTCGGGTGATAGAGGAGGCCATTTTTCACGCCACTTACTCGGTTAGTAACTTCATCCAAGAGTCTTCTTATGGTCTGACCCATCTGGAGGGCCGGGCTCTGGGTTGGTACGATTACCCTGACTCGGAGAAGTGTGAGATTTCCGATACGGACCTGTTTGAGTTTTTGTCTCCTCACTTTCGTTTTTCTGATTATGATCGATTTCTTGTCCTCTACTACAATCAACCAGAAAAGTGTCACTTCCTGGGTCACTCGACGTTTGGCAAAGAGTCTTATGAAACCCCTCAAGGACGCATTCATGTGAGTCTGTCATTTGCGGCCCTTGCCAACCGATTTGTTCATCCTCAGCTTCCCTACCAGAATCTTACAGGAATCACTTCATCCGTTATTGCTCATGAATTGGGACATGGCCTTGGTATCCGCGGACACGGCAATTTGTTTGACTGTGGAAATCAAACTCTGTCGGCGAGCTCAAAGGGGTGTAAGCAGGAAGGAATTGCCGATATGTTCCAGATTATGGGGGGTGAGGGTTTTTATAAATCGGCTCTTCACCATGCGGCCTGCCATAAGGAGTATTTGGGTTGGATGGCAGGAAGAATGGAAGAAATTCACTCGGATGAGATCCGGCCGGGAGAGGAAAGGCGATTTGTCATTGCGCCCTATGAAGACGGAAGGGGAACGGTGGCGCTAAAGATCTCCTTGGCGGCATCAATTCCAATCGTCAACCAGGTGACTATCTCTGCTCTCTATGTGGAGAATCGAACGAGCCGAGGGTTTAATCGAAGATTAAGTGAGCTGGAAGCCAATTTGGCCAAACACTACAACAAGATCACCAGTACGAAATCGAAAGTTTTGCCGAGCGTGGACCCGTCTGGTGTTCAAGTACGTGGAGGATTTTTTCTGAACGGGCGCTGCGTGACCACTTATCTTTTAGATTCCCGGCCGAACAGTCTCCAGTACGATGTTCACGAGTACTCACTCTATGATTCACTTGATGGCTTCGTGAACCCTGGTGATGGGATATTTGACCCAAACAACAATATCAAGATCGAGGCTGTGACCACTCGCCCGGATTTCTCAGTAGAAGTATCGGTACGAAAACTCTAGCCCACTTTTTTGACCGGCGTCATGCACATCTGTTTGATTTCACTGCGCAAAATTTTTGTGCACAAGCGTGCACGCTTTTGTCCACTGGTGATTGCGCTCGTCCCCTGGTGGTGTCTAGAATCATGGGTGTCTAAGAATTGAGTGGGGGTATCGGTGGCCGAGGGCCAAGGGTCGTTTTTTGACTTTCAGGGCTATAGAGAGTTTTTGAACCACAAGTTCAAAACTCTCAAGAGATTAAAGCCTCAGTTTTCTGCTCGTTATTTTGCGCAGCGTGCGGGAATTCAGTCACCTTCTTATTTTAATCTAGTTGTAAAAGGTAAGAGAAATCTGTCTGTCGACTTCGCCTATCGTTTTGCCGCTGGTTTGGACCTTAACGACTTAGAGACGGATTGCCTGGTGACGGCTGTTGAGTTGGAGACCACTGACAATTCCCTCAGGAAACGGCATCTTCAAGATAGATTGGTGATGCTTCGCAAGGCCGATTCATCCGTCGAACAAATGCCAGCCGATCATGTCGAAATTCTATCGGATCTCATTAACCTGAAAATATATCTTCTTGCTCAATCGACACAGTTCAAGTTCCACGTCGACTGGATTCACCGCGAGTTCGGAGGCGAGGTCGACAAGGAGGAGATCCGCAGACGCATGGAAGTTCTCTTGCAGAGTGGACTCTGGCTTTGGGATGGAAGTGAAGTCAAGGCTCGGGCTCCGAGTATCAAGACGGGTAGCTATCTTCACAATAAATGGTTGGCGCAAACCCATCGTCATCTTCTTGAGGCGGCGACGGAATCTCTTCATTCACCGGCTGAGACGCGCATTCATGGTGGTCGAACATTTCTATGTGACCCCAAAAGGATGTCCGAAATCGAAAGAAGATTCGAGAAGTTTAGGCGGGATATTGAGCATGAGTTCGAGGACCTAAACTCGACAAAAGCATTTCAGCTGCAAATGTCTTTTTTTGAAATCAAGCCGGGCGGTAGTCGGTGAGAAAAAAGATACAACAAACCTTGCTTTTGTTAGCGGCTTTTTACCTTGGGATTGGATCCATGGCTGGGGTGGATCAAGGAAATCCCAACAATAAGACCTTCTTCAATATGAGCCAATCCTATTACCTAGATATTCCTTTGGAGAGTAGGATTGGAATGGAAAAGGGAGTTGAAGATGTGATTGTCAGGATGCCTCGACATCTGGGGCAGGGCGACTTCTTTTGCTTGAGCACGAGTGGCAAAAACTGTGGAGCCACTCGATTCTGTCGTCAGGAGCAGCTGTGGCCCGGAATGGTGTTGTCGTGGGTGGGCGACAGCTGTCGAGGGTGGATGTTGAATAAGACATACAAACATTTGAAAGAATACGTTAGACCAACAGTAATTACCTTAAGGAGGAAGTAGTGAAAATATTGGCAGGCATATTGTCTTTAGTGATCGCCCAGGCGAGTGCTTATGCGGTCAATCACAACTGTATCCAGGAATTGGCCGAGCTCAACGACGGCTTAAGTGCCGAATTAACCATTAGAGCGGTTAATGTGCTCAACTATGATGATCAAATCGAACACCAGGTTTTATTCAAAATTCTTCCCAACGTTCTGGAGTCATCCTGTGAAGATGCGAATAACAATGAATGGGAGTTTAGAGTTGATGATTACGTCAAGCTAGAGGTAGGCACTCACTCTCTGGCGGGACTCATTGGTGAAGGCGATGATTTCGATTTAATTCATGAGGATTGGTATGGAGCCTACACTTACATTAACAATTCCAGCCTGCGCGTGCACCAGGCAGCATTTGCGACCATCATGGCGGAAGCTGGATTCCAAACATTTGAACACATAAGTGCGAGCCCCTATGTGTCGCTGATTGATTTCACTGGCAATAAGTCGGTAAGGGGTGGGCGCTCGGCCACTAAATTTCCATACTCGGTCAAAAGCATGACTGCGGTTGGAACTGGTGCAATCGGTTCTAACGTTTACCAAGTCAGCGTTGGAAAAATCACTGTCGCAATTGAAGAATAGTCGATCGAACTTGGGCCTTGAGCGCAATCGAGCTAAAGGCCCTTGAATTCAACAAACGATGTGATGATAAACTTAGGACCTGATTTAGGGACTTGCCCGCAGTGCATATGGGTCCAAAAGGGTGGAAACAGAGCTAGGTCTCCACATTTGGGTTTGATTTTGATTCCCTGGTGAAAGAACTCCGTCTCCCCTCCTTCAGTTACTGTATTGAGATAAATGATGAGTGCCAGTTGTCGAGATCTGGTAGCAGCCGACAAGGCATCAAAGTGCCAGGTAAACTCACCCTGCCCCTGCAGATACTTTTTGATTTTAAATGCCGTATTCTGTAGGGGAGCGACCTGGAGTCCGGGGCGATCTTTGATATATTCCACTACCCCTTGCACGATGGCCTGCCGCAAAGCTTGATGAATGGGTTCCCATTGAGAGTCTTGGTGATCAATAACCAGCTCTAGGCTCTTTTTATCGGCACTCTCGACAAGCCCGCCATTGGCATCATAGACGAGGCCTGGCTTCACCTTGGAGTCGTTCTCAAACAGTTCGATTGTTTTTCGGCAGATATTCTGGGGTACGGCCTCAGAAATGAGGATAATATGATCCGGATTCGCCAACGCGCCTTGTGTGTTCATGCTGCGCCTAATTATGGCATTCGGTTCACTGGGGGGCAAGGGTGGGTGGCAAACTGGACCATTCCCTTTATTCATTTGCTTCCAAAATGGAAGGGGTAACAGTTCTCTTTTCAACGAAAAGTTTTTAAATGTCCCACAGTTCTTTTCTGAGCAAGTTGAATGTGCCAGGAATATCCAGTGCCCAGTGAGGGTTGGTTGTTTTTAGAGAAGAGGAGTTTTTTATGAAAAAAGTGTTAATTTCTTTGTTTGCTACTGTAGCCATGGGTCAGATGGCTTTGGCAACAGGCCTCCACATGCCAGTGTTTAGTTGCAGCTCTGTGATGAATGGTCCTGCCTGGTCTCTTGATCACTTTTCAACGTCCGCGCCAGGTGGTCCTGTTCATTCCTGGTATGAGCTGTCGCGATCGGTATCACCTACGGGGCAAGTGGCGACCTTTCGGCTGATCCACCAGGAGACCATTCAGTCCCCTGATGGCAGTACGACTCTAATGAAATTTGTAAACGGTGAGCCTAACGGCTACGGTGTGTTCACCTATCTTTCCATGAATGGCAGAACCTTTGTGGCAGCTCACCTCGGGGCCACCTTTCCTGGCGGAAAACTTGATACCAACGGATTGATTGAGCTGGGCGAGGGCTACGTCTGTTCAAACCGATAGGACTCACCAACTAGGGGACAAAAGGGAAGGCTGGAGATAGGGAAACCGAGTAAATCCAGCCACTTCCCTTTTTCGGCTTCCCCCTTTCTTTTTTACCATCGGCAGGGTCTCATTGGCGTCTAGATTGGGCCTCGGAGAGGCAGGGGTATTGCTGCTACAACCGCAGGTGGCAAAATGGGTATAGTTAGGCGCTGGGTCATTCTCCCATTGATAGGGAGTCTATTTGTAGTTTGCTCCGGGAAGAGCTGGGGCGCAGGCGACTGCCGATCGTGGGTTCGGGCGGGGTTTCGCACGATTTTGTTTGGCAACACCCCTCGCGAGCAATCCTTTCGTTTTTCTTCTTCTGAAATCATATTAGGCGATAAGAATATACCTGCTATCGGCGCAAGTCTTGGTGAGGTCTTTTCCATTCAAAGTCAACAGGGGCAGAATGCGCGAGGCTACTGGCGCACCCACAAGGCTGGTGATCGAGTCGTCGGGGTTGAGATTCGAAACATTAAGAATCTCAATGAGTCGATATTGGGGATTTCCCAGACCGAAATGTTTCTTGAGGCATTCAAAATCAGACTTCATCAGAGATTGCAGAATTATTATCCTGGAAGGGGAATCGTATTCAGTAACTTTAAGAGACTGTTTGTATGGTTTCCGGCCGATCTAAATGTGTTTCGTTCGGATGTCCTTGAGCCCGTCATTGAGAAGGTCGCGGAAGACGTGGCTGGTCTCGCGATTGCGACTGGTCGGGACTTCAATTGGCCAAAGTTTTTGCGGGAGAATGTTTCTTTATCTGAAGGAAAGAGTAAGGGAATTGCCTCTTTGAACTTAAGCTTGCAAAATACCAGGCGTATTCCCCGCGCGGCCCTGGCCAATGAAATAGCCTTTTCCAATTTTGCCTCTTCTATAAGGCGGCAACTGGTTGATGGCCTATCCAAGAGGGGCCTTTCAATTGATGACTTACTTCAGTACCTGCGAAATGCCACAGCCAAGCCAAATGGAATGGAAGCAATGTCGTCCTGGCTCAATTCGCTGCGGCTCAGTCACCTTTACGAAGTGGCGCTAACATATTTGGATATTTTGCGCAGTGCCGAGTATCTTCCCCATGCAGATGCGTCCCAGTTGCCCCGTTCCTTAGAAGAGTTTGTTAACTATCGAAAAGCCGAGCCCTTTGGTCGCTTTCGAGGAAGTTGGGAGTTGGAAAGGCGTGTTTTCAAGGTTAACTCTAGCAATGCAGACTATGTTTTCATTACAGATGTCAGAAATCTGGGGTTTACAGGATATAAAGCACTTGATCGTTGGGTGATGAGAGGGGCCTACCTAGGCCAGCTTGAATCCACGTTTGATGCGACTACGAAAGCCATGGAAGATCGCATCAGGGGTGTTCGCAGAGCGCTTGTGGAATCCTTAGAGAGGTATGGTCCAAAGCCCGAAGTTCAGGTTTACCAAAGCGGTGATGATGCTATTTGGTCGGTTTCCAAGTTAACCCCACTTCAGCAGGTTGGCCTAGAGGGCTTTCTCAAAAGTCTGAGCCAGGAGAAGGCCGAGTATAAGGGGCCGGGTTTTGAGTTTGACGTCGCCTACCATGTTTCGGCTCCTGTAAAACTCAAGATGGAGGGTAGTCTCTTTGAGGTTGCCATGGAAGAAGCGATTGCCGAGGCCCGAAAAACCCTAAAGGATGAGCGATAACCACTCTGCCACCGAAAGACGGGTTGCCCGAAGGCAACCCGAGGTGATGGGTAGGTGAGTGGGAGTATGGAGGTTAAAGGGAGGGTTTATTGGACGTTGGTGTACCTCCGGTGGGTTCAGAAAAAGAAAAGGCCAAGGGTTCAACCTTGGCCTTTGTTCCCGCAGCGATTCTAGTCTCGCGCAGGCGCACCTGGTAGCGGGTCTTTCCCGCCAGCCGCCGATCTCGTATTCCTCGGCGGAGGAGCATTTGCCTTAGTCGTTCGGGCTTTGGTTTCTCCTTACTAATTAGATAAGCATGAGCTGCCATGCGGGTCACAAAGGCGGTTGCCTGAGAGGTTCCGGACATGGGACCGTAGCGGTTTTCAGGAAGACTGGAATAGATGTCTTGTCCCGGAGCTGCGAGATCCACGCGCAGTCGGCCGAAATTGCTACCTGCGAGGAGAAGATCATTGGCTCCTGTGGCGGTCACCGACAAAATGTTGGACAAACCATAGCTCGCTGGAAAGAAGCCTTTTTGGTCCACATCATTGTTGTCATTGCCGGCAGCGGCGACAAACAGAATCCCCCGGCGTTCCGCGTCCCTTATGGATTTTTCCTCTAGGTAGTTGCGCATGGGGCCGCCAGCTGAGTAGTTGATGATCTGAGCACCCATTCGGGTGGCGTAGCGGATGGCGAGTACGGTGTTGCGTAGGTTGAACTCCATGGAGTCGCTCGGGTCAAAGTACTTCAAGACCATCAGACGTATTGGTTGCGGGCAAGGCGATGGCGATGGTCGACCGTTTTGCGGGTTGGCGACGATGATACCTGAAATGTGAGTTCCGTGGCCATGACGATCTTTTAGCTCCGCATTGTTTCCAACAAAGTTCCAGCCGTGTACGTCATCCACATAGCCATTGTTATCATCATCAATTCCGTTTCGAGACCGGTCATTTCCATCAAGGTCGATTCCGGTTTCTCCAGGGTTTGTCCATAATTGATTCTGAAGGGCAGGGTGTTCGGTGTCTATGCCAGTGTCAATAACGGCTACTAAAATGGGCGCATGTTTGCTTTTTGCGGAGCAGGACTGTTGTGGTAGACGGACAAATGAAGAAAACCGCTCAAGATACCTGCTTGGATGAATGTCGCTGTAAAGGAAATCATTCTGGGGTATATATCGTGTTACCCAGTTATCCTTGCGCCATTCGATGTTCGTGGTTTGAGATTCCCCGTTTAACCCAGCTGGAGAGAGGGTCGCTCCAGCTATTTGACCCTTGAGAAGTATTCCCGTTAATAGTGCGAGGGTATAGACCCTTCGGGCTTGTTCTCTTTTCATGTGTTTCTTTATTTCCTCCTTTCAGGTTCAGGAAATTGTGGTTCTCCCACCTGCAAGCAGGGGACCAGCCCGAGAGCGGCTTTAACCGGGGTTGAAAGATTAGAGTCCAATCAAGTGATTACAAATTCCTGACACGTAAATTGAGGGGCAAAAACCCAACTAGTTGGGCAGGCGTCGAACTTTCAAACGGCTGTTAAACCGAATAGAAGGTTTTTGAAATTATGAGGGAATCCTCACATTTGCCGGTACTAGGCTGCGTGGATGGAGTCGTCCGAGTTGGCGATCGAGAAGCGGTCACGACCTGTGTTCTTGGCATGATACAGGGCCTTGTCCGCTCGTTTCATCCACGCTTCAGCGGACTCCCCAGGTTCCAATTGAGCGATACCCATGGAAGAAGTGAAGCGAATTTCGTGGCCGTCCTGGACAAGAACATCGTGCCTGATTCGGTCCAAGGTGGAGTCAGCCTTTTTGATTGCATGTTCTAGTTGGTAGTCGGGCAGAATGATTGCAAACTCCTCGCCGCCAATTCGGGCAACGAAATCAGAGTTTCGAGCAAAGAGTTCGTGAAGAATCTTAACGAACTCCTGCAGAACATAATCGCCAGTGGCATGTCCAAATGTATCATTGATTCGTTTGAAGTGATCGATGTCCAGAATCATTAGTGAAATCGGTTTCTGAGAAATGCTGGCGAGCTTCCAATGTTCCATGAGTTTTTCATCAAAGCTGCGGCGATTGAAGGCCCCGGTCAAATGGTCCGTGGCCATATTTTGGTTGGCCTGAACGAGCTTTTTCTTAACTACGTCCAGATTTTTCTGTAGGGACTCCATACGGCGTGATCGACTGCTATCCCGACGAGTTTGGTACTCGATATAGTTATCAATAAAGGCCCGCGATTGGCGCTTCAGATCGTCGATTGAGTTGGCCTCAACGGCTTCTCGCAGACAGTGGAGGCTCTGTTTGATTTCCACGTCTGCCTGTTGCGCTTCAGTGAGATCTTCACTGAGCTGGTCAACAAAATCCCAAATGATGGCGCGGAACTCATCGAAGGTTTTCAGGATGTAGGTGTACTCGTCTATCCGATAGCTGGAGAAGAACTGTCGAAATCGAAAAAGCACTCTTTCGCTGTCTATCTTTGCAGGATCAATCAATTCACGTGCGAACTCATCAAGGATTTGTCGGACCTTGCGTACCGGCTTGTTTTCGATTTCAACGAGGTGTTTGTTAAAGGTGTCGATAACAAACAACAAGGTGGCACGATCATCGTTGATTGATGGGGCGGCACGTTCTTCGTGGGTATGTTGCTCTCCCCACTCAAAGTCGAACTGATCGATGAGTTTGCGAATCCACTGTCTCAATGAGTTCTCCACCTTTGGGAAAATTCTCGGTCCTATTCCTATCGGCATTTTGCCGGCGAAATTCAGGGCCAAATCGAGATTAGGGCACCAGCACCCAACACCTTAACGCATCGCAAAACCCAGAGATTTCCATGGGCAAGAGGGCGCCTTGACAGCCTTATCGCTGGATGAAAGTCTAAGTAGCCGGGCTGGTTTCCTTCGGGAGGGGGCCATGACTGAGTCATTGGGTGGGGGAATTGGATTGAGTTTCGGAAAAGGGTACAGGATTTTATTTGGGTTTCTGGCGATGGCACTGGCCGGTTCGCTGGCCCATGCCTCGGTGGCTGATCGCCAGGTGGACAAAATCTATTGTTACCAATCCAGTGGTGCCCCCTCGGCTTTTATCACCTTTGAAGTTGTACCCGTTGGAGATAAGTTTCGGGCTCAGATTGAGTACTGGAAGAACTGGACATTGATGGAACAGGTCAGTTTTTCGGTTGATCACCTCATCGACCTGGATGGCCTGCCAATCGACATCGTGGCCACAGAAATCAAATCAGCGAGCTCCATAAGCTCAGCCCCTCACCAGTTGCTCAGGCTCAAGACTCTTATTGAGCGGACCACCGGAAACTCCCTGATGAATGTCTGGTTGATTCCTTCAGGCTCCCCTTTTGTATCCAATGTGCAAATGAACTGTGGAGTCGCCTATGGGGGAGAAGGGTAATTCTCCCCTATTTCAGCTTTTCAATCACCAGCTGTAAGCGACTTTGAACCTCTTGAGCCACTTGGCCAAGCCCATCGTTTTTCACTGAAGCCATTGAGGCGACGGGGTCCACGGCCGTCACTTCAACAGGTCCGTTTTCGACCTTTTGCTGAACAATGACATTACAGGGGAGCATGGTGCCAATTTTGTCTTCCTTCTGCAGAGCCTGGTATGCGAAATTCGGATTACAGGCACCAAGAATTCTGTACTTGTAGAAATCAACGTCGAGTTTTTTCTTTAAGGTCGCTTGTACGTCAATCTCGGTAAGTACACCGAATCCCTGTTCGGCCAACAGGCCTGTGACGTTTTCAATCGCTTGATCAAAGGAACAAGTTACGGACTTAGAAAAATAGTAGCTCATGAGATCTCCTTTGCGACAACTAAAGGATTAAATCAGGTTCTGGGGAGGTATTCAAGAAGCAGGTTGGCGATCGCCGTCAGTCGAGCATCCAATCAAGAATGTGCTCTACGTGAAGGGAAGTGGAGTCAAATATAGGAATTGCCGTAGTTGCATGGCCGGTGAGCATTTGTAGTTCCGTACATCCGAGAATCACCCCCTGATCTCCGTGATTAGCGGCCTTGGAGATGACATCACAGAAAAAATGCTTGGACTCTTCTCTTGTCTGTCCGAGGCAAAGCTCTTGATAAATGATGCGGTTAATTTCTTGCCGCTCCGAAGTTGAGGGCACGGATACACGCAAATCAAAGCCCGTTTGCAGATAATCTCTGTAAAAGCCCTCCTCCATGGTGAAGCGTGTTCCGGTAAGCAGAACTTGTCCAACATTGGCGCGAACAAGAGCCTTACCGACGGCATCGGCAATATGTAGGAAAGGGATCTGGCAGGCGGACTGAATGGCGGCGGCCACCTTGTGCATGGTATTTGTACACAAGACTAGCCCTTGAGCGCCAAAGTCTTCGATAGATTTGGCCTCTTTAGCCAGTAAAGACGCCGCTCCGGTCCAATCACCCTGGGCCTGCATTTTCTCGATCAATGAAAAATCTAGGGACCGAAGAATGCAGTCAACAGAATGAAGGCCGCCAAGTCTAGAGCGGATTCCTTCGTTGAGTAAGCGATAATAAACGGCCGAAGACTCCCAACTCATACCGCCGATAAGGCCAATGACGTTTTGTCTGATCATAAAGGAGTCCCCTCTCTCAGCAATCCTGATGGTTTTTGGGCCAGAATTCGGCGTGAAGCGAGGCTTGTTACCAGCCAGCTCAGAGCAATCAAACCAATCAAGCTCAAAAGAGGAATCTGCCACTGCCAAACCCACAGTGAATCAAATAGTATGCGAGAAAGCGCCAGACTGACGCCAAGACTAATGGCTACGCCCAAAAATCCAGAGGCAGCAGCAATCACTCCAAATTGAACGACAAAAAAACGGCGGACGAAGCTCTCTTCGCCACCCAGTACCTTGAGTAAACTCATCTCCCATCTGCGAGTCTGAATTTGATGGCTGGAAATAGAATAAAGAACGACAAATCCGGCAGCCAAACACAAGAACGCCATAAACTGAAGCGCCCAGCTCATTTGTCTTGTAATGGCCAATAGACGTGCGACGAGTCGGGACACATCGATCAAAGAGACGTTGGGGAGAGCTGCGACAATTTTATTTTGTAGCGAGGCCCTCTTCTCAATCGACATTCCCGGGAGAGTAGCCAAAAAGGTTTTGGGCGCTGGATCGAGGACTCCTGACTGAAAGAGAACGAAAAAATTTGGTTGAAAACTGGTCCACTTTACAGATCGGAGGCTAATCACCTTTCCAGAAATGGGTACGCTTTGAATATCAAAGGTCAGGACATCGCCAACCTTCAGGCCTAGGCGATCCGCAAATCTCTTTTCCAGAGAAATCTCTGGAACCAAGCCGGCACCATTCTGATAGGGGCCTGAAAAATCTTGACCGGAAATGATAGATTCCGAATCTGACAGGTGGTCTCGGTAGGTGAGGTTGAATCCTCTGTTGCGAAATCTGGCCTCCCTTTCTTCCTCTCGCGTAAACCCACTTCCAGAGGTTTCTTTTTTAAACTCCAGGTCATTCACTTTTGACAGACGAGCCCGCACGAGGGGAGAGACCTGCTGGAGGCGACTTCCATTGTTCTCAACAATTTCCTCCAGTTTGGAAAGCTGCTCCTCCTGGATATCAAACAGAAATAGACTTGGTAATCGGGATTGACCGGGGTGCTCCAGCTCACCTTCTAGGCTCTTTTGAATTTGGGGAACCAGGTTGAGTAGTAAAATACCAAGGCCGAGCGCGAGAAAACCGGTTAAAGACGGAACCGGGTGTCGGGCAAGATCCCGCAAAGCAAGTCGAGGAAGTCTTGGCAACTGGTGAGCTGAGTGGTCAATGAGTCGAAGCAAGGCAAAGCCAATGGCGGCCAACAATAGGCCTGCTCCCAAAAAAAGCCCGACAAAGAGGGAGCCAACGAGCCATGAGTGAGCCTGCCAGACAGCCAGTGCCCAAAAGGAAAAAAGAGCCGGCAGGCTGGCGGCAAGAGCGACGCGTCCACTCACACCACCTTCTTTGTTTGCTCCTCGAAACAACAGTGCGGGCTTCAGATTAAAGATCTGGACGGCGATAGGAAAACAAACAATGATGCTGCCAAAAAATCCAAGTGCAAGAGCCAATAAGGGAGAGCTCATGGGTATGTGAACATCCAGCGCCACGGGGAGGAGCTGTTTGGTAATTTGGGCGATCGCCGGAACGATCATCAGGCCAAGAACAACAGAGGGCAGGGCTCCTAATAGCCCCAATACCGCCACCTGGGTAAGAACCATAATAATAGCTCTGAAGGGCGTCATACCTAAACTCAGGAGGATCGCAATCTGGTAGATCTTGGAGTTAAAGTAGGAGCGAAAAAGAAACACCGAACCAACACCCGAAAGAAAAAGAGCTGCCAGAGCAACAAGGCCCAAATAGTCACTCAGGTAATTGAGCATACGACCGAGTTGCTCACTGGATCCACGGTGGCTGTAGACGCGAATACCCTCGGGAGTTGAGGGATGCCCTTGTAGTAGTCGCTCAAGCTCATCTAGCTCGTCATCCGACTTTAGAGGGAAATGATATAAGCTGGAGTACCAGGCCAGGCTTTCGGATGTGATGAGTTGGGTTTCGGAAAGATGTTCTGAATCAATATAAATCCGTGGAGCCATACTGGTGGAGATGCCCGCAGCGGCATCCTCCTCAATGACATCATCAATAACGAAATCTAATTGGCCAATTTTGAGTGTGTCACCAATCTTACTATCCATTTGTAGTAGGATCTCGGGATATACCCAGGCCACGCGCCCATGGTGAATGGCCCTTGCCTTTCCACTGGTGACCAGACCACTTCGCCGCAATTCCAGGTGACCATAAAAAGGGTAGTAAGGGTCAATCGCACGAATTTGGGCAAGCCGGGAATCGCCTTTTGTCGTTGCCACCATCGAGTAAAGCTCAGTCATCTGACTGGGGGGCTTATCTTGCCCAGCCAACTCTTCGAGGGCTTTCATGGTTTTTTCAGGAATCGGTTTGCGCGAGGAGATTCCAAAATCAGCACCCAGTACAGCTCTAGATCGATCACTTAAAGAGCGATCGATCGAATGACGAAAGCTATCCAGAGCAATAAACCCGCTCAGGCCAAGAGATACGTTGATAATAAAGAGTAGGCTCAGGCGTTTGTGGAGCCTCAACTCCCGGATCACCCAGCGAATGGCGGTCTTCATTGAATTCTTCCACCAAGAAGAGAAATATGTTTGCCACAGCGCTTGGCCAACTCGGGATCATGTGTCACTAGAATTAGGGTCACCTTTTTTTTTGCGACCAATTCGAAGATAAGATCCATCACTTTATTGCCGGTATCGGTATCTAAGTTGCCACTCGGCTCATCGGCCAAAAGAACAGTTGGTTCGACGGCAATTGCTCGAGCTATTGCGACTCTTTGGCATTCGCCTCCACTGAGTTCACTTGGTAGATGGTCTTTTCGGTGTTCGAGGCCCACTGATCGAAGTGCCTCAATTCCCTTTTCGGATGACTTGGGATCACCCTGGATCTCAAGAGGCAGACTCACGTTCTCGACAGCGGTGAGGTGGGGCATCAAATGGAACTGCTGAAAGACAATACCAATGTTGCGGGCCCTAAAAAGGCTCAGGTCTCTTTCGGACAGGCTAAAAAGATTTTGACCATGGATTCTAACTGAGCCGTCAGTCGCCGATTCAAGACCGGCAAGTAGACTCAGCAGGGTTGTTTTGCCGCTACCAGATGGTCCGACGATGGCGAGCGTCTCTCCAATTTCCAGGCCGAAGCTCACATTGGCGAGAGCCTCAACGGTGGTAGGACCTTGTTTATATCTTTTGGACAGATTCTGAACCTCAATCATTGCAACTCTTTTTCGACATATGGGAGCAGATTCTCCGCGATTTTGCTGTGGCCCTTTTCATTTGGGTGAATGCCATCAGGCAAATTGAATTCAGGCTTTCCGCCGACGCCCTTTAGGAGGAAGGGCATAAGGGGGACCTGGTGTTCGATCGCCAGCTGACTAAACATTTCCTCAAACTCGCGGCGGTACTTCTCGCCGTAATTGGCAGGTAATCTCATGCCTGTGATAAGAGTTTTAACACCGTTTTCTTTGGCTAATTTTATGGTTTTACTCAGGTTGCTTTTCGAAGATGAGACGGCGATACCGCGTAGCCCATCGTTACCACCGAGCTCAATGATCAATAGATACGGCTTTTGCCTCAGTTGCCATTTGAGGCGTGATAAGGCGCTAGCTGTTGTTGACCCGGAAATTCCGGCGTTTACCACGATTAGCGAATGCCCATTCTTTTTCAGCATGGACTCCAAAATGGCTGGGTAGGACTTGTCTTTATCCACGCCAAAACCATCGGCAATTGAGTCACCAAGGACGACGATCTTTTTTGCCCGGGCGGGAGGAGACTGAGCATAGGTTCCCTCGATTCCCAGACCTAAAAAGAGACCCAAAAGCATGACAAACATAGGCAATTTCATTCCGATCATTATCCGTTCTAGGCCTTTTGTAAGACAAGGCCAGTCTGTGAGCAAGCGGATGCAACCCATCTGATCACCACTCCAGATATGCAGCGTTAATGGTCCCGACAGTCACCGCAAGGCAGCATATCCAGGTATGGACCGTCGATGTCCGGTGAGTCACAATAGTGGGATGTCTACTTGGTGTCCGATGCCCTGGATGTTTCAATATGTGCGCACAAATGGCGACTACCGCGTTTGTTGTCATCAGGTCCAGGCCAAAGCAGTCGTCCGCTCTGAGGACGGAAGCACCATGAATATAAAGACACACGAGGTAAATTCTTTCCGCAGGTCTGCAGACCTCTGTCAGATGCGAAGTCAGTTTCTTAATAGTCAGTGGCCTGAATCATGCCTAAATTGTCGTGCGGAGGAAGAGGCAGGCATGACATCGAGGAGACAGACGGAGGTTAGAAGATGGTCGCGAGCCCTTAATGAAGAGCAGTGTCGCCAACAAACGAGTTCGGGTGGCCACCTAAATGAGCCCCAGCATCCTTTGTTGGGGATGGAGCTTCGCCTCGGAAACAAGTGCAACTTGAAATGTCGTATGTGTCATCCGAGATTTTCATCAGCCTGGTATGCTGATTTTGTCAGTCTCTGGGGCAATAACTATCCGGAGTATGGTAAGGAAATTGAAATTTATAGGGGCACGGACGGCGAATGGGCGACGACGAATGTATCTTACGACTGGCCACTAGACCGGACATCTTGGGAACGGCTTTTGCCGGAACTGGACGGAATTCGCTACATTTATATTTCTGGCGGAGAGCCACTTCTTATAGAAGACCATTTTAAGATTCTGGAGAGGATCATTCAATCCGGTCGGGCCGGAGAGGTAGTCATTGAAATGGCCTCAAATCTAACCGTGCTACCACAAAGGGCACTTGAACTGTGGCCTCATTTTAAGAGAGTGGGGGTTAGTGCCAGTTTTGACGGTGTTGGTTCTGTAAATGACTACATCCGGTTTCCTAGTAGATGGGAAACTGTAGAGAAAAATCTTCGACAAATATGTGATATGGGTAACCCAGTCGAGGTCTGGATTCAACCCTGCGTTCAGGCCCTCAATATCCTGTCTCTGGGAAAAATCTATGAATGGCGAATGGATTTCCATATTGAAAATACCTTGAAGGCGCCGGGGAAAGAAATATTGAATCCGCTCATCCTTCAGGACCCAAAGTACTTAAGTGTACAAGTCTTTCCATCTGAACTTAAACTCAGAATTCAGGATTTGTTGAGAGCAGAAGGGGATCGCCTGACAAAGCGAGCGGCAAGTGATGCCCAGTCTATCCGAGTCGCTGTGGCCTACCATGAGTTTGCCGCTTCGTTGATTGAGTTCATGAATAAAGAAGACCATTCTCAGGACTTCGATAGATTTGTGGATTACAACTGCAAATTGGATGAACTAAGGGGTCAGTCTTTGGCATCGGCCCTTCCCGAGCTAGCGGACCTTCTTGGCCGCGACAGAAAGCTGATGGTTTCCAATGGAAATTAATGGCAAAAAGCTTGCTGACACTTATTGTAGCCTGACCCACATGGAGCTGCAAATCCGACCAGGGGGGATCGTCTATCCCTGCAATCGCTTTTTGTTTCGCTATAGGGATCGACCAGCTGATTTCAATGTATCGGATCATAGTGTGGATTATCTTTTAAAGCAGCATGAGGTTATGCAGACCCTTCGCGCCAGCATGGACTCGGGAACTCGCGATCCAGGCTGTGCCAAGTGTTTTGAAGAGGAGGACGCACAGAAGGATGCCAGCATCCGGCAGATATACAATGGGTACAAGCAGATCATGGACGGGGTTGATCCGGAGGTCGTAGAGCTAAGGTGGATTGAGTTTGCCACAAGCAACCTGTGCAACTTGAAGTGTCGCATGTGCTTTCCCTTATTGTCGGCCAAGATGAGGGAGGATTTTATTGCGCTTTACGGAGAGGACGATCCCACCTACGCTCTCCAAAAAACCCCTGATTTGAATCTGGACAACGTTTTGGTTCCGTCCTTGAGGCATATTAAATTCACAGGCGGAGAGCCGCTGCTTATAAAGGAATACAAAGATATCCTCAAAGAGGCCATAAAGAAGCTCGACACCAAGAAAATTCATCTCAATTATTCCACAAACTTGATGGTGGCTCCTGATCACGAACTGATTGAGTTATGGAAACAGTTTAAGTACGTCGAATTTGCCGTGAGCTTAGATGGTACAGGGAAGTTTATTGAATATCAGAGAAATCCATCAAAATGGGAAACAGTGGAAAAGATCACCAAAGATTTTCTACAGCTTCATCGGGAGTTTGATGCACGGGTGGGTCTAAGATCAACAATCACCGTCTATAACATTCTTAACGTTGTGGAGCTCACAGACTGGTGGATTTCGGCAGTTAACGAATACTATAATGTACCATTTAATGAATACAGTTGGTTCAATCCAACTCACGCCCATATTCCAGATCACCTATCAATTACCGTTCTCCCAAAGGAAAAGAAAAAAATTGTCATGGATCTGCTATGGGAGAAGCCCCACGCCTTTAAAAAGGTTCAACGCAGCTGGAATCATTTTTGTCGCTATATGAACAGTGAGGACAAAACTCACCTGTTGCCGGAGTTTAGAAGGTTTACAAAAATTCTTGATGAGCGTCGAGGGGAGGACTTTAGACAGCTGTGTCCGGAGTTCTCCGACCTTATGGATGAGTAACAAGTGTATTTAAGGAAGGAAGAGATCAAGCTCGTTCACTTGGAGATCACCAGTAAGTGTAATCTCCTCTGTCCTCAGTGTGCACGAACTTCCCGGGGCAGGCTCAATCCAGAATTGCCGATTGCTGATTTGCAGTGGGGCCCTTCGCTTGATGAAATGTTCTCGGAGAGCTTTTCCCGGCAATTGGATGGCGTTTATTTTTGTGGCAACTTCGGTGATCCGGCAGCGGCATCGACCCTTCCCGTATTTGTCGAAAATCTACTTAGCCGTGGAGTTAGCCATATTGCTGTATACAGTAACGGCAGTCTAAAGTCTCCTGAGTGGTGGTATGAATTAGGGGAGAGCCTAAAAGGACGGGGGCGCCTGATTTTTTCAGTCGATGGGCTGTCCGACACCAATCACATTTACCGTGTCAACTCATCGTGGCCTCGCATCGAAGCCAACATGAAGGCGGCAATTGCCTCAGGCGTTGACACCAGATGGGAGTATATTGTCTTCGCTCATAATGAGCACCAGGTTCAGCAAGCCGAGAATCTGGCAAGGGAGATGGGGTTTCGCGAGTTCAATCTTAAGGCAACATCAAGGTTTTATCGCAGCCTCCTGGGGCAAACCGTCGATCGCCGTGACCTTCAGGCTCCCCAAAAAGAGGAACTAAAGTCGGCGAGTCTCTTGTCTTTGGAAGAAATCAAGTCCAAGTTTGGGAGTTTCGAACGCTATGCCAAGCAGACGCCCATTCGCTGCAAAACCAAACACATTCAGCGCTCAGTGTACATCGATTTTGTGGGAGATCTTTGGCCTTGCTGTTGGCTGGGGGCGCCCGCCTACTTTCACGAAGACGAAATCCAAAAGCGCGAGTTGGCCTCCCTGGTTCAAGGTTATGATTCCGGATTCAACAGTCTTCTCCAGCACTCATTCGACGAGATTCTAAATCACAGGTTCTTTGTCGAGGACCTAGAGCGTTCTTGGAAGTGTTCGGCAAGTGACCGCATGTTTACCTGTGGCCGAACCTGTGGGTCGGAATTCGAATTTACATCCTTCCCGGGATATGGAAACAATAGGTTGGTGAGGTTTTCTTGTGAGTAAGGCTGACTACGATAAAAAGACTTTCTGCCCGGCCCCCTGGATGTCAGTTGAGATTGGTGAAAGTGGGCAGCTTCGGCCCTGTTGCGTCTACTATGGTTCCTTTGGCAACATTCGCGATACGAGCCTATCAGCAGCATTTAATAGTGAGAAAAACGCACAGTTGAGAGAAATGCTCCGCAGGGACCAATGGCCCAAAGAATGTTGGCATTGCTCCAATGGTGAATATATGGGATCAACCAGTCGCAGGACGGAGTACATTGAGTATCTTCACAAATACGATATTGATTTTGATTACCGGCCCGGACTGGTTGCTTTTGTCGTACGCTTTTCCAATCTCTGCAATTTGGCCTGTCGCCACTGTAAATCAGGCAACAGCACCAAGTGGGTGAAGTACGAGAATTTACTGGCCGAAAAGGGCTTTGAGGTTGAAGCGGCCAGCCCCTTTTCGATTACGGGCCAGGGAATGGAGGAGATGGAGGGGTTCCTTCTGGCCCATCGACAGACGCTTCGCAGTGTCACGGTCAAGGGTGGGGAGCCGATCATCGAGCCTCAGTTTACCAGATTTTTAAAATTCCTGGTGAAGTCGGAAATGGCTAAAAATATCGATTTGGTGTTCTTTACTAATGGCACCAAGCCGTCGTCCGAAATCATGGAATTATTAGGGCAGTTTGCCTTCATCGGCGCCCTGGTGTCAGTAGAGGGAACGGGCCCAATTTACCAATATATTCGAAACAACAAAACCACTCTCGAAGAAGACGTGTTAGAGACGGCAACTTCCTACAGTCGGCTGCCCAATGCAAGGGTTGCCTGGCGGCCGACCTTTTGTGCCTATAATCTTTGGGATATCGAAAATCTGTACAAGTTTTGCTGTGTAGACTATCCGTTTAATACAGTAAATCTGGATAGGTACGAGCACCGAGTCCTCGGTCATTTCATTCAGCAAAGGGTGGACTATCCCAGGTATCTGACTCCGGGAATATTTGATACCGAGGCTCGTGAGGAGTACTTTCAGTTCCTGGAGCAAACGACTGTAGAGGAACAGGGGAAGGAGTTTATTCGCAAGTACTTTAAGCTTTACCCCTTCAACGAAGAGTGGCGTCGCGAATTTGTGGAGTTTACCGCCACCCTAGATGAGGCCCAGGGGAAGTCTCTGGTCAATGTGGAGCCGAGATTTAAGGCGGTGTTACAAAGATGAGTAATCCGTTTTTAGAGGGGCTTGAACGAGTCTATCTTGATCCCAAACTAAACCCCAACTCGAGCCTTTGTACATTGATGTGGTACAGTTTGGCTACCAATGCATTTGGTTCAATTCGCCTCTGCTGTAAATCCTATGTTTCTATTATTGAAAATGGGAAGGAATTGAGTCTCCTGGACAAGTCCGCTGATGAGATTTGGAGGGGAGAGGCCTTCACTGACATTAGGAAGAAGATGTCAGATGGAGTCCTTCTTCCCGAGTGCGATGTATGCATTCAGGAAGAGGCTGGAAAAAAGTGCATGTCAAAGCGTCTTAAGGAGAATCGCAAATACTTCGAACGCTATGATGAACTCCAGTTATTCCCCAAGCCAAGATATCTGTCTTTAAATTTGGGCAATCGATGTAATCTGATGTGCCGAATGTGCTTTTCTGGGTTGAGTAATCAAATTCTCAAAGAGACCGATGAACTATTAAGTGAGCCAGACAACAGAAAGAACTTTCCAGAAATTAACTTGGCTTCCCACGAGGTCGCCAAAAAGTCGTCTACTTCGAGCTGGATCGAGAATACGAACTTCCTTTCTCAGATCGATTATTCCAATTTGGATGAGGTGTACATTACGGGCGGAGAACCCCTTCTCCATAGTTCCATGTATGATGTCCTACAGGGGTGCCTGGATCACGGAAAGACCGATATTCTGCTGCGGGTTCAGACAAATCTAACCAAAGTGAATCAAAAATTTATCGATATGATCAACCAGTTTGAGAGAGTTCAAATGGTCTGTAGTGTTGATGGAATCAATGAGTTGGCAAACTATGTTCGCTATCCCTCCGTGTGGTCCGAAGTTGAGAGGAATTTTGATTATTTATGCCGGGAGTTCAAAACGCATATCGAAATGATCGCCCAAGTGACTGTGAACACCTATAATATTCTCCAGTTGGACGATATCCTCAGGTGGGTGAAGATGAAGGCTGATGCAAATCCGGGTCGAGTTGTTTCCACCTGGTTTAACCCTGTCCACCGCCCCTTTGGTCTGAGTATTACCACTCTCCCTATGGAGCTCAAGATGTTGGTTGTCGAGCGGCTCAAGGCCTTGCGGCCCGAATATCCGAATTCCCAGGTGACTAATCAAGTTGAAGATCTCTGTCGCTACATTGTGGAAAGAGAGGCGGAAGAGGAGCACTTTCAGGAGTTTGTTCGTTACACAAAGATGTTAGATCGTAAGAGAGGTCAAAATATCGTTGATTTTATACCTGAGTTGTCCCCTTATTTCAAATAGGGGCTTAGCTCCTTGAAAGAGTCTCTCCAGTTGGTTTTTCGAGCTCGGTCAAGATCATCGAGATATTGAATAAGAGTTGAACCCATAGAGGGCCAGAGGTTTTCCTCCATCATATTGTTGAGATAAAATTCGGCCTGAGGATATTTACCAAGAGTTCCTTTGTCTCTAAACTTGTCCAAAATCAGTTCCTTGCAAATGGGCGGAAGGTTTTGTGCGCTCATGTGGGCTGGCTTTGTGACGTAGTCGCCAAGTACGAATTCAAGACCTGGAAAATGTGAACCAAAATACTCGAGTGTCTCTGGTAGGTAGTACAAGCTCAGGTTGCTGCACGTCCAAAGAACTTCCCTTTTCACATTTCTGGCCACGAAATCGTTGAGGAGCTTGAGATTTAGTTCCAATTTTGCCCATTTAGCAGGAAAGCGGATGAACTCCAAAATTGGACCTATACCATCAATGCTAACCATGATTTGGACGGAATCGAACCTTGCCCACTTCCCCAGTATCTGAGGCGAGAGTAATGTTCCATTTGTGACGTACTTAAGGGCAACCTGATATGCGGACTGGCTAATCAAGCTTTCAAGAATCGACTGATGCAGAGGTGATGCCAGGGGCTCCCCCCCAAGAAAGCTGATTTTTTTAAGCGAGGGTCCGTGCTCTTTGACAAATTTCCAGGCGGGTCCATCCGCCTGGTCCCATGCGGGAACGACCTTATAGTTTTGCGTGTTTTCATATTTTCCCAATAGCTCTGTGTCTTCAAGCCACTTCGTACTGTTGGTGGGAAAGCACGTGACGCACTTTAGATTGCAGACGTTTCCAGTTCTAATATCGAGGGAAACAGGGGGAATATCGATGGATCCATCTTCTTTGGTCAGCTTTCGGGCCAGATCCTCACTGAAATCCTTGCTCCAGGCATCGTTTTCTTTCTGCCGTCGGCTGGTCCCACCGTGGGATTCCCGATAGTAACACTTGGTGCAGTTAGGAGGCTCCTGTCCGGCCAACATTGTCTTACGAATCAGTTTGAAATAATCGCTGTTCCAGGAAGTAGAGACCTCGTCCCGTCCCAAATTGGCCTGGCCCCCGCTGGTGACTCGCGCGTATCCACAGGTTCGAACCGCTCCATTGGTCTTACAACTTAGTTGCAACCACGGCAGGGCACAGAATGTGGATTTAGAGCTCATGCGTTATTGCCATTTCCCAATCAAATCTGGTTCACTGAATTGTATGCGGGATTGGGCTAAATTAAAAGAATTAGTGCAGCGAGGGAAGCCACGGGCCATGTACGACCGTGAAATCCACGCCTTTCTATCGACCTTGTCGAAGGAGCACTTCTCTGATCGGGAAAACCTTCGCGAGAGATTTATCGAGACCTTTGACCGATGGTTGACTGGCAGCCAGTGGAACGAAATTTCGGGCGTGGAGACGTTTCCCCATCGCGATTTTTGTGTTGGCGTCACTCATTTTTTAGACGATATCCATCAGATGAACGGAGATCGGGTGGTGGTCGTCGAAGGTGACTACAGATACCATTGGCGATTGAGACCGAACATTTCTGTTCGTACACCAAGTTCGCTTTCCCAGGGAGATGTCTTAATTTTGGCAGCTCCATTCCCCAGTCTTGGAGACCTTCACCCTGATACCAAACATTTCTTGGATCGTGCCTTGGAGCTAAGCGTACCGGTCTATATCGACAGTGCCTGGTATGGATGTACCCGTGGTTTCAACTTTGACTATAATCATCCGGCGGTTCGCAGTGTTGGCTTTAGCCTATCGAAGGGTTTGGGTTTAGGGGCAAATCGCATTGGCGTACGCTACAGCCGCGAGAGAGAAAATGGACCCATTACAATTATGAATGATCACAATATGTGTATAAACGTACTGATGTGGTATGGGATTCAGTTTATTGATCGATTTGGTTCTGACTATATGTGGAACAAGTATGGGGAGCTCTACGAGGAGGTCATAACTGGATTAGGCCTTACCCCGACCAGGGCAATTCATTTAGCGAAAGAGTCAGATGAGCACGGAAATCTCCATGCTGTGGGTTTGCGTTCGGTCTTGCGTGAATTGGGAGACGACTGGACTCTATAGGGTTCTAACGATCTTGTAGCGTTCGGCTTCTTTTGAATTCAGATAGGGCTCTAGCATTGCAAACAGTTCGGGGAAGGTATCCGCAAAATTCTCCCCCCTAAGTTTGTCGAGTCCTTGGGTCACCGCCCAGAACTTTGGCAGCTCATGAGACCAATCCTCAGCATTCATGTATTTGATAAAGGAATCGACCATATCCTTGTAGTTGGCACTGTAAAATGCGGCCTTGGATTTTCCGTCGGGTTCACTGGCAAAGTGACTATTAAACCAAGGCAATAGTGAATAAAGGTGGGCAGCAATCTTGGACTTAACCTCGAGGGGGAAGATCCGAATATTAAAAAACAGAGGTCGGTGAAGAACATGGGGGGTCAGAATGGGCCGTTCTCTCCGATTATTGAAGCGTTGAAACTCGCTTTCAATTTTCCATTTAACCAGGCTTGGGAAATGAAGAATATTGGCTACCTGTATGGTCGATGTGAACCAAAGCTCAAAGGGGCCCTCGGCCTTGTCCAGCCTGTGCAGGTTTTTTTCCAAGAGCTGCCATTTTGATGGATGGCGGATATAATCATTGACCTTGCCAACGCCGTCAATGCTGGCCCCAATGCGTATCTTCCTAAAATGTCTCCACAGTTCGAGGGCCCTTTCAGGAAGGACAGTGAGATTGGAATTGGATTCAAGGGTGGTCTCGCCGGCATAGCCTTGATCAATCATTCTCTGCAAGAAGTCGTAGTACTGGTCGATAAGAAAGGGTTCTCCCCCGACGGTCTGAATATACTGAACATCAGGGATCAGCCGGTCCAGATCCTGCCAAAAGGTTTCGGACTCATACCAGTCATAGGTGATGGGGCTTGTGTTGAAGCGACCTTTCTCATTTGGTGTTAGGCGCACCTCACCACTGGCCTCCTGGTAAGTGGCACCAAACAGATTGTAATGGTCTTCGTACCAGGAATTTGAATCCATCGGGCTACACATGCGGCATTTTAGGTTGCACTTATTGCCAAAGCGAATGTCCATTGCCCGAACCGGAAACTTCTCAATCGAGATGCTTCCATTCGCGTCCGTTCCCAACTTCGCCTGGTCAAAATCGATCTTTTCTGCCCAATTGGTGATTTCGTAGCTCCTGCGGGAGATCAGACCGGCTTCTTCCTCTCTTTGGCAGCGAACACAGGCGGCTGGCCAGCGTCCTTCAATCATGTCTTTGCGGACGCTGCACATCAAAGAAGAATTTCGGGACTCGGCCAAATTCCCCTCAGCAGCGTTGAAGGCTTCATTATTTTCTTTGTACAGAATACCGCGTCCCTCAGCTGTATTGGCCTGACAGCAGATTCTGAGGTCACCGTTGCTGCGGATGGCCTGGGACATCCAGGGGAGAGGGCACCAGGTTTTGCTCACAAAAAGGCTCCTTACTGACATCTGTTCATTATCTGACTGAAGTCTGTGAGATGTAAAGGCCGGATGCGATCAGAGCCGTTTAGTGGCTCGGGTTTCTGGATCGAGCTGGGCGGCGACAGCACTGTATTTTTCGCCACACTGTTGTGCGCAAGCCCGCAGCCTTGGGTGGTCGCCGTCCTCGAACCTTCGGGTCCAGCTGGTGGCCAAATCTCCAGCAAACCATGGGTGAGAAAGGATCTCAGTTAATTCATGGTGATGAAGAGAGTTAAAATCCTGTCCATAGGTAGCCAGGAGAGTTGCGATGTTTGTCCGCTTAGGGGTTGGATCCGGGTGATAAAAGTTGGATGCTGTCCAACAGCACGGCCACAGTCGGCCATCAAAGCTCACGTAGATCGAGCCGAGAGCTTTGGTTTTGCAGCAGATCGTCGTGGTCGAAAAATATTCTTCCAGGTTTTGCCGGCTTTTTAAGTCATCGACGACCAATCTCGGATTGGCCGCTCCGGAGGATTCCTTGATCCTAGATTCCACCCCAAGGTGTTGGCTCGCGGCCTTCTCGGTATCACCCAAAAATCGGCTAGTGTATTTTATCCGAAAATCTGCAAAACCAAGATCGCGTGAAAGGGCCCGCGCCTCCTCGATTTGATGTTCGTTGTGAGCGAAAACCAGGTAATCCCAGTTGGCTTGTCCCCCCGCTTGTAGATAGGCGCGAACATTGCGGAGCACCTTTTCAAAATTTACATGTCGCCGGTAGATGTGATTGGTGTCGGCCATTCCATCAATACTAAAATGGACTCTGTCCTTGGGGCCTTTTAGTATCGTTGCCAGGTCCCTCCACCAGGCTTCGTCTCTGAGTCCGCCGTTCGTGAAAAGACTTAGTTGTCCGACGCCTTGACCTCGAAAGTAATTCAACACACTGAGAGTGGAATTTGCAGCGGCGCCATCGCCATGTACGCCACAGAGGTAAACGTGTTTGAGATGGCTGCAAAAAGCCTTAGAGAAGAACTTTTGAATATCCTCCAGACTAAGCTCTCCAACAGGCATCTTTGGATTGAGTTTTTCCCCGTAAACCCGGGAGCATTGTGGGCACAGGGCATTACATTTGCTGGTAATCTCCAAGTGGACATCGTGAATTTGAGATGGGCCTAGGTAGGAAGTATGGAGTGTCATTTCCCGAGGCCATTCCATTCCCGGATCGCCGCCCCAAGTTGAGGGCAGGCTGTATCGACAGACTCCTGGCGGATTTCGTCCAGGTCATGCGTAAAACTAACGAGTTGGGAAAAGAGATCCTCGCGGTCATGGGCAAGCATGTAACGACATAAGGATCGGCAGGATTCTGACCACTTCTCGGGAAGTCCATCGAGAGAGGCGTCAATCATCTGCGTCCATCTTTCCTTGGTCTTTTGGGGCAGAACCTGTAGCGATAGTTGCTCAGGATAGGTAACATGAGTCAGTGAAACCCACTTTCGAGCTCTCTCGCCGGCCCTAGGGTACTTATCGCAGAGCTTGAGCCACCACCTCAAGAGATCGGGTTGTGACAATAGATTGTAAACTGAAACAGATGGTCTAAGTCCGAGAAAAAGATTGGGCATGTTTTCGGCAATCTCAAAAAAACCAACCGCCACCGCCTCAACCTGCTCCCATTTGCTGGGGTTGCGAACGTAGTCGTTGACCTCGCCAATTCCGTCCACGCTCAGAGCAACCTCGACACGGGAGAAATTACGCCACAAGCTCTGGAGATCTTGTTTTGGTAGAGTCGTCACATTCGTAGAATAATTGATGGCGACTTGAGAGGCTCTTTCCATCTCAAAAATCTTCTCGAGTATGAGCTGGTGCTCAGGAATCAGAAGCGGTTCCCCTCCCGTAAATTTGATATGTCGAAGGCGCGAAAGGCATCCGTCAACGGAGGAAACAGAGAACTTTCTTGGTGGGTTCGGGTTAATGGTTTCTCCTAATAATTTGACTTCGTCACTTACCCATTTAGATGAATATCTTGAATCACACATTCGGCACTTAAGATTGCACAAGCTGGAGAGCCCAATCTCTAAAAAGGAAATCTCAGGCCGTCCCACCCAGTCAGCTGAGACAAGTTCATCCCAGCGTCGATTGTGATTTTGCCTGAGGCTCATCCCCTTTCCCGCAGACTCCTCTTCCCAGCACCTCTGACAACCGGTGGGAGAATCGTCTACGACCATAGATTGGCGGAGTGTCTCGAACACGGGTCCGGAAAACAAATCATCGAGGGAGTTCTCTTCCAGATTACAATCCCCAGGGACTTCTCTTCCGCGGAATCGACAGCATGGCTTGACCTTTCCCAGGGGATCAATAAATGCATGGGTCCAGGGAAGAATGCACCAGCGAGGTTTGGTAATGAAATCTCTGATATCCACAGCCATTTATCATAGAGCCGCGAGCCGGGATGGCCAAATCATTTATTGGTCCCGGTTTGGGCGGGGCAATTGACCTATTGCAATAGGTGTGGAGGGTGTTGTCAGCCGAACAGGGCTGGCGCCACTTTAATTGAGTTCTGGGTACCACGTGCTTTCAGGTTGACTGGCTATTGAAGAAATCACCCTACTAGGAATTCCCTATTGTGAGCCCGCCTTTTGACACCTATACTGCCTTCCAGGGAAATCAGTCGGTCTGACAAATCCGGACGCCCATTCAAATTCAAGGGACATTGTGTGACACAGGAACTCTATTCATTTTTTTTGGTTACAGCCCCCGGCCTGGAACAGTTGGCTCTCGATGAATGGAGTCAAAAAAGCAGATATCTACGGGAAATCTATCCTGACTTGATGTCAAAGGAGGAGGATATCTATCCGAGGATTGTGACGGGTGGAGTGGAGCTTTTTTTGAAGGAACAGGAGGGGTGGATTCTCAATCACTACCTACGAATTCCCACCCGAATCTTGCAAAGACTCGTTACTTTTCAGTGTCGAAATTACGAACGACTGGAGGCCAAGGTCAGGCATTTGGAGTGGCACCACTACTTGCGCCAGGGAGAAGTTGAGGTCCATCCGTCTTATCATCGCAGCTATTTGAACATGAAGAAGCGCATTCAGGAGGAAGTCCAAAAGGGACTCGCTCATTTTGAACGCCATCAGGCCTTTCGCAAGGTCCATCTGGATGAGCCTCAGGGAATCTATGTTCGCATTGTCAATAATGAAGCCACCATTAGCTTGGACACGTCAGGCAATCTTCTGCATCGTCGTGGATACAAGACGAACACAGTGGAGGCACCCGTGCGGGAAACCTTGGGAGCGGCACTGTATTGGATGTGCTACCAGGAGTTGGGTGGTGTTCCTGAAATCATTTTGGACCCTATGGCTGGTTCTGGCACCTTGGTTATGGAACCTATGATTTTTTGGAGCTCATGGAGGAGAAGGAACTTTGCTTATCAAAACTTTCCCTGCGCATCTAAAAGACTCTCGGTTGAGACCACTCAGGCATTGCCTCCCATAGAGACGATGCCAAGGCTTCTGGCTGGCGATACCAGCGAAAAGGCAACTTCTGCCCTAAAGGAGAATTTTTCTGCTCTGGCTAAAAAGGAAAAGTGGAATATCGATATTCGCCAGGGTGATTGGCTGGATGTGTGGGCAGAAAATGAGCTGGCCGGGCAAGGACTGATGCTGCTGAATCCTCCGTATAACCTTCGCCTTGAGGCTGATCAGGAGGCTCTGGCTCAGCAACTGCAGAGCTTTGTCAAAAAGGTCCGCCCGTCTCTTGTCGGAGTGATTTGGCCCGGGCGAAAACTGCCAGTGATCGAAGGGAAATGGGTTCAGCATGTTACCACCACAAACGGTGGTGTGCCGGTTAGCCTTGGGGTTCTTCGTCCGTGATCGGTAGCGGTGCCGTGCGCATCTCACACAAACCCTGCGCCGGGATGCTCAAGGCGTAATTGAACTTGCTGGAAAGATTTTGATATCCAATAAGGGCGGTCAGCTCAACGATCTCGTCTTCGCTAAAGTATTGTTTTAGGTTTTCCCGAATATCGATGGGAACCGACTGATCCGGTCGGGTGACGGCCTCAGCGTAGGCGAGAGCGGCCTTTTCTTTTTCGCTAAAATGCGTGCTGGTGGGCCAGCTGTGGAGATCCTCCAGTTTGTGAATGGCTTGAGCCCTTTCCAGCAAAAACAAAGAATTCATATCGACACAAAAGCTGCACCAGTTGACCTGGGAAATGCGCACCATAATCAGTGATCGAAGCGCGGGTTCAAGCGGGGATTTGCGTCGTTCAAAAAACTTAAAAAACAGGGTGAACAGCAAAAGGGCCATGGGTGAGCGGCCCCAGTACAGTGTTGGGAACAAGGGTGTACCATACTTTTTCATTTGTCCGCGCAAAAGGAGGCGAACCCACCATGGATAATCCTGGATTTGTTTGTGTTTTAACCACGAAATATCAGACATATTGCTTCCAAGGTTTTGCTACCCTGACCTCTCCGAGTGAGTTACAAGGGGTTGTGGGTCTTTGAGACCATGCGAGGCACGATACACTAAAGGGGGTATTAATGGGAATCTTAACCTGGTTAATCGAGGCGCTGATTATCGCTGGGGGATTGATTCTCTGGCACTTTGCAAAAAAGGAGAATAGCCACGCACTAAAGGCAGCGGCCTCGGTGCTGGTTCTCGCTGGAATTGGCGGTGCCATTGCGAGCACTGTCCGTTTTGTCCGCTACTGTGATCGCGACAGCAGTGGTTCTCAAGCGGGTTATCACTGGTCCCATTCAGATCCGCATCACCAGAAGGGAATGTTTCATCTTCGCGGCAAGGGTATGAAATCTTCAGGGCCGGAGGGTCATTCTGGAATGATGAAGATGGATGAGACCGTGCAGAAGTGCATGGAGTCAGCCCCAAAGGACGGTGATTATTCGGCAACGGCCAAACATTTGGAAGCTTGCTTGAAGGAAAACCTTAAAGATCTTCAGGTGCCGTCCAGCGACAGAGACCCCCAGGGCTTGTCCATTTAGGACAGTTTTTCCGCGACTTCCGTCCGAATTATTCAAATCCCCCGAGACCAAGGTCAAGGTCTACACCGGGGGAGGGTGATGGGTCCTTTAGACCGTCCTCACCAATTCCGAAAAAGTATTGAAAGTCTCCATAGTTGCGTAAGGAGAGGCGTGGTGTCGAGAGGCCTGAGTTTTGTGGGCTTAGTAACATTACTATGTTTTGTTCTTCCGGCTTGTGCTGACAGCGCAAAGTCCGTGAACTCCTCTGCATCCAACAAACCGACATTATCCGCAAATGAAGATGAATCTTCGGCACCTCCCTTGTATGTCGGCGTAACCGAGGGTTCCCAATTTGTGCCCGGCTGGATGAAGGAGTTATCCCTTTCTGAATCTCAGTTTTCCATGTGTTGGCAGTTTCGTGAACCAGGTGATTCTTGGGTAGTGATTGAGTCTTCTTGGTTAGCAGGGAAAGGACAGTGGGAAATTAAGACTAAGTCAGTTAAAGGTCATCCACGGACATTTGTTACCTGTGTGGAGAGGGAGTTTTCAAACTGGATTGGGAAACGCAAAGGAAAGAAGGATCAGTCGGCAAGGTTTTACCTGGTTGAAAAACGGGAACAGCTTGGAAGGCAGCAGAGCTGGCCGGAGGGAGCTGATCGATATCGCTGGTTTGGGCAGGTAGAAAAGATCAAAGACAAAAGGTTAAGGGTGTACCAATAGATGCGAAGTGAGCAGTCCGGGCCATTGGCAACCAAGGCTCAGCCATTTCGAATTTCGATTACCGCAGATCAGACCTATCTGCTGAAGTTGGTTTTCGTTCTGACCATGTGTCTGACATTTATTGGCTTTGTTTTTCTATTGTATATGCGCTCTCATCTCACCTTCTGGAGTAGTCTTGTATTTGGAGGATTTCTCATCAGTGGTGGGCTGGTTCTGACTCTGCTCTTTGTTTACGCCATTCGCATTATGTTGGAGTTGGGGCCGGTCTTGATTTTGGATCAGAACGGAGCCTACGATGCCTCGTCCTTTGTGAAGTTGGGCCGAATTAAGATGACCGAAATTAAATCCATTTCCTTAAAGCGAACAAGTTTTCAAGATCTTGTGGTCATCAAGTTAGACCGCAGAAGCCAAACCTGGATGCGGGCCGTAAACGACTCTTTTGTGGTCCATCTTTATTCCACATTCTTTTCCTCCAATATTTGGATTCCTGTGGACTTTATGCTGCTCGATCCAAGGGAAATCATGCCCATGATTGAGAGCTTTCGCGGGATGATGAAGGGTGAAGAGCTCAGTATGCCTATTTTTGAAACCGTCACAGGAGTGGCCCTGTCTTCTGAGAAGAAGGTTACCCGCACCCCAACCCGCCAGCCCAGTCAGGCTTACCAGCCTCCTGACTTGCGAATCATTGTTGATGACGAGGAAGGTGGGGTTGATATTGAGGAGCGAGAGGAGGCCAAGGCGTCACCTCCACCCGTTCCGCCACCACCTCCGCGTGGGCGAACGCGCGAAGAGGCTCCTCCTCTGCCACCCATGCAGGACTCCAATCAGGGTGTTTTGAAGCGCTTGGAGACCTTCTTGATTACCAAGTCCGGCTGGAAGATCGAGCCAGAACAAAAGATGAAGGCCACCCGCTCTCCTCAGGACATGGTGATGGAACGAGTGGAGTCGATCAAAAAAGAGGTCGCGGAATCCCACTTGGATCAGGTTCTCTGTGACCTTTATCTGGATGATGTTCGCAATTTTGCTCATTGGGGTGAGACCTGCGATGCTCGATTGCCCCATCTGGTGACCCATCCTCAGGCAATTACCAAAGGCTCTGACATGGAAGAGGTGTCCTTCCAGTTTCGCGGTCATAAGTGCCTTTTTATGCTTGAGACCAATGTTGGCGCGGCCCGTGATGCTCTTTTGTCTTTCTACTGGAATGACCGAGAGGTCTGCGTGCTGAAGGTTAAGGTGGAGATTGGGGAGTTGTCGCCCTCCAAGCTGAAGAAGTACCTCAAGGGCCAGTGGGAGGCCGAAATCCGGGACCTCTACGAAGAATGTCTGCTGACACGTCAGGGAGGGGTGGAGATCGAAGATGAGGTCACTGAGGTGACAGAACAGACTGAAAACATTGAGGAATTACGAAAACGCTTCGGCCTCGACGAGGACTGATGACACCGGCGGACGAGAGGCATTTTTTTCAAAGCCCTTGCATTTCCTGCGAATTCGAATAAAAGGAGAGTTTTCAACGCCTTGAATGAATGAGGATAGTTTTCTATGGCGACATTAGGTGCAGTTTCAAAGAACAACCGCAGAAAGCAGTTATCTGCTAAACAGGGTCCTGTCCGTAAAGCATTACGCAAACAGTCTTTGGATCCAAATCTTTCTGAAGAAGAGCGCGAGCAGGCTTTCTTGAAGTTGCAGAAGCTTCCTAAGAACGGAAACCCCATTCGCGTGCGCAACCGTTGTCACCTGACTGGTCGTCCTCGCGGTAACCTGCGCAAGTTTGGTCTTTCTCGTTTGAGCTTTCGTGAGATGGCTCATCTTGGAAAGATTCCTGGTGTGACTAAGGCGAGCTGGTAAGTTCAGACTCGTATTTAAAATTGAATTTGATTTTGAACCCGTCGATTTTTCGGCGGGTTTTTTTATGTGAGATTTACGGGCATAAAAAAACGGTATCCAAGTGATGGATACCGTTTTTCTTACTCGAAATTTCCGAGAGTTTCTCTAGATTACCTTCTTGGGCGTGTAGGGCGTCCAGGGTAAACCGGAGGACGGCCAGGAGTGCAACGAGCAGCCAGCTGCTCAATGGCCCGACGAAGCTCAGTGTTCTCAAGGGATAGAGCGGTTTCGTTGGCTTCACAAGAAGCAAGAGAAGTGCGCTTACGAGAAAGCTCTTCGTTCAAGTAGCGGTTGCTCTCGGTCAAGGAAGTGTTGGAGCGAACAAGCTCATCCATTCCTTGTCTCATGGCCTCTTTCTCGCTTTGGCAAACTTGCAACTGAGTGCGCAGATTCCAGGGATCGAATTGGTCAGAAATAACGACACCCACTTTGTTGATGTTCAGGTTTCCCCACACTAATTGAATCTGCAGGCTGCGAACGCCGTCGTGGTCTAGATCATAATTCAATTCAGAGCTAGCCAGGTTGAAGTTTCCAAACTGACTACAAACAGTCATTTCAGATCCTTCCAGGGGTTGATGATTTACAACCAGAATCATCTGGCCGCAGCCAGTACCTTCGGCGACAACTCGCTTAACAAAGGTTCCTTGGTATTGAGGTCCAAGATCCAATTCCTTACGAACAGGGATCTTGTCGCCGGGTTGATTGAGGTTGAAGTTCACGTCCTTGCTCAAAACCGTTGAGCGGACAACTTGAGAAGCCTGGGCACTAGCTACCAATGAGAAAATAGCCGCACTTGCCAGGGCAATTCTTGTGAGTGCGTTCATGTGAATACTCCTTAGTTTGTTGAGGGGGATGGGTTTCCCGTCCGAGGCTTATAACGCTAGGCGCGAAAACTCAAGAAAGGGCCCGCCTTGGAGGGGTCCGAAGAAAAGAATTCTCCCGAAATTTGTAATAAGGATAGGGATTTAGGCGCCTATTCTAAACAGGGGGCCTTCTGGCTCAGGGCGAAGATCAGGCCCGGCCAGACTTGATCTGGCTCGCTGACAAAGGAGTACCGTCGCCCCTCAGGAGTGGAATCGTGGCGATGGAAATACAAGTGGCGAAGCTGGCCCGGGTCATCGAACTGCACCGCAATCTGTAGTTGATCTGAAAGGTTGAGGGGTCCAATCACCGCCCCGTCGGCCTTAAACCAATTCATAAAGGAGCCCTGGTAAAAATGGCCCCTTTCGCGAATCACTCTTTCCAAAGGGCTTTTGCGCCACCAGCGTGCTGGATCATCAGCGAAGACAATGTCGTCCATAAAGCCATTGCCCTTGACGGCGATGCCCATGTCCACCCGATTGGCAAAAGCGCCGCCACCTTCGCGGTCAATAAGGAGAAATAGATAAAGGCCATCGGAGCCATGGTAGAAAAACACACTGGAAGCATAGTGATCCCCGCGCGGGCCAATTTGAATGTGAGGAGCCCACCACTTGTAGTTGTAGTTCTCTATGGCAGTGAGAGATCCACTGAATTCATCAGCCAGAGTTATAATTTTATCTCCTTCTGTGCTGCCGTCCCGGTTGCGATCTAAGAACACAGCCAATGCCGGTTGGGTGAGATCACAGTATTCCGTGACGGTGAGAACAAAACTTTGTTCCACCTTGTTCTCAGGGTTAGTGGATTCATAGGCTTCGAGGGAAATGCGGTGCTGACCTACGTGATGGAGGCCAGTCTCCCAGTTAATGGTTCCCTGGGGGGATATCTTCATGCCCATTGGAGCTGCTATGAGATTGAAGGAAAAGGGGAAGGCAGGAGCATTTTCAAACTCGATTTGGTATTGGTAGCTTAGGCCGGCGCCGATTTTGGTTTCTGGTTCGGAGACGATACGCGGGAAGCTGAGTTTTTTAATCGGAGGGACAGAGGGAGTGTTACTGCGAAGGTTGCGCACCCCGAGTTTAGCTTTTGAACAAGAAACACTTGAAGCCACCATGAAAAGCATGGCGAATAACAGAAGATGTCGGCTCATGTTGTGGTCTCTCCGTTGCTGTTGTTGCTTTTATTTTACCTAGTGATTGAGTGTCTGTGTTCCTCGCAAAGTAAATCCGGGCCTTGGGTGTGCCCGACTGGAATCAAGTCGAGACTGACCAAGTCGTAGTCAGAAAAAAGCGAAAATCAAACCTGCACCGACCCCCCTTCGACTAAAGGATGGACACAAATTTTGACTTTCCTGCAATCTGTAAGGGGTTGTAAATATTGGTGAATCAGAATATTTCACCGAGCATTTATCGCTCTACTGACAGGCCTTTGGTCAGTATAATGAGGGCATGGGAACGAGTGAATTGAGGATGATATATTTCAACCTCGGCAAAATTCATAGGGATCGGATGGAGAACGACAACCAGGACGTTGAAGATTCGTTATTCCTCATCAATAAGGAGATGTTGTTTGGGCACCTAGGGATCCGTGAGGACCGAGCCAACAACAATCTTCTTTTTGCATTGTTGGAGTGCGAGAGCAGCTTTGAAGAATTCCTCGACGTGTTCGGTTGCGGGACCATGATGGCTGCCTAGTGAAGGCAGCATTGGCACCCCTCTTGCTGAGTCTGAAGACCTATAACGTATGATGTGGGAGCTGACTTGTGCGGCTTCTGACGGACGAGGATTTGTAATTAATTCTTTTCCGGTAACATTTCACGCAGACAGGTCGGAAGTCCATGGCGCGCGGGAGCCTTGTTATTCCTATAATTTTAGCTGTGAGTGTGATCGGCTGTACGGCGAATCGGCGTGCGAAACCTCAGGTTTTACCTCAGGGCAATCGCATTGCTGAGTGTCCTGTGGTCGACAAGGGGTCAGAACCTGTCATCGCGGCGGGAAAACTAACACCTTTGTGGGCCCAGGAGTATATTGGTGCTGACTTGGCCAAAGAGCGATTGGCACAAATTGCGGATCGAAAACTTGTTGGCGTGGGGGTCATCGACTCAGGTTACATTCCGAAAAACCTCAAGCACAAAGTTCCGGCTGATGCAGTTCTGCGTATAACCGCTGAGGGGACTAACAATCCATGGGGTCCGTCAAATTGGCTTTTCAATGAGGACCACGCCAATCTTGTTACCAATCTAATCCTTCATCCTCGCTATGGTTCGGCACTTGATGGCGAAATTGCCGCCGTTGCCGGCCGGGGAGGGGACCAGGACTTTAAGAAGACGGTTCAGCTATTTTCATTATCGCGGGCCAAAATCATCAATATGTCGGTGCTAATCGATGCCCATGAAGCGCCCCTGAAAAATCTAAGTCAGTTTGCTGATCAGGGGCGAATTCTCGTTGTGGCTTCGGGTAATGACTATCCTCGCAAACTGGGATTTGCCGTAAATTCCCTAAGGGCGGTGGTGGTCGGTTCCATGGCTCCAGATGGTTTAGTCAGCGATTTCTCCATGCAGGGGAAAAAGGTCACTGTTCTTGGGCCCTCAGATTTTTTTGTCTATACCACTGTCCACGACGAAAAGCCCGAACTCTTTAGCGGCACTAGTGGGGCTGCCCCACTGGTCTCTGGGAGTCTTATGAACGTGGCCAGCCTTCTTCCGGAAGTCACCTATGATCAGACCGAGGAGCTCCTGAGAGAGTCGTCGATCCCGCTGCCATCTAATAGGGATTTCATGTCTAACAACGGGTTTGGACTTGTCAATGCTTACAAAATGCTTCGACTGGCTGAAGAAGTTAGGGCAGTCAGCCCGCTCGCCACTCAGGTTGATATGCGTAGAGCATTGCGGAAAGTTGATTTAAGCCGTGAGTCGCAGAGCGAATTCGCGAAGGCCATGTCGTTGATTGGACACCAGGATTGTGGCCAGGTGGTAGAGGGTTTTAAGTCACTCCGTCGCTCCTTTTTGTTGGATCACACGGGACCTGCTCGGGCTGTCCTCGCTGAGGCCTACAGATCTTTGGGTTACGATATCAATTCCCGATTCTTTGAATTGGTCGATCCCGAGATGACGAGTCAGGAGCTGGCCGAGAGAGTTCTTGATGAGTCTTTAGGAACTTCCAACATGATTTTTGCAGCCGGGTTGGACAAAGAATTCGGCCTGGGCGAAGAGATAAAAGGAGTTAGGGGCTACAACTTCGCGTCTCGATTTTCTCCTGGATCTCCAGTTGTGCGACTGGCGAGAGAGCGGGTTGAAGGGTTGGCAGGATTTTCTAGAGTCGAGAGAGCTTATTGGCTTTATGAAAGAGGCCTTGATCTTTACCGTAGTTCACAAGATGGCCTGAGGCCAGATGAGCGCAAAAAACTAATGGGCTATGAGCTGGCGAGACTACGATCGATCTACTATGAGGCCGAGCCGTTTCGGGATTGGCTGCGGTTCTTGAGTGATCCAGATCCGGAGATTCGTAAAATGGCTTACGATGTAATCAGCTTTGAGATCTATCTATTTGAGCGTGAGAAGTCCTTTGCTCTGGATTCTTTTGGGGAGTGGAAGATTGATCAGCTGGCTCAGGAAATCAGCCTGAAATTTGGTATGGCCTTAGCTAAGGAGAGCGACCAAACATTGGCGGATGCGGTCTGGGCAGATATTGAGGAGAACATGGATGGAATCGATGTAGATTCGAAAGACTTTCTTCTGCTCTCCCTGTTATCAACCAATCCTGAGGGCCCCCTGTCTGGAGCTGCTCGCGATGAAATCGAGGATATGTCCTGTGGAGCTCTTCGTATTGCAGTTGAGGCCTTTTGGAACAATACGGTGATCAAAGAGAGCCGCTTGGATCAGGTCTACAACCTGGCAAAAGAGCAGAAGGACAAGACCTGTCAGCCCGGTCAGTAGTGCGTTATGACAGCTCCAAAAGCGAACACATTTGTGTGGATTTCTCCAAAATCTTAAGAAAATTCTAAGCTTAGATTCCAAAAAGTAGATTGGTTTATTAAAGGTTCTTAACATTGACTCGCATCAAGGTTGGGGAAGTGGGTGTAAATTCTCAGGATATTCGTATTGAGACAAAGTTGTCTCATTCTGACCAATCGCGAACTGAGCCTCGGTCTTGCTAAACTCTTTGTAGTGGTCAGTTAAACGTAGGATGTAAGTGGAGATTGGTTATGATTGACGAAATGACGATGAAAATTCCAAGGAAAAAGCCCCTCATATTTATTGTAGATGATGAGCCCATGTTGCTTGAGACCTTCTCAAGTCTGTTGTCGGAATCTTACAACACCAGAGGCTTTGAAAGCCCTAAGGCTTTTCTCTCCTATATTGACGATCCGAACTCAATTCATCCAGATCTGTTGATTTCGGACTTTATGATGCCGGGAATTACGGGGACGGAGATGATCTCTCAGGCGATCGAGCGGGGCATGGATTTCCCCTCCATCTTGTTGTCGGGAAACTTGGACAAAGAGAGTGTTATCCAGGCTGTTAACATCGGAGTCTTCAAAGTTTTTGAAAAGCCCATTCGTACTGATGTTTTGATGGGAGCCATTGATCAACTGTTGATTGAACATGAAATCAGCCGGGCGCGTGAGGAGATTCGTTGCATCACCAAGCAGCTTCGTGAGGTCTATTCCAATTTTAGGTTGATCACCGAAGCTCACTTACCTTCTGAAATCATCGAGAATCTTAAAAATATGATCGACAGCGGTGGAAGTGGCGCTCAGGCGGCACCAATTGGATCATTCGATGATTTGATGGATCAGTTGGAAAGTCGACTGGAAATACTTTTGAACACAGAGGCCGCTCTGCAGGAGCTTCGCCACAATAAAGTGAGGGCCTCTGCATGAGGCCCTTTGTCGAAAAAAGAAGATCTTGCTGTTACTAACTCTTGAGGACGCAAATAATCAAAAGTAGCCCATAATGCTGGCGGCTAATACTAGGCCGCTATAGCTGTCCTTATATTCGCTGAAGTCATAGGTAACCATGCGGTAACCCAAAGTCGGTGAAATAGCGAAATTATCAGACCAGGGAAAAAGCTTACAGGAAAAGTAAATGTCAATAAGAGGGCCGTTGCCATCGGCTGACGAGCCAGTGGTTTCCTGGCTCAACTGGGCCCAGGCCACCTGAATTCCAGCCGCCGGTATCATCCACTCACCAGGCTTGTTGGTTTTGAAGTTGTACTCGAAATATCCTCCGAGATCGAACTCTGTCGACTTCGATGAGCCGTTATCAGATGACTGGTAGATAAAAACCGGTCCGTACTCGGCCCAGCCCTTGTTCCAGCCGTAAGAGACGGCAAGAGAAATAGTGTTGCTATCTCCAGTAGATTTTCCTCCTGCGGAGGTCGTTCTTTCAAATGATAGGCTGGTCATGGAAAAAGACATGGCCAGAGCAGTATTTCTCGATCCAGAGCCCTTGGCCATGGTGCTCCCGCCGCCTTCTTCATCCCCCTCATCGCCGCCGCCAATCATCAGGGTTTGTCCCTTGCTGATTTCCATGTCTTTCGGGATCTTGATTACTGCCTTGTTGCCTTTGACCTTCAGGACTTTGACTTCCTGGGCAAGGGCGGGCCAAACAAAAAGAAAGGATAGACAAAGTAAACTCAAAACTTTCATTGCTGCTCTCTCTTGTGTTGTAGGTTACGTGTTAAGGCTAGCCCCCTTGACGGGTGGGGACAAGCACTAATGAGTTGATAGGGTGAAGACAAGGGGTTGAGATTGTGTATGAAGCAGCACCAAAGTCCAGGCGCCTCTGTTATCTAATCTCGATTTGGTCTGGATTTAAGGCCAGGACTCCTCCCCCTTTTTGCCAGACTCTCATGCGATTCCACAGGTCCACAATATCTTGAAAGGGATGCTCTGACTGAAGCAGGTTTTGAACCCATGCCATGTCGCCAAAGGCCATCATCAGCTGTTCAAAGGGTGACTTCTCGCGGGGAAAGACCTCCACATCCCAGCTGTCACCAAGATTTGCGACCTCAGCTGCCTTTTTGAGGGCTTCGCTTAGGCCGCCTTGGTCGTCAACAAGTCCCTGCTGCAGAGCTTGAAGGCCCGACCACACTCTTCCGCGAGCGACATTGTCCACTTCCTCTTCCGACTGATAATTGCGCCCTTGCTTCACAACACGCAGAAATTGCTGATACGTCTGCTCCACTTGTGATTGAATGCGCTTGCGTTCAAAAGTGGTCATGGGGCGGCTGCCGTCTCCCACGTCGGCGTAGGGGTGGGTGAGAACACGATCAAAGGTAACCCCCAGCTTTTTGTCAAAGAAATCTTGAGTTGTGAAGTAAACGCCAAAGACGCCGATGGAACCGGTTAGAGTATTGGCCTCAGCAAAAATATGATCAGCTCCGGCGGCCAGATAGTACCCCCCAGAAGCGGCAATGTCGCCAAAGGAGGCAATGACCGGTTTGGTTTTCTTAATCTCTAGGGTTTGCCGCCAAATGACATCTGAAGCCAGAGCGCTGCCCCCAGGGCTGTTTACACGAATGACTAAGCCTTTAATCTCTTTGTCCCGGGAAATCTGCCTCATCGCCGTGAGCAAATCCTCAGAGCCCACATAGTCGTCTGAGCTGCGGCCGGAAATGATTTCACCCGAGGCAAAAATAACGGCAATGCGATTTGGTTTGCCGAGAGCAAATCCTTGACTGGTACTGCGGTAGTAGCGGGAAAAACTCACTAAGGGTAGTTTCTTGTCCTTCTCAGTTCCCGAGAGAGTTCGCAGCAGTTCGAGAACCTGCTCTTCAGAGGCTGGCTCATCGGCCAACTTATGTTCGAGGGCCTGGTGAGCGCGAAGGACATCCAGATCAGAGGCCAGATCATTCAACACCTGGGGTTCAATCTGTCGGCGTTCAGCAATGATCTGAACAAAGTGGTTCCACAGATCATTGACTAGCTCTCTCGTTTGTTGGCGGTTTTCCGGACTCATTTTCTCTTGGGTGAACATTTCGACGGCGGACTTAAACTCTCCCACGCGGAAAATCTGGGTTTGAATACCCAACTTTTCCAGAGTTCCTTTGGCAAATAGAGGGACAGCAGCTATGCCGTTAAACTCAAAAGCGCCTTCTGGATAAATAAAGATCTTGTCGGCCGCCGAGGCAATGAGGTAACTTTTTTCATCAAAATATTCTCCGTAGGCCTGAATGTATTTTCCGGAAGATTTAAAGTCCAACAGCGCCCGATGGATGGCTTCGGCCGATGCCCAGCCACACCGAAGGCCACCAAGTTTGATGTAGATGCCGCGAATCTTTTCGTCAGTCTTGGCTTTACGTAAAGACTCCAATAGCTCAAACAGTCCGATGTGACGGGGGCCACTGAAAAAGGGAGAGTCTTCTTCCCAGTCGATAAAAGAAGTGCCCTTACGTTCAACCACCTGGCCTTGCAGGGGAAGAAACAAAATCGAGTTGTCCTTGATGCTGGCTTCCCCCATTTTGGAAGATGAAAGGCTGGCGGTGGCGATCAAAAATATCATTCCAAAAAAGACCAATAGGGCAAAGCCAAAGACGGTTCCGATCGCGCAGGCTAAAACAGATTTCAAAAAGGTTTTCATTCTTCCATCTCCACGGAATGTTACAGATGAATTATTGGAGGCAGGTCTATATTAATGCAAATGGGGCCCTAGCCCAATATGGATTTTTCTTCCTTTACCGATCGATTTTGTAACATAATACAAGAGCTGGACCTCTTTGCCCTAAATCGACTTCGCCTTTAGGCCAGGGGTTTGCTAGAATAATTTGCCAGCGCAAATTGCATTTGGTTGAGTCCAAACTAGGAGATCAGTATGAACGTGACATCGGTGATCAACCAAAAGGGAGGGGTGGCCAAAACCACAACTTCACTTAATGTAGCGGCCTCATGGGCCGAGAAGGGCCGCAGGGTTTTGCTCATCGACCTGGATCCCCAGTCATCAGCAACTAAGGCAATTTTTGGGGACAGGGAATTTGAAAATACCATCTATGACGTGCTGATTAACAACATTCAGCCAGAGCAGGCGATTGTCCACTCCATGCACTTTGGTATCGACGTTATCCCATCAGATATCCTGTTAAGCGGTGTCGATATTCAAATGGCCGCTCATTTTGGGCGAGAGTCCATTTTGAAGCGAAAATTGGAAACTATTCGAGGCCGCTATGATGCGATCTTGATCGATTGTTCTCCCTCATTGGGTTTGCTGACGGTGAACGCTCTCTTGGCATCTCAGGACATCATTATTCCCATTTGTCCCGAATATTTTTCGCTAAAGGGAATTGAGCTGATTTTGGACACGCTCAAAAATATCCGTGGCGGACTGGGATATCGGGTGGATGTCAAAGGGGTGGTTATCACCCGCTTCCGCAATCGCAAGATCATCAAGGAAGTTATAGATGAAATTCGTAGCCGATATGGATTGAAGATTTTCACCAACTATATTCCAGATAACATCGCAGTTGAAGAGGCTCATCACCTTCATCTGCCAGTGACAAAACATCAGCCCAGATCCAAGGCCTCCAAGGCCTATGAAGCTCTGGCCGAGGAGATTTGGCAGTGAGAGGAAGCAATCCATTATTTGTGGACTCGACCAAGTTTTCCGGCGACGGAATTCGCACCCAGTTTGAGTTGTCTGGGGTGCTCCCCTATGAGGATGAAAAGGTTTTTGCCAAAGTCACGAACCGGGAAGGTCACGATCAAATCGTACCCTTACATGGAAATGAAAAGGGCTTGTTTTTTGGCTCGATTTACTTGAAGCATCAGGAAGAGATCACCTACAGGTTTTACATCAAAGACGAGGAAGAAGTTGTGTTTGAATCGAAACCAGTGAGTGGCCGGGCTGGCTATCTGGTGATTGCCGACTGGGATCCAATTGCCCAGCAGTTCCCCAAACGGGAAAAGGTGAAGCCCGGTTCAGAAACAGATCCGGAGCCACTTCCTGAATTTGAAGCCCAGAGAAAGTCTCTTATGAATGCGGTTCAGGCGATGGAGAACTTTTTTCCTGAGCCGTGATTTGATAGTGGGGATCTAGGGAAAAGACCAGACCCCAATCCGCAGGGGCAAAATCGTAAAGAGATAAGAGCTCAGGTAGGACCCAAACAAGCTCATCGTGCTCCAGAGCCTGAGGTTCTCCCCCGGCCCACTTTGCCGATAAGGCAATGAGATGAATCGGATGCCCCGAATAGGCCCAAGTCAATTCCTCGAATGCCGCCAATTCGTTGATGGCAATACCTATCTCTTCGGTGATTTCCCGGGAAAGGGCCTGTTCCGGAGTTTCGCCGGACTCGACCTTTCCGCCCGGAAACTCCCATTTGCCTGCCAGGTGTCCCTGTTGGGGCCCGCGTTTGCCAATCAAAATTTGACCGTCGTCGTTCCAAATAATTCCGGCAACCACTTTAGTCATCGTGTTCCCCTATGCTAGCCAGGCAAAGGCCTGACGAATCTGGTTGCGAGCGTCGCCAGTGATCAATTCTCCATGGGCGACAATCACTTTTTCAAAGGGCCACTGAAGCATCTTGCGAACTGCTTCTCGGGCAAGGACGCGGTTTTTAGTGACCGACTTAAGAATTCTCGACGAGGTAAACTTGTTGTTAACTCCAGCCAAGGAGAAGACCAGGGAATCAACCAAGCCGTGTCGTCCCTTGAGGTTCATGGCCAAGTCCGTCAGAATTAGGGTTTTGGTTGTTGGGTGATAAAAGACAACTTCATGAAAAGTCTTAGAGCCTCTGAAAACCACAAAGTCGATTTCACTTTTCCAGGCTGGGACAAATTCATCACTGAAGTAACGGGAAAATTTCAGGTCTGGCCGCTTTGTTCGCAGGCCCGGGGAACCTAAAAACTCTGCCTCCAGGTAAGAGGCCATGTAATCTTTTACGTAGAGATGATGAAAGTCATTGGGAGCTACGACGATACCAACCCGGCCAAAATCATCGATTTCCTGGCGTATAGCCGCAGTCAACGGGATTGGACTGTGAATAAACAGATCACCGCTGTTCATCTTGATGATGGTCATACGGGCACCAAAGTTGGCCCCCATGAGTTTCATGTCAGAAGTGTAAGTCCGAATGTATCCCCAGTCGATTTCAAGACTCATAGAGTTTCACAAGTAACAGGAAAAGGGAATTCAGCCCTTTTCATCTGAGCCTCCCTTAGGCCGTGAAACCACTCTTTTCGATTGGGATCCCAGCGGAACCCCAGGTTCTTGGCCTTGTCCTTTTCCGCGAAGGAAACCTGCGCCACAATCCGTACCATTGGTGATTTGGCAAATTCGATAACATCGGGAAGAGGATAGGAGGAAAACACTTTCATCATGGTTAAAACATCAAACAGTGACCGATGGGCAAAGGGATTCAAAAAACCATGCTCTGCAGCCACATAGGAAAGTTTACGGGTTTTTAGCTCCTCTGGGTAGGGTAAATCCGTCATGGTGTCGATCCAAGGCAGATCCAGTTGAATGTCCGGCATTGTCGCGAGATAGCGGTCAATAAACAGCTTGTCGAATTCCAAACCGTTATGGGCCACAATGTACTCGCATTTTTGCGCGAGAGCTTCGAGATTCAAAAAAGCTTCCTGAGGACTGACTCCCCAGGCTCGGAGGTCTTCATTCTTAATGCCCGTAATGCGGGTGATTTCCTCAGTCACAGGCGTCTGAGACTGGACCAGCTCGCTGTAAATCTTAACTGGGGTGCCTCTGTTCGTGTCCCAAACCACGGCACCAACTTCAATGATTTCATCGGACTCAGGGTTTAAACCCGTCGTTTCCAAATCAAGTCCCAAAACCAGCATACACATCCCTCCCGTTTGTAAACGGCCTTTTTTGACTGACACAGCCAATGAGCTAGAAGTTAGGGCTATCAGGGGGGCAAAGCGGATTCAAGTGCCAACTACCCATCTGGGTGGTTATCGAAGAAAAACACGGGTTTTCCTGGCCGACAGCGAGCCATGTCATTGGCTTTACTTGCATCCTTCGCTGACGATCTTAGTCAGGAGAAGTTCCAATGATATCTTGAGATTGCTCCATGCTGGGGAAAAGTCTGGGGACGATGGGCGAAGAGCGGGGACATGGACGAAGCCTCCCGTGCAGGCATGATTTTTGGTCCAGGAGAGAAGATGGTAGAGAAGGCTGTTGCAGACATAAGTTCCCGCCGTATTAGAGACGCGGATGCTGATCGGCGTTTGGCCTTCAAGATTTCGCACAAGGGTGGAGATGGGCAGATCGGCAAAGATCCCATCCGGCCCACCTGCGGAGATCATCTTACCATTGATTTGGCTGCCGTCGTTATCCGGCAGAGTGCCCTCCATCCAATTGACAGCAACCCTTTCCACCGAAATATCCTGGCGATCACCGGCTTCGCCGAAAGCCAATATGAGTTGTGGGAGGGAATTGATCTCAAGATGTTCGGAAAGACTCGGCCAGCATTGTGAGTAGCTCACGGGTAACTCTAGAGTTTTCAAGGATCCCTCTGAACCAGGGATCTGTAACTCTTTGACAATGGATGAGGCATTGAAGTCACTGCCACCAAAAGGCTCAAAGTAAGTGAGCAAAACGTTTCCAGGGGATCCATTGGATTTCATGGAACACCTAGTTTTGCTTGGTCTTCTGCACAGACAAGGCGTCTAAGCCCACCGATACAAGTCCTTTGATGAACTTGTTAAAGTTGGTTGCCTGCTGAGTGAGAAGCTCCATGATCAAGGTGTCAGTAATGGTTCCATCTTTCATAATCGACCAGCAATTGATCAGAAAAACTCTTTCGGGGAAAATAAAGGCATTGCGATAGCCAAACACCTGCTGCAGGTGTTCGACGGGGCGAAGCCCTCCAAATCGTCCGCCCAGACCAACAAAACACACGGGACGGTATTCGTAGGACTCAGGGAACTTCCAATGATCCATGAAATACTTAAGCACACCTGGATAAGAACCATTGTACTCAGGGCAAATCACCACCAGGGCTTCTGATGCTGAAATCTTGCCCACCCAATCCTTGATTTGGTCCGGCTGATTTTCCGAATATTGACTACCATTACAGGTCGACAGATCTAGTTTGTGTAAATCCAAAATCTCGTATTCTTCGCCTTGCTGACGATGAATGTCCTGAACAATTTTTGCGACTTGAGCGGATCGAGATCCTGGTCTGTTGGTGCCAACAAGTATGTATTTCATCTCCACTTACTCCTATTGGGTTTGTTTGCCTCCCACCAGACGCTTGCGAGGGCAAAGTAAACCCCCATTGGCGCATAGCATTAATTGGAGCCTGGTCTGACCGTATACTTACACAACCTTAACAGCCATCTCAATTAAGAGAGCTTCAGACTATGAACCTGGCCTCTCGTCATAACGTGAGTCTGCAAGCCTATAGAAGTAGTAGGGAAATATCAAACATAGTTGGCCGCAAGCACTGATTTTGTTAAGATCGTGCTTACGGAACTGGAGAACGTAATGGATTTGAAATCAACGATGCATAAGCCCTTGGGAAGTTATCTAAAAGCACGCCGAATCGCGGCTGGTTTAACACAGCATGATGTGTCAACAAAATTAGGTTATACAACACCTCAATTCGTCAGCAATTTTGAGCGAGGCCTCTGTTCTCCTCCGCTAAATGCTCTTGCTGTTTTGGTAAAGCTTTATGGAATGGACCCAGAGGAATTAATTGATTTGATTCTGCGTTATCAGGAACAACTTCTTCGCCAGACTCTTCTCGGCGAAAAAAAGCGCACGGTACGTCGCGCTCGTAAAGCGAACTAATTAGATAAAGAACCCACGCTTTTTTAGGGGCAGCCAATTGGCCCTTAAGGCGTGGGAATAGATTTTTCCCACCAAATACAAAGAGCCTGTGACGACCACCAAGTCGCGTGGCCCACATTTGTCCAATAAAGTTGTTAGAGCCTGCCAGGGGTCTCTCACGTATTCGCAACCATCTTTGAGCCAATGAGAGAATTCCCCAGCCTCACATCCCTGGAAGGGTGAGTGCGTGAGCGTGAGCTGACTTCTCGGAATGTTGGCCAGTTCCTGTAAAACGGCCTTCCTGTCTTTGCCTTTCCCCATTCCCACCAACAAAGCAACACGGTCATAGGTCACAGAGGAAAGAGTTTTCCCAAGCATTTGCGCCCCTAGAGGATTGTGATCACCGCTTAAAATTAAGGTGCCTGAGGTGGCAAGGGGCTGGAGCATATCCATTCTTCCTGGCCAGTAGAGCTGCTCAAGAGCCCTCATACCAAACGTCAAATCAATGCCAAGATGATCAAGAATGCACAGGCTGAGATTAAGGTTCTCGGCAAAGTGCCGACCGGGTTGAGGCAATTTGATCGTCCCCCATTGGCAATGAAGAATTTCAATGGGGAGGGGGAAGTCGGGGCTGGCCTGATAGGACCACGGAGGGGCCAAGTGGACGTTGAGATAGAGCTTCTCAATTTTTTGACTGAGCAAACTCTGAACATCGCTTGGATAATCGCTAAGGCAGTAGACGTTCTGATTTGCGCTGAATATTCCAAATTTATTCTTGGCAATATCCGTAATGGTGTTTCCCAAAAGATCTTGATGATCAAAGCCAAGGGCGGTGACCACCGAGTGTTCATGGGGGATGGCATTGGTGGCATCCCAGGTTCCGCCCAGGCCAACTTCCCAGATAAACCAATCTTCAGGGCCTGGTGGGTCTTGGTAAAACAACCATGCGGCGACCAGGACAAGAGTTTCAAAGTGGCTGAGGTCCAAATCTTGAGTGAGTTGGTCCACATGGGAAAAGGCTGTGGTGAAATCCTCTTCGGAAATGCATTTTTCCCCAATGCGAATTCGCTCCTGCACATGTACTAAGTGGGGCGAGGTAAACAAATGGGTTTTTAAGCCGGCCTTGGCCATAAAGTGTTCGAGAGTGCGGCACACACTGCCTTTGCCATTGGTGCCAGCGACAACCAGAGTGCGGGAAGCCGCCTTTGACAGCGGGAGGGCCAGTCGTTCCAGTCCCCTTTGAACCTTTTCGATTCCAGGCGCAGTCTTGGGCATAATGATGCGTGAATATAATTTTGACAGTGCATCAGAGTATTTCATGGGACTCATCCGTTCACGGCATGGTAGGCCAACTGGGCTCTCAGGTGACTCTCATAGTCGTGGACGCGAAGGATTTCAACCGGTTTTCCATTGATAGCCATGGAAAGCCCTAGAGTCTCAGCCTCCCGTTCGGCAGCAGGGGACTCAGTGAAAAGTTTTAGAAAGGACTTTCGCGAATGCCCCAGTAAAAGTGGCATATTGAATTTTTCAAGACTGTCTAGGTGGCGAATCAATTCCAGAGATTGAAGGGCAGTCTTGCCAAAGCCAATGCCAGGATCAAGAAAGACTCGGTCTTTTGTTAATCCCCAGTCTTCGAGGGTGCGGATTTTTTCTTCAGTCCAAAGGAGGATCTGTTGCCAGCTTGGGTTGGAAAGAGGCAGGTGACGTTTTGGATCGGCTGGAACGGACAGGCTGTGCATAGCAATTGCAGAAATACCAAGTCTTTGGATTTCCTCAACGTAGACACGAGAGCTGAGGCCAGTCACATCGTTTGCTAGATCCAGAATATACTCCCCAGCTCGGCGAAGAGTTTCTGGGTGGCGGGTGTCCAGGCTGACCCAAGGGCGACAAGTGGGACCGGAGCAAACCTCCTTGAGGAGAGCCAGGGCGGGTTCTAGGCGAACCCACTCTTGGTCGGCAGTTAATGGTGTGGCTCCAGGGCGAGTGGATTCACCGCCCAAATCGATCACCGAAACCCCAGAATCGATGGCGCGGAGTAGCTCTTGCCTTAATTTTTCCTGATCCCTGTAGGCTCCGCCGTCAGAAAAGGAATCGGGAGTGAGATTAAAAATTCCCATTATCGCCTTTAGCGATCCACTGTGGGCGCGATTGAGTTCGAGCAGGCTAAGGCTTTGTCCCGGGGGAACAAAGGAAGGATCAAGTAGAGACAAGGGCGCTAGAGTGAAGGAGCGAGAGAGTGCTCCCGGGTGAGGGATGCGCAGATGACCAAGCTCAACTTGCCGTTGCCCCCAAAACAAAATGTCGATGTCCAAAGTGCGGGGTTCATTAGGCAAGTGGGGGCCGCGTCCTACCTGTTGTTCAACTTTTTGTGTGAGTTGAAGAAGCTCTAGGGGGTCACCACCGTAGGTTCCCACGCAGGCCAAATTCCAAAACGGACGGTACCAATCCTCCGGGCAGCCCTCTGGCAGTACCGGAGGGTTGAGGAATGGAGGACTGACTTTTTCGATGACGAGTCCCCCGGCGCGAAGAAGTTGTAGGCCTTTGCTTAGGTTTTCTCTCCGGTTGCCGTAGTTTGATCCTAGTCCCAAATAAATCTTCATGGAATCAGGTCCTCGATCTCAAAACAACTGGGGCCCTTGATCTGGGGGATGGGGGGACGGACTTTTCTCACCTCCAGGCTTAGCCTGGACCGGCTGGGAGCAATTTGCCGCAGTTCTGCAAAACTCTTCCAGGCCAGGTGCTCGATGAGTTTAAAGGACTGGCTTTGGCAGACCTCCCCGAGGATTTCTGTGATCTTGCCATAACAAATGGTGTGCTCCAGCTCATCTGTCCAACAACCCGGTGGAGGTTCAGCAAAAACAAGGCGGATTGAAAACTCGACGGCCTGGGGTCGACTGCGTTCTTCTTGATTGCAGCCGACCCGAACTGGAAACTCTATTTGTGGAACGAGGAGCTGAGTTTGCACCAGAGGCCACCTTTTAGTGATAATTAAAAGACGAGAGAAAGTCCCACACTGCTTTTGCCCCCTCGCGAGCCCCATCTCGGGCCTCTTCGAGTTCTTCTGGCTTAAGGTGACTCATTTCCTCCTCAAACTCTCGCCGGTGATGGACGTCGGCCTCACGATGAACGCGAAAAAAGCTCAAACCATTTTCATCGCGAACGCCGTAGTGATTCACGAGGCCATCGATTTTGACTTCTGCCACTTCAGGAACTTGACTTTCATAGGCATAGAGGGCGCCAAGTCCTTTGGCGTAACTCTCATTGCAGAGAGAAAAAAACCGAGAATACAGATCGCGGGAGGCTTGAGAAGGTTCTCGCTCCAGATCTGAATCACCCACGTCCAGACTGCGGGCGAATCGACGCCACAGCTCTGGATGATTTTCATCGCCCAGCTCCTCATCGTTAAGATTCCTTAGTAGCATCCGTCGTCCCGGCTCAGTTGGGCAAAAGGAATGGAGGCGACTGATATACTGGGGGAAGGCCTTTACGTGGGGGTAGTAGCCGATCGCATACTCTTGAAGCACTTGCCGATTAAGAAGTCCTTTATTCCAATCCTGGTAAAAGGGGTGATTCAGGACGGCATATTGGGCAATAACTTCCTTGATAGGCTTAAGGATATCGGTATCAGTCATGACTTCTCCTTTGATGGTGAAGTGGAAATGTAAGGGGAATGTGGTTGATAAGAATAGTTAAATGGTCTAAAAGCACTGTTCAGTGAGATTAAATAATATAGACTTCAATAAACTCATGGTTTTCTCTTCAGTTGTGCGTAATGGCGGATATCGTGCAGCGTCTGAAGAGATGCATCTCACTCGTTCGGCGATCAGTCAGGCTGTGACTTCCCTGGAGGAAAACCTTGGCTACAGGTTGTTTCATCGCGTTGGACGCAAGCTGGTACCAACAGAAAAGGCACGAGCTCTCAATTCCTCTCTGCGCGTCGTTACTGAAGAGTTGCATGGATGTCTGGAGCGACTGGGCTCTGATTCCACGCCGATTGCCGGTCGGGTTCGGATTGGTGCCTACCTGGAGTTTGCCAAGCGCGAGTTGATGGCTCCTATGAGTGAGTTTCTTCACCATTCGCCCGAGGTTCAGGTAAAGTGGACTTTTGAGGCTCCATCCCGTCTAAGTCGTCTGTTAATTGAACGGAAAATTGATATGGCCTTCTCCATTTTTCCAATTAGAGGAATTAAGGCTATTCACTCCACACCTTTGTATTCTGAGAGATTGGTTTTGGTTGCGCCGAAAAATTGGCTGGGGGAATCACCTGATTTAGAGGAAATTTTGCGCCAACCCTTGGCGGATTATTTCCCCAACCATCTGTTGATGTCTCGTTGGGTCCAGCACCACTATGGTCGAAAGATTCGCAAGTTGCCGATTCGCTACTATGGTGCCACTGCTGAAATGGTCCTTGAGTTTGTTCGTGCCCGTTTGGCGATTGGAGTGGTCCCCGAGTATTTGTTGCTGGATCTGCAGGAAGACTTTCACGTGATTCGTCCGGGAACGAACCAGCTCTCGGACTGGATTTGGCTGAATGAGTACAAGCGGGATTTTGCCAACAGCGCCCACCAGGCTTTCTCAAAGTTCGTCCGCGATTATTTCGCCGAGAAATCCGCCTAAGTAATTAGTCTGCTTTCGGCCAATCCACATGAGCCGTTTTTGAATAAAGGCTGCCACCGTCCTTGTCTTTGGCCGTGATTCGCAACTTCTGATCGGTGTCCGTGACCTGACCATCGACAAGAACATAGTTGAGAGTGAGATCTGCTCCCGCAATCTGCCGAGGATTCGGCTTTTCTGTCCATCTTGAAGGATAGGTCTTGGCGTGGGCCGGGCTGGCAGTGATTTCGTAAGTGCGATAAAGAGAATCTGGATCTTTGATTTCCATTAGCTCAGTGAGATGGCGGTCACCCGAAACAAAGATCAGGCCTTTTTTAGAGTCTTTCCACTTGGCGAGAAACTTCTGAAAACTCGCGGGGTGATTGCCCTCAAACGACTCGAATTCATGATAGCCGCCAAAAATTTGGTCGCCGTTGAGGAGCCAGGAGATTCCGGGAAATTTGGTGAGGTTTGTGAGTAGCCAGTCTTCCTGGGCCTTTCCCCAGTGGGCATACTCTCCCGGGTCAGTCCCATTTTTTTGTCTTTGAGATCGATCGTCGAGGAGAAACATCTGGGTCTTAAAGGCGGTAAAGAGTCCTGTGTTTTCCGGTCCCCTCTGGAAATAGGGAGGGTGGTCGGGCTGAGCAAAAAATTGATGAAAGACCTCACGCGAAGCCCGCCGGTAAGGATAGTGCTTGTCCCCATCCTTCATGCCGTAGTCGTGATCATCCCAAATCGCCAAGGTCGGAATAAGTTTTGGCAGGCGATAAAGTTCAAGCCGCCTTCGGGTGGCAAGGTATTGGAGGGCCAAGCGAGTGGGGTCAAGGGCTTTTTCTGTTGGGCTGAGAGCTTTGGTGGCGTAAACGTTGTCACCAAGAAGAAACAAATAATCGGGATCATCCTGAGCCAGGGATCTCCAAACAGAATCTTGGTCCCTATTGAATGAATCATCCATGCAGGATGTAAAGGCAAAGCGGAATCTCTTACCATTCAGCCGACGCCCCTCAATACGACGAAGATCCAAAATCCCATCCGTGCCAACGACTATGAGGTCGTGAACGTCTCCTTCGAGGGGGACTTCTAGCGACTCAATCACCCAATCGGAACTTGCGATCTTTGTTGTTTTAAACTTGATGGGGGTTAGGGAGACGGCATCTTTGGTTTGGGTAGCCACCCAATAGGATCTTTTGTCTGTTTTGATGCCGACTACATTCACGTGGGCGCCGGTGAGCCAAGTCAGCCCTTGAAGAATGGAGAGGCTGGGAGTTTGCCTCCAGTCCGGCTTGCTGATTTCACACGTAAAATGATGTCCTTGTTTGCAAAGTTCGGCGTACTTGGCCTGATGGAGCATGTGGCCACTGAGAGACTCATGGAGCCCTGGTTCGGGAATTTTGTATTCAGGTTTATTGGCGCAGCCAAAGAAGAGGACAAGCGGAAGAATTACCAGAATGATGTGTCGCATGAGAAGTTGCTCCTAGGATTCAGAATCACCCACCCTCGGACAAAAGGCAAAGCCTTATGCCAAATCGAGCTGATCCTGGCCAAAATGGAGATCCTGCATTAATCTCGTTGTATGAGAAAAAATGAAATCCTGTTTTGGATCGTTGTCGTCATCGCTTTTGCTCAACACGTTTGGCAGATCCACCTGCTTCCTGAAAAAATGGCCACTCACTTCAACTGGGAGGGCTATGCAGATGGTTATGCTCCTCGTGATGTGCACATGTGGATGATGTTGGTGGTCTACGGAATAATGGCTTTTAGTTTTGGTCTCCTGCCTCATGTGATCACCAAGGTGCCACCTTCTCTTGTTAATCTCCCGCGCAAAGACTATTGGTTGGCCCCTGTGCGGGTGAAGGCAACTCTTCAAGATATTCGAGACCGTATGGCTTGGTTGGGAATCGTCGTATTTTTGTTTTTCATGGTGGTCGGTCACCTGGTGAGTGAGGCCAACAAACTTTCACCACCACGTTTGCCGGACGCATTTTTATGGTGTCTTGGAATTTTTTTGACTATAACGGTCGTTTGGAGCATCCGCTTTATCAGGGACTACTATCGGGTACCTAAGGATTAGGTGAAATGCGCATTGTATTGTTGATAATTGCCACAATGATATGGGGATTTGGTTTTGTGGCGACCCGCTGGACTCTAAATAACTACGATCCCATCTGGTCTAATTCCTTGCGCTTTGTATTCGCTGGATTGTTTTCTCTGCCGGTTTTGTTGTGGAAAAATGAGCTGAGGCCCACGCTGGCTTCTGGGGTTTGCTCCCTTCTTCTTCTTGGCGGGCTTCAGCTGCAGACGGTAGGTATCCGATACACGACCTTGGCGAAAAGCGGATTTTTTACCACCTTTTATGCGATATTTACGCCCTTGCTCATCGCGTTTATTTTTCGCCAGCGCTTTCGTCTGGGATATTGGGGTCTACTGGCTGTATCAATTGTTGGCGTGGCCCTGCTTTGCGATTTGAGCTGGTCAGGGTTTAATCAGGGAGATGGATTCATTCTCGCCAGTGCCTTGCTGTTTGCCTTGCATATCATCGCAATTGATCGTTTGGCTCAGGATGAACATCCCGTTTTCTTCAACCTTCAGCAGTGTCTTTATGTTGGTGTGATGGGGGTTCCTTTGGCACTGATACTATCTGGAGTTCCTGATTTGAGTGGGCTGTGGCAGTGGGAAAGTCTGTTGCCTCCGGGTGCATTGGCGGGCTTTCTGTTTTTAAGTTTGTTTTCAAGTATTGGGGCCTTTACCGTCCAAGTGTATGTTCAGCAACAGATTCCCGCTCACATTGTGAGTCTGATTTTTTTGACTGAATCGGTGTTTGGCGCCCTGTTTGGATACTTGTTTTTCAGCGAGGAGCTAAGCCTAATGGGAATGGGTGGAGCCTTGCTCATTTTGATGAGCGTCGCTCTTGTTCCTATCCTCACCAACTATGAAAAAAAGCGCCTCAGCCGGGTCGACCATCAATCCGGGGCTGCCACAGAATCGGCAGGTAGTAGCTAACAAAAATGAGGAAGCTCAGGATCCATAGAATTCCCGAAGACGTCACGGCCAAGGGATAGTGTGCAGAATTAATCAAGGGCCATGCCACCCGGAGGAGTGTGGCCAGGATCAACAGTACATAGGCCAAAACAATTCCTGGACTGGCGTGAATGGGACGGCCGGTGTGGCCCAGGGAAACTCGGGAGATCATTCCTAAGATTAAAATTCCAAATCCGCCCACAGTTGTCGTATGTACGGCTAAGGTTGGCATGATCCAGGATAGGTGAGCGAGAGCCTGAAGTAAAAAGCCCAACACGATAAACAAATAGCCAACGAACAAGATCCACAAAATGGGCTTAGGCTTTGTTTGCAGAGGGCCCCACCACCACCATCTAAGTCCATGAAGGGCAAACATCACGAGTGCGAATGGCCACAACCAGCTTTGGCCAACAAAGATGCCGTCGGCAAGTGCAAAGAGACAGGTGGCGGGAACGACAATTTTTTCCAGCACAGGAGAGGTCTTTACCTTTGCATTGGGCAGGGCCTTGCCGGTGAAAAAGGGCAGCACCCGGCCGCCAATGAGAATGATGATCAAAAGTACGCCGTTCAGGCCAAGGCGGATTCCTGTGGGAAGGGTCTGACTGGTCCACCCCAAAACGTCCAAATGAATGAGTAGGTTGCCGAAAAACAAAAGGGCAAAGAAGAAATAGAAGATGCGATTGCGCTTTTGATCGGGCTTGCTCAGGTAGGGCCACAAAAACCAGCCGAGGCAGGGGATAAAGGCCAAGTCGACAGTTGCATACACAGGGTTTGGAGAAGACCAGATGTGGAGGCCCAAACGACCAGCCAGCCAAAGCATGACAAGTAAAAACAGCCGACCCTTGCTGACTCCAGGGATTCCCGCCCAGTTTTGGGTCGCGGTCAGAATGAAGCCAGCAATGATTCCCATGCAGAAGCCGTAGACCATTTCGTGAGGATGCCAGACGGCCGCCGGAAAATAAGGGGTCGCCTGGAGGTAGCCGGTTTGAAAGCCAACCCACAGGGCCATCAGGAGGACGGCGCTGGCCCCGCCAAGCAGGAAAAAGGGGCGAAACCCCAGGGCCCAGATAGGGCTGTCAAAATTCCACGTCTGTCTAATAGTTCTCATGGGGGCCTTCTAGCCCTGAAGGCCCGGAGAGTAAAGGGCGGGGAGGAGAGGAGGTGATTTGGCTCAATGGGTCAGAGAGGGAGGGCGAATTGCTTATGGTCTTTGATTCGGTGCGAGAATTGGGCTAATATCCGTGGTTCAAATCAACCTATTCCTATTGTTGTTAGGGAGTGAATTATGCGGAAATCAATTCTAGTCGCTTTGTTGTTCGTATTGAGTCCTTTGGCTATGGCAAAGGAACCTGCCAAGTTGGCTGTTTGTGCAGCTTGCCACGGTAAAAACGGAGTCGGAACACAAGGTAAGTACCCAAATCTGGCCGGACAACACAAAGAGTATTTGGTCAGTGCTTTGAATGCTTACAAAGAGGGAAAGCGCGACAACGCAGAAATGAAGCCCATGGCGGCCATGCTGACGCCGGCTGATATTGAAGAGTTGGCGACTTACTTCAGCGGTCTAAAGAAATAATAGTAGATTTTGAGCCCAATTTTTGGGTTGAAGATAAAAAAACGGGAGCCGCATGGTTCCCGTTTTTATTTGGGCCTCCTAGGAGAGGACCCAACTGGCTTTTTCACCCCGCCCTGCCCCCCAATCAGGCAGAGCCGAATGGCTGTCGTGATAGGGCGATATCGGATGGGCGCCAGGTTTTGCCTGGCATCGACTTTCAAGACTTTTATCGGGACGACCGATGAGTATCTAGATCGAACCAGGGGGTTGAATTTTGACAACCGATGACGCTCTCAAGGGCAATCCCAAGATCGGTATCTGCATGAAATCACAGGACGGCACCATCGTGTCTCAAAATGAGACCTGTGTGGAGGTGTGTGGCCACCGGGTCGGTGAGACGTGTGCGGGCGTCTGTATTGATGGCTATGAAGGCAACCCTGGAGCCGAGAGAGCCTCGGAGGGGACATCCTACTTTAAGGACCAGAGCCTTCATGGAGAGCCCTGTGACGTGATGCTGATAGATGACCTTCAACACCTGACAATAGTCTTCTACTTGCTTAAGGACTTTCAAAAAAAGGAAATTGCCTACCTCAAAGAGAAATTTGAGTTGTCTAAACGTGAGATGGAAGTGGCCGAGTTGGTGGTGCAGGGCCTCACCAACAAGGAAATTGCCGAGAAGCTGTTTATATCTGCTTCAACGCTGAAAACTCACCTCAATAATATTTACCGCAAAACCAAAGGCGAATTTCTCGCTAAATGGCGTCAGGCGGGCTGATCAGAATTTCACTTTAGTTCAATGGTGAAAACCGAGCGGTAAAGTGGCGGAGAAATTTGGGTTGGTAGTCGATCTTGTACCCAGGCAAATCTCCCAAGCGCGGAGCCACATGTCCCAGGACTTCAATCATATAATCCACATGGCTCTGGGTGTAGACTCGGCGTGGAATCGCCAGGCGCACCAGTTCCTTCGGAGCTGGGTGTTCCTCCCCCGTGTCCCAATCTCTGCGACCAAGCATGACGGAGCCAATTTCAACGCTGCGGATACCAATGTGCTCATAGAGAGCAACGCTCAAGGACTGACCGGGAAAATCCAAAGGTTTAAGGTGAGGCAATGACTTTCCGGCATCAATATAAACGGCGTGACCGCCAAAGGGCTTCACCACGTGTAGCCCTGCGGACTCAATGCCTTCGCCAAAGTACTGAGTGCTGCGAATGCGATAGGAAAGATAGTTCTCGTCCAAAATCTCCTGAAGACCAATAGCCAGGGCCTCCATGTCTCGTCCGGCAAGGCCCCCGTAAGTTGGAAAGCCTTCGGTGATGACCATCAAGGAGCGAATCTCCTGAGCCAGGCCTTCGTCGTTAAGAGTGAGAAAACCACCAATGTTGCCAAAGGCATCTTTTTTCGCACTCATCAGGGCGCCGTCCGCATAGGAGAAGATCTCCTGGGCGATCTCTTTGATCGATTTGTTCTCAAACCCGGGTTCGCGTCTTTTGATAAAAAACGAGTTTTCCGCAAATCTTGCGGCATCAATAAACATGGGGATGTTGTGTTGCTTCAGCAGCTCTCTGGTCTGGCGGATGTTTTCCATGGATACAGGCTGGCCGCCAACGGAATTATTAGTCACAGTCATTATGACAAAGGCAATGTTCGATCTTTTGGTCTCAATCAGATTTTGTAGGGCCGGAATGTCCATGTTGCCCTTAAAGGGAGCCTCCACGCTCGATTCCTTGGTGTCGGGGCTGGGCAAATCAAGAGCCACCCCGCCCCGGCTTTCAATATTAGCGCGAGTGGTATCAAAGTGAGTATTGCCGACAACAATCTGTCCGGGTTTCAAACAGGCTTGGGTGAGAAGAGCCTCCGCCGACCTTCCCTGGTGAGTGGGAATGACGTGCTTGTGGCCGGTGATGTCAGTGACAGCTTCGGCGAAACGATAATAGCTTTTAGCCCCAGCATAGGACTCATCGCCAATCATCATCCCGGCCCATTGGGTGGATGACATGGCACTTGTTCCGCTGTCGGTGAGGAGATCAAAAGTCACCTTTTCTGCCGGCAAGGTAAATAGATTGAAATAGGCTTTCTTAAGGGCCTCACGCCGTTCAGAGGCCGTAGTGATGGGGAGAGGTTCAACCACTTTGATACGGAAGGGTTCGAAAATGGTTTTGGGTTTCGGGATATCCATCACTCACTCCTTATCGTTTGCCAGTGCCTTGAGCCTGACAAAATGTGGGACCTGCGTCAAAACAATCGGGATCGATGGGCTGATTTCTTCATGGCCAACGAATTGTTTACCCCATGAAGGGGACGGTTGAAAAGGACGGAACCAAATGTTAGGCCTCTGCTCTATGAATCCAACCATTGATGTGGAAGCAGACCCGATTGAACTCTTCACCTATTGGCATGATCAGGCCTCAGGAAGGATTCGTGGCGAGTCGATTCGCGATCAACTTTTGTTTCCCGTTCGCAAGCTGGCTCGCCAGCTCTATCCCCCGTTCATGATTCATGGTGGTGATGCCATGGTGTTGGCCACAGCCACCAGGGATGGCCATCCTTCTGCTCGGGTGGTGCTGTACAAGGGGATTTGGCAGGGCGGAGTCTTGTTTTACACCAATTATCACAGTCGGAAATCCCACGAGATGGACGGCAATCCATTTGCTTCTCTGGTCTTTCATTGGGCCTTGCCGGAAAGACAAGTCCGGTTTGAAGGGCGGGTGGAAAAGGTACCTGATGCCATGTCGGACTCGTATTGGGCATCACGCCCCCGGGGGAGCCAAGTCGGTGCTTGGGCATCGGAGCAGAGCGAAGAAGTGGCGAACCGCGAAGTTCTTTTGGACCGGGTTAGAGAGATTGAGGCGCGTTTTGCCAATCAACCAATTCCCAGGCCCCCTCATTGGGGCGGCTATGTTTTGCGTCCCGAGACTATCGAGTTTTGGCAAGCTTGCGCCTTTCGCCTCCACAAGCGACGACGCTACAGGGTTCAGTCGGGTGAGTGGAAATCTGCTTTGCTTTGTCCCTAATTTACGCCTAGAAAAGACGGGTATGGAGGGTCTTTCGGGGGACAAATTGACTCAAGATCCAGACGTCCTTAGGTGATTTTGGCTTTTCCCTGGCCACGAAATTAGACCTTTGCTATTTCATTGGAGTTTATAGAGGTTCCTGACCTCTTCAGCCTAAGGGTCGATAGTTGATCTAAGGAGAAGAGGCGATACGGCTAAGGGGAAACCCTTATGCTTCCCGGAATTGGAAGGGAATCACCATGATCTCGGTTTATGAAGCCCAAGGGCTTATATTCAAAGCGACCCAGTTGCGGCCTAATATCAAGGCCGACATCAACAATCCTACTTTTCAGGTTTTAGCTCAGGACTTGTGTGCTGATTCTCCACTACCTCCATTTGATCGGGTGGCCATGGATGGAATTGCCGTCTGTCTGGCGGGGTGTGAGCCAGGACAACTTGAGTTTTCACTGGAGGGAATTCAAAGGGCCGGAGAACCACGGAAGACTTTGCAGAATTCCAAGTCGGCCCTTGAGGTCATGACGGGAGCGGTGCTCCCCGCAGGTTGTGACACAGTTATTCGCTACGAGGACGTGAAGATTGAAAAGGGTGTGGCAAAAGTGACCGCCCCCGAGGCTCTGGAACTGGGTAAACACATTCACCAAAAAGGCAGTGATCATCAACAGGACGAAGTGGTTGTTGCTAAAGGGACGCCATTGACCGGACCTGTTTGGGCTGTAGCGGCCTCCGTGGGCTGTGATCCAGTCGAAGTGGTGTCGCGGCCAAGGGTGGCCGTGATTAGTACCGGAGACGAACTGGTCGATCCCAAGTGTCAGCCCGAACCCCATCAGATCCGTCGCTCCAATTCGTTTGCCATTCAAGCCTCTCTGTTTGGACGGGGCTATGCTGACGTTGATGTTTATCACTTGCCTGATGAAGCCGAGGTGGTGACCCGGGAGTTGGGACGCTGTCTGAAAGACTACGATGTTTTGGTCATGACGGGTGGGGTATCCATGGGCAAATTTGATTTTATCCCGGCCGCCTTGAACGACCTTCAGGTCAGAGAAGTTTTTCACAAGGTCCGGCAAAAGCCAGGGAAGCCATTTTGGTTTGGCCTGTCTCAGGGTAATAAGCCGGTGTTTGCTCTTCCAGGCAATCCGGTTTCCTCCTTGATTTGTCTGCATCGTTACGTTTTGCCCGCTTTGGATCGTGCCATGGGGTTTCCTGAGGTTGGACAGGAGTATGCGATTCTTCAGGAAGAGGTGGTGTTCAAGAAACCTTTGGCGCTTTTTCAGCCGATAAAATTGAGTTTCAACAATGAGGGGCAGATCTTGGCAAGGCCTGTTAAAGGCAATGGGTCTGGAGATTTCTCCTCATTGGCATTGAGTGATGGATTTGTTGAATTGCCGGATAACAAGGAGAGCTTTGCCAAGGGTGAGGCCTACCCTCTTTTTCGGTGGAGGTATTAAGGCAGTGGCGACTGTTCAAAATTCAGCTGAGTTAAAAGACAACTATGGACGCAAGATGCGTAAACTGCGGGTCTCCTTGTTGGATGCCTGTAATTTTCGCTGTTTTTACTGCATGCCCATGAAACCCCAGTTCATGTCCTCGAAAAAGTATTTGGCTCCTCAAGAGCTGGTGAGGATTTGTTCGCTGATGGTGGATCAAGGGATTGAACAGATTCGGCTAACGGGCGGTGAGCCCACTCTGCGTAAAGAGTTCAAGGAAATCATGGTGGGACTGGCGGATCTTCCACTGAAGAAGCTGGGACTCACCAGCAATGGATTTTGGTTGGAGCAACATCTGGATTTTCTTTATGATCTCAATTGCCGCCATATCAATATCAGCCTAGATAGCCTGAACAGAAATCAGTTTAAGGAAATCACCCGCGTTGATGGTTTGCACAGGGCTCTGGAGTCCATTCGCGCTGCTCACCAAAAGGGTATGGAGGTTAAGGTCAACACGGTGGTCATGAGGGGAATCAATGACCATGAGATTGAGGACATGGTGCGCTTTGCAGATGAAGAGGGTATTGAAGTCCGCTTTCTCGAACTGATGAGAATTGGCCAGGCCTGTGGTGATCAAAAGGACATGTTTGTCTCGGCCAAGGAAATCTTGGCTCGGGTGTCAGCCTTCGGTGAATTGGTCGTGGACGAGCGTGAGGCTGATTCGACTTCATTTAACTTCAAGACTCCAAATGGCGGATCTGTGGGCTTTATTGCCAGCGAGTCTATGCCTTTTTGCCACACCTGTTCCCGTCTGCGTCTGTCGGCCGACGGAAAGTTGCGGGCCTGTTTGATGTTGGACAAAGGATTTGATCTTAAGAATATGACGGACGAGGAAATCACTGCTGCTGCCCATCGGGTCATACATTTTAAACCATACGAGCGCCTGGATGAGGTGGCTCAGGACATGAATCAGATTGGGGGCTAAGACGATGTTGACCCATTTGGACAAGAAGAACCAACCCACCATGGTCGATGTTTCCGAAAAGACAGCGACCTTGCGCACGGCATGGGCACAGAGCAAAGTGTGGTTGCCAGCAGAAGTCAGAGCCCTGATTTGTGACGGAGAAATCCAGAGCAAAAAAGGACCCGTGTTTCAAACGGCGGTGATTGCGGGCACTATGGGTGCCAAAAACACCTCAGCCATGATTCCCTTTTGTCACCCTCTTCCACTTGAGTCCTGCAAGATCGAAGTCAAACTTGATGATGAAGGACAGGTGGTCATTGATTGCCGGGTGAAGGTTCATCACAAGACGGGCGTTGAAATGGAAGCCCTGGCGGGAGCGACGATCGCAGCACTCACCGTCTACGACATGTTGAAGGCTGCATCCAAAGACATGAGAATTCTGGAAACTCGCCTGGTCGAGAAGACAGGAGGCAAAAGTGACTTTGTTTCACCCCTTTGAAATTGCTTTTTGCGGCTACTCCGGAAGTGGCAAGACGACCTTGATTTCCCGATTGTTGCACGAGTTTCGTGACGAGCGCCGGGTCGGCTATGTCAAACACGATGCTCACCGTTTTGAGATGGATCAGCCCGGTAAAGACACATACGTGGCCCATGAATCAGGGGCTGGCCAGGTTTTTATTAGTGACTCGTCTCACCACGCTTTTGTGAGTGATGGCCACTTGGATCGAGCCATGGCGCCCATGATGTTTGAAAACTGTGAGTGGGTGTTCGTCGAGGGCTACAAAAAGGAGTTGGTGAATAAAGTTTTGATTTTGGATGAGGCCGGGAAGGCCTGGCAGGCCTTTCAGGATGGGGAGTTTCCCAATGTGGTGGCCCTAGTCGGCGCTGATGTAGAGGGGCCGGAATCTCCATTGCCCTACTACCACCGTGATGATGTTTTTGGCATTAAGGCCTTTGTTGAGAGTTTTATGGCCGCAAAGACATCTGAAACTCCCGTTTTTGGTTTGGTTTTGGCTGGCGGTCGTAGCACGCGCATGGGTCAGGACAAGGCATCTTTGCAGTACCAGGGGCAGACTCAAGTGGATAGGGCTTTTAATGCTTTAGCCGAAAGCTGTGAACGGGTCTTTGTTTCGGCTCGTCAGGATCAGTGGCAGGATGGCAAATTTGATCACCTTCCTCAGATCACTGATCGCTATTTGGGGTTTGGACCCTTGGGCGGAATTCTATCCGCCATGGAAGCTCATCCCAATGCAGCCTGGCTGGTGGTCGGTTGTGATCTACCTTTCGTGGATGAAGCCAGTGTTCGGGACTTGGTGCAAAGTCGCCAGGCCTACAAACTGGCAACGGCCTTCACGAGTCCTGTAGATGGATGGCCAGAGCCGGTTTTTGCTCTCTATGAGCCTCGCTGCAAAGGCCGCATGTTGAGGTTTTTGTCTCTCGGTTACACCTGTCCGCGTAAGGCTTTGATTAATTCAGATATTCATTTGGTTCATGCCAGTCGTCCGGAGTGGTTACGGAATGTGAACCACCCACACGAGTTTGAACAAGTCACTCAAGAGCTGGGAGGGATTTGATATGGCCAAGAAAACTGTTTGTGTCCGTTATTTTGCGGCCCTAAGGGAGCAAAGAGGCTTGTCGGAGGAAAAGCGTGAGACGCTGGCGGAAACTCCGGCAGAGCTTTATGAAGAACTGAAAACAGAATTTGGTTTTCCTCTGCGAATCGATCAGCTGCGGGTGGCGACCAACTCCACCTATGTTGAAATGACAGCTCCACTAAAAGACGGCGATGTCCTGACCTTTATCCCGCCTGTGGCTGGGGGTTGATGTTATGTTTAGACTCACCACTGAAGCCGTTGATCCAGTTGCTCTCAAGGCTGAATTGGAAGAGCCGCGTGCTGGTTCCATTGTCGTCTTTGAGGGTTTGGTGCGAAATCACAATGAGGGATTGTCAGTGGATTCCCTTGAATACGAGGCCTTTGCGGATCTCTGTTTCGCCGAAGCCGATCGTATCATGGGTGAGGCCAAAAAGAAGTTCGGCGTCTACGATGTTCGTTGCACGCACCGGGTGGGACATTTAGCGATCGGTGATATTGCGGTTTGGATTGGTGTCAGCTCGGCCCACCGCTCAGCCGGCTTTCAAGCCTGTCGTTTTATCATTGATGAGATTAAGACCAGGTTGCCCATTTGGAAAAAGGAGCACTACTCCAGTGGTGAAGCTGAATGGGTGAATTGCCAACAATGTGCCCAGGCGGTTCAAGGACACGACCACCATCATCACCATGGAGATGAAACCTGCTCGGGCCACCACCATCAGGAAAGTCTCAAGTTTACTGAGGAGGCCTATTATTCACGCCAGGTCAGCCTCCCAGGTTTTGGCAAAGAGGGACAACAGGCTTTAAGAGAGGCCCGTGTGTTGGTCATTGGTGCAGGTGGACTCGGATCGGCCGCCCTGCCTTATTTGGCGACGGCGGGAATTGGCACCTTAGGAATCAGCGATGGGGATTTAGTGGATGCCAGTAATCTCCATCGGCAGATTCTCTACGGCTGGAAAGATGTGGAGCACTACAAGGCGGACGTGGCGGCTGAAAAGCTCAAGGCCATGAACCCCTTTATTGAGGTGATTCCTCACCGTGAGCACATTGATTTTGAAAACGCCCAACGATTGATCTCCCTCTATGATGTGGTGGTTGATTGTACTGATAATTTTAAGGCCAAGTTCTTGATTCATGACTTATGCCGATTGCTCAAAAAGCCCCTCGTTCAAGCGAGCATTTTCCAAATGGAGGGGCAAATTCAGGTGTTTGATCCTCGGGTGGAGGCCGGTTGCTTGCGTTGTGAATGGCCAGTGATTCCAGAGGAAGGCTGTGTGGGAACTTGTGTGGATGCCGGTGTTTTGGGTGTGATTCCTGGTTATTTCGGTACTCTGCAGGCGATGGAGGCGATTAAGTTACTGATTGATTGGCAGTCCCCTCTGCGCCACCAGACCCAGTTGGTGGATTTGACTAGCGGACAGCAGATGCCCATCGAAAGAAGGCAAAACCCACGGTGCCCTTTGTGTGGGGAGAAGCCCAGTATCACCGGTATTGAAGTCGAAAACTACCAAGCCAAGACTAAGGATTTTGAAGTCGCCGGTCGAGTATTTGCCGATTTGGTGAAAGACTATGTTTTAATCGATATTCGTGGAGGCGATGAAAGGTCGCAGGACGGGGAGTGGGTGGAACAGATGGCCCATTTGCCTGGTGCCAGTGTCGAGCAGTGTGTTGCTTTTGGGGGCAACAAAGGTCCCCTGCTGATTGTTTGCCGCAAGGGAATTCGCAGTCGCAATTTAGTAGAGCAGATCCGCCAGGCCGGTTTTGACAAGGTTTATTCTCTTGCTGGCGGAACGGAAGGTCTGCTCTTTTAGGGAGTCTTTGGATTCACTACTCGCGAGGGCGAAGCTCTCGCAGGTACTTTCTCTCCTGAGCTGGCAATTTGCGATACAGGTTCTTTAAATGGGTCTTCACTGTGTTTTCTGAAATGTGAAGAATCCGGCCAATATCCTGATTTGATTTCTTCAAAAGAACCAAACCAACAATCTCCATCTCCCGATGGGTGAGGTTGTATTGACGGTACTTGGTCATTTCATTTTCCATCATCTCACTGAGCGGGATGGATAGAGTGATCAAGTGATTCCCTGTATTCACCAAAAAGACGTCATAGAGCCGATTGTTAACGCGGTCACCGGGGCATTGTCGGACACCAAGGTGAGCGTTCACGTCTTCATCGGGAATCTTGCAGGTGCCAAATACCCCAGTTGGACACCGGCCCTCATTCCGAGCTCCGCAGACGGTTGCACTTTCCATGTTTTGGTAGAGAATCTTCTTCTCCATGTCGGTCACACAGATGGCGATCCCAGACTTATTTAAGATCTCTTCAAGCGCTAGTCCCACGACTACCTCCTTCATACTAATCTCACCCGGGTGGGGAGGTATTGTCAAACCATCGAAATCAGGGGTGTCTCGTGATGAGACGGGTCAGGGGCTCAACTCCCATTCAGGCCTAAAGGACAGCAATGACTTCACAAAATTACTTACCGGGGGTGAGTTTCAGAACACGACCACTGTCAGTGGTGAGGTAAAGGTAGCCTGCTGGTCCTTCCACCACATGGCGGATTCTCTCGTTGAGATTTTTGAGTAATCTCTCTTCGTGAATCTTCCCGGACTCACTGAGATCCAGTCGGTTAAGGTGCTGAAGCTTAAGGGCTCCCGAAAAAAGGTGATTCTTCCAATTTTTAAAAACCCGGCCCGAATAAAAAGTGAGACCGCATGGAGCAATGGAAGGAACCCAGTAGTGAACGGGCTGTTCCATACCAGGCTTGTGAGTTCCTTCGCCAATGCTGGGTCCCCAATACTCTTTTCCATAGGTGATCACGGGCCAACCGTAATTCGCGCCCTTCTTGAGCTTGTTAATTTCATCTCCACCGCGGGGACCATGTTCCTGAGTCCAAATGTCATTGGTTTCGGGATGAATAGCAATTCCTTGCAGATTGCGATGACCGTAGGTCCAAATTTCCGGAAGAGCATCTTTGCGATCGACAAACGGATTTCCCTCGGCTGGCTTGCCATTTTCATCCAGGCGCAAGACTTTGCCATTATGGAAGTTCAGCATCTGAGCCTTCTCTCTTTTGCCCCGATCCCCCACAGTCATGTAGAGGAGTCCGTGGTCATCAAATACTAAACGCGATCCAAAGTGCACATCCGTATCCGAATCTGTCAGCGCGGTGAATAGCACTGTCAAATCGGTCAATTTGTTAGGATGTATAAACTTGGCCCGGGCCAGCTCGGTCGTCGATCCGGATTTGCTTTTCGTCGAGTAGGTGAAGTAGACCCACTGGTTGGCTGCAAATTTGGGATGTAGGGCGACATCAAGCAATCCGCCTTGCCCTTTAGCAATGACCTTTGGGCCTCCGGAAATCGATGTTGTGGATTTGGTTTTGGAATTGAGAAGGACAATCCCTCCGTCCCGCAGGGTCACAATGGCTTCATCTGGATTGAGGAATGCCAATCCCCAGGGAACATCTTTGAGCCGGACGATTTCATTGACTAAAAAGGTCTCCTTTTCGGATTTAACTGGCTTTGAAACAGCACTCTTGGCTTGGGCTGAATTAAATGGGCTGCTGATGCTTGCCAGTGGAGTCATTAGAAACAAAACAAACAGTTGTTTTCTCAACATACTCATACCTCTTCAGGGTCTCGTACGAGGGGAACAAATTGGACTTGCAGAAGATCTCTCGCAAACCACTCACTCCCTTGGCGTCGGTGAATCTGCAGAGTTTGGGACCAGTCTCCGACGGGGGCCAACAGACATCCCTCTGGGGTCACCTGTTCAAATAGAGCTTTTGGAATTTTACTGGGAGCTGCAGTCAGTACAATTCGATCGAAGGGGGCCATTTCAGGCCAGCCGAGATAACCGTCTCCCACCTTGAAGTGAACATTGTCGATCCCAAGTGACGCCAGGTTATCTCGGGCTAAATTTGAAAGGGAGGCGCGAATCTCCACGGTGTATACCTCTCCTGCCAGTTTTGCCAAAACGGCGGTGTTGTAGCCGCAGCCCGTGCCAATTTCCAAAACTCGCTCCTGACCAGAGAGATGCAGAGCTTCAGCCATGTAGGCCACAATATAGGGTTGGGATATGGTCTGGCCTTCGCCAATGGCGAGGGGTCGATCTCTATAGGCCATGGGTTGTAATTCGGGTGGGACAAAATTTTCCCGGGGGATTTTGAGCATGACTTCAAGGACCTCTCCGTCCTTGATTCCTCGGGCAACCAGTTGATTTTCCACCATTGCGCGGCGCTCATCCAGGCGATCCATGAAAACAGACTACCAGGTCAAATCACCTAAAGACTATTCCTATTGTTTGGTGTTAGCCTATTAGGCGAGATTTTTTCGCCCGTCTTAAGGCAAAGGAACTGAAGTCATGAGAATTCACCGTGCGCACACCATTCTTTATGTTGAAGATCAGGAAAGGAGCCGGGACTTCTATAGCAGGGTCTTGATGACCAAGCCGGTTCTTGATGTGCCAGGGATGACGGAGTTTCTTCTTGGTGGGCCCGCCGTCCTGGGGCTTATGCCCAACAAGGGAATTAAGAAGCTCTTGGGTGACGTCATTGTCGATCCAGAGACTGGCAGTGGTGTTCCTCGTGCTGAGCTCTACTTGGTGGTGGAAGACCCGACAATCATGTTCGAACGAGCAGTCAAAGAAGGAGCCAAAGAGCTGAGTCCGTTTGAGATGCGCGACTGGGGTGACCGAGTTGCCTATGTCCAAGACTTCGACGGTCACATCATTGCGTTTGCTCAGTCAAAGAAGTAGCGGCACTTCCTGAGACATTTCGCCCGTATTCGCCCCACAACTCAACAATTCGGTCGGCATCCAGGGTTTCTTCCTGAAGCAAGACTTCAACGCCTTTATTGATAAAAGTATCGTTTAAGCGAATACTCGTTTCAGCCAGGGATTCGGCTAATGAAAGAAAGGCCTTTATCTCCTGGTCAATCAGCTCTCCAGTTTTTTCACTAAATTCTCGTGGCATGGGGAATGGATTCGGACCCCGCAAAAAAGTACTGTCAGCTCTTTCAAATGAGCCCAGTCCCAGCTTTTCGCTCATTCCATACTGACTGACCATAGCGCGGGCAATGTCCGAAGCCTTGGCCAGATCATCGCTGGCTCCGGTGGAAACATCTTCGCACATGAGTCGTTCTGATGTGCGTCCTCCCAGAAGAACTGCAATCTTGCGCATCAGCTCCTCTCGGGTCATCAGATAACGGTCTTCCGTCGGCCGCTGTAAGGTATAGCCGAGGGCACCTATCCCCCTAGGAATGATACTTATCTTGTGTACCCGATCTCGACACTGAAGGGCCAGGGCCACAGTCGCATGGCCCATTTCATGAAAGGCTACCCGCCGCTTTTCGTCGGGATTCATAATTCGCTTTCGGCGTTCAAGTCCGGCCACAATTCTTTCGATGGCTGAGGTAAAGTCATTTGTTGTGACACTCTCGGCTCCGCGACGAGTCGCCACGAGAGCCGCCTCATTTACTAAATTGGCCAGATCTGCTCCCGAAAACCCGGGAGTAAGACTGGCAATGGCTCTTAGATCCACATCAGTGGACAGGATAATTTTTTTCACATGGATGTTCAGAATTTGCTCCCGTCCATGTTGGTCCGGATTGTCGATTAGAACCTGGCGATCAAATCGTCCAGCGCGTAGAAGAGCAGGATCAAGAATCTCCGGTCTATTGGTGGCAGCGAGAATGACAATACCGGACCGGGGATCAAAACCATCAAGTTCGGCCAATAGTTGATTCAAAGTTTGCTCTTTCTCATCGTTGGCACCCGTACCAGGATAGCCAGCTGATCGTGAGCGCCCCAGAGCATCCAGTTCGTCGATAAAGATAATGCATGGAGAAGTCTTGCGCGCTTGTTCAAACAAATCTCTGACTCGGGCAGCTCCCATGCCGACAAAAAGCTCAACAAACTCAGATCCATTAATAGAGAAAAAAGGCACACTGGCTTCACCGGCCACCGCTCGGGCCAACAGGGTTTTTCCCGTGCCCGGAGGGCCGACGAGAAGAATTCCCTTTGGCGACCGTCCACCAAGTCGGGAGTACTTGTCGGGCTCTTTCAGGAAGGAAACGATTTCTTCAAGTTCCTCTTTTGCTTCATCCACGCCAGCCACATCGGCAAAAGAAGTCTTGATTCCTTTCTCCATAAAAACACGGGCCTTGGATTTTCCGAAGTTCATCAGGCCACCGGTGGCACCGCCCATACGGTTCATCATCATGCGAAAAAAGAAAACCAGCAACAGGATGGGAAACAGCCAGGCGACCACAGTTTCAAGCCATTTACTCTTCATCGTTCCTTGAAATTTGACACCCTTATCGCGTAGCAAACGGGTAAGGTCCTTGTCATTAACAGGATAGGTGACAACGGCCTGCTGTTTGTCCACGCCCTCTTCCTGCAGGGAAGCAAAAATTTTTTCTTCGCTCAGGGTGACTTCTTTAACTTTGCCATTTTCAACTAAATCGAGAAACTCACTGTAGGAAACCTGTTTCCCGCCCTGGGATAAAAACAGGTACTGAATGAGGAGAAAACCCAGCCACACGACAAGAAATACGTTAAAGGGGTTCCGCCACCAGGGGCCGGCCTGGAGAGGCTGAGGGATTTTCTTCTTAGAGTCCTGATCTTCCATGCCTGGAAGACTTAGCCTGAATTGACTTTGTTTGCAAGTTAGCTAGCGGAACCAGGGGTTGGTTTTACGGCGACGCCGTCGTCAATTCGATCTCCTGGATAGAGAATGACTCGCTCTCCCTCATTTAGGCCGGAGCCGATGACAGATTTGAGGGGGCCTTGGTCAGAGATTTCAATTTCCCTAAGGTTTGCTTTGCCTTGGGTGAAGACAAAAACGGCCCACTTTCCACCCTTTTGAAACAAGGCCCCAGTGGGTACAGTGAGAACATTTTCCAAACGCTTCACCAGAATGCGACATTCGACTTGAAAGTGATCTCCCAGATTTAGCCACTGCTCACGGGGAGAAGTGATTTCAATAACCACATTCACCCGCTGCTCATCGACACCAAGAGCAGACACTTTGGTAAATGCCGAAGGCTCAATGCGCACGATCTTACCTTCAAGGGGTTGATCACCACCCCAGTTGGTGATCTCCACCTGATTGCCAAGGCTCAGGAGAATGGCATTAGAGGTTAGAACATCAACAACAATTTCCAGAGATTTAGGATCGCCAATTTCCAAAATCGGCTTGCCCTTGTAGATAAAGCCTTCGTCCTTGGTCAGTATTCGCAAGATACTTCCGCTGGCGGGAGCATGAACCACGCGATCATAGTCCCACTTGATTGTGACCAGTTTATCTCCCTTTTTAACAAAATCACCTGGGTCCCAATGAACTCGGGGCAGAACGCCGTCAACAGGAGAAGACACCACATATTTCTCTTTGACTCTGGTCCGGCCATCTTCGACTACGCGCTGTTCGTAGTCGCCAATTTCAACTGTACCCACGTCGACGGGAAGAGGGCGGGGAATCAAGGACCACACCACAACACCAATGATCGAAACAGTCAGAACAATTGTGGTGACTCTCTTTTTGACTAGATCACCCTTTTTTCGATCCATAGTTACCCCCTTGTCTTGAGAGCCTCATTAAAATCCAGGTTTCTAATTTTAAGCCAGAGCACCCAGGCACTAACAACAGCAGATACGGCCAAAGTCAGACCGCTCCAAGTGAAGGTGCTCATCTCAATCTTCATTGGAATGGCCAGCTCGTCTGGCGCCATGTAATCAATGATCGCTCGGGTCAAATAGTAGCCCAGCACCCAGCCTAAGGGAAGGGCTGCGACGCAAAGAATGAGAATTTCACCCATCAACATACGAAAGACTTCCCCACTGGTAAAACCCAAAACTCTGAGGCTGGCAAACTCCCAGGATCTTTCGCTTAAAGCAATGCGTGCACTATTGTAGACAATGCCAAAGGCAATAATGACAGAAAAAACAGTGAGAATGGTGGCAAAAACCAACATGAATTTTGCTGTGGTCTCATTGAATGTCTTCAGTGCCGCCGTTTTAAAGGTCACTGAAGAAATGGATGGGTAGTTTTTGAGTTCCGTATAGAGTCTCTGACTTTGCTCGCTGTCAGTTTTCAGTAGGACCGAATTGATCTTTGGTCCTTCTTTCATTAGGCGATGGAGGGATTCGTTTCGTGTGTACAGGAATTGACCGAGGAAATCATCCACCACGCCGGCGATAGGGAACACCCCTTTGGGGCGACGGCCCTCCAAGACCTCAATGCTGATTCTGTCTTGAGCCTTAATTTTAAGTTTGCGAGCCAGAGTTTGACTCATGACCAGACCATCTCTAGGGATATCGATAGGCTTGAGATCGGTATCCAAGATGGCTTTGAGGTGACTGATTGGGCCTACGCCAAAGAGGGCCGTGGTTTCAGTCTTAGGGCCATGGTAAATGCGAACTGGTACGGCGCGAAGGCCCTCGGCATGAATCACTCCGGGAAGGTTTTGGAGCTCATATAGGCTCTTAATGGGTAAAGGCTTGGTGAATGAGACCGAAGCATCTTCCTTTTGGATAAGGGAAAACTGCACGTGCATCAGGTAATCAATGGCGTCGGACCAAAACATGCCAAGAATGATGATGACGAGGGCAAAGGAAATCCCTAAGGCAGACACTAGAGATCTTAGGGGGCGCAGGCTGAGTCCCCTAAGAATCATTCTGCCCTCATTGGACAACTTATTGGGAATACCAGAGAGTTCCACCCAGCTGGAATGGTACTCCGCAGGGAGAGCCGGCCGCATGGCCTCCGCTGGGGGCATCTTAAAAATGCCATAGAGACTCTGGGCGACTCCAATGAGAGCTGAACCCCCACTCAGGGCAATGGACAACAGGGGTATATAGGCTGGCATTGTCTGCACGAGGACGGGAAAACGGAAAAACTGAGTGTAAAGCTGGGTCATGGACTCCGCCAGCCAGTAGCCTCCGGCAATGCCGAAAATGAGGCCCAAAGCAATAATCACCAGAGAAAGTTTGAGGTAATGCCCAGCGATTTGTTTATCGGCAAACCCGAGAGCTTTGAGAGTGGCAATCTGCTCCCGCTGGCTATTGATAATTCGACCGATGACCACATTGAGAAGAAAAGCGGCAACGCAGAGAAAGACGATGGGAATAATTGTGGCCTGGACCTTGAGGCCGCGGATTTCCTCAGTGAGAAACATGTTAGAGATCTGTTGTTTGCGGGTGTAGGAACCCACGCCACCATAGGGGAGAAACCATCGATCAATGGTCTTCACGATAGCCTTTTCGTTGGCGCCGGGGAGGACTGTGAGACTGAGACTGTTGAAAGCACCTTCCATATCAAAGCTGGCAGCAAGGCTATCTCTACGAATCCAGAAAACCCCAAAGTGGGCATCATCCGGTAAGGGACTAGAGCCTGGCAAAGCGTAAACGTATTCGGGAGAGACGGCGACGCCGACGACTCGAAGCTTTCTATAGCGGCCATTGAACATGGCCGAAATCTCCTGGTTGAGTTCCAGCTTATTAAAATCAAAGAAGGCCTGGCCGACCAAAACTTCGTTATCCTGTTCAGGAAGAGGCCAGCGGCCCTTTAAGACTTGAATACGATTGAGAGAGGACTGTTGCCCTCGGGGAAGAGAGAGAAACCTCCCCACCGCAGGCTCGTCACGTCCCTCCATGTCCAGGAGTAGATCAAATACCAATCGTTCCTCGACCTGACTGACTCCGGGCAGATTTTGAATACGAGATGCTAGAGATTTTGGGGCTCTTTTGATTTCGGCAAAAATATGACCAAATCGACTGTAATTGTAAAATGAGGATTGAGCGAGAAGGAGGGACTCGTAGGTGCTTAACATCCCAGCCAGGACGGCAACTCCGCAGGCCACCACCAAGGCGATGGTGACGACCTGTGCCTTCATGTGAAGGAGGTCACGCACCAGCTTGATGTCTAAATACTTTACCATCGAATGTCCTGAGCCGAGAGTTTGGTCTCGTTTTCGATGACCTCAACAATCTTGCCATCTGAGAGCCTCACCACCCGATCGGCCATTTGGGCAATGCTGGCGTTGTGGGTAATTACGGCTGTTGTTGTGCCCAGCTTCTGGTTGACGTGAGCAATAGCTTCGAGAACTTTTATCCCGGTGCGAAAGTCCAAAGCTCCAGTGGGTTCATCACAGAGAAGAATCTCCGGTTGCTTAGCGATGCCGCGGGCAATGGCCACTCGTTGTTGTTCGCCGCCGGAGAGTTCGGCCGGGAAGTGCTCAGCCCGATCCTCCAGGCCCACCAACCGCAGAGCCTCCATGGGGTCCATGGGGTTGTCGCTGACGTCGGTAACGAGAGCCACATTTTCTAGAGCCGTGAGGCGGGGAATTAGATTATACATCTGGAAAACAAAGCCCACATTTTTGCGACGAAATTGAGTGAGCTGATTGTCGTCTGCCTGAGAGAGATCCTGCTTGCCGTGAAACACCTGGCCGGCACTGGGGCTGTCGAGTCCGCCAAGAATATTGAGTAAGGTGGACTTGCCGCTTCCCGAGGCCCCAAGTAAGACCAGGAACTCGCCTTTGTGCAATTCGAAGTCCACCCCACGCAGGGCATGAACCTGCACTTCTCCCATTTGGTAGACTTTGGTGATTTGCCTTGCGCTGAGGACAATTTCCATGCTGTCAATATAGGTCTAATGTTTACCGGAGTAAAGGAAAGGGCCTTAACGGATGAATTGGTATGAGGATCACATTTTGCCGCGAATTATTGACTGGACTATGAGTCATCGGGAAGTCATGAAAATCCGGGAAAAATTTGTCACTGGCCTCGAAGGTAAGACTCTGGAAGTGGGGTTTGGGTCGGGGTTGAATTTGCCCTTTATGCCCGAAGCAGTGACGCGACTCATTGCGGTTGATCCTGCAAAGTTGGGTCGGAAGCTTGCTAAGAAGAGATTGGCCCAGTTTTCCCGACCGGTGGATTTTATTGATTTGGAGCCATCAGGTCGACTCCCTCTGGAGGATTCGTCGGTTGATTCGGTGCTTTCGACTTTCACACTTTGTACCATTGCCGATTTGAATCAGGCGCTTGAGGAAATTCTTCGTGTTCTCAAGCCAGGGGGACGGCTGGTGTTTGTGGAACACGGTCTGTCACCGGAACCTCATATCCAAAAGTGGCAAATGAGAATCAACCCTTGCCAGAAGTGCATTGGTGGTGGCTGCCATCTCAATCGCAAAATTGATGACTTCATTGCGAACGTGGGGTTCGACCTTGTCGAACTGAACAACTTTTACGCCAAGGGCCCCAAACCATGGAGTTACCTCTATCAGGGGTGGGCGCGCAAACCCTTCGGCAATTGAGCAAAAAAAAAGGGCGACAGAAGTCGCCCTTTTGCAGTCAGTCGCCAACTGAATTTACGAGCAGCCAATCGAGCTTCCACAGTTCAGGCAGCGGTAGCAACTGCCGTTACGGACAGTCACGTGACCACAGTCAGTACACATGGGAGCATCGCCCATCATTTTTGAAAGATGGGAATCAAGTGCATCGTGGGAGCCTCCAACCTGTTCCTCTGTTGCCGCTTTCTCAGTGACGGCGGCCTTTTCAGCAGACAGGCTTAATTGCTCTCCAGACTTTTCCGCAGACACGTCCCGGTCTGTCCCATTGTTTTGGTTAAGGGCCAGGTCGGCTTCAACCGGTTTGACATGAACAAAGTCAGTCTTGCCCAGGTATTCCATGCCGATCACGCGGAAGATGTAATCGAGAATACTGGTGGCCTGCTTGATGTTAGGGTGATCCACCATCCCTTGTGGTTCAAAGCGGGTAAAAGTGAATTTATCCACATACTCATCAAGAGGAACGCCATATTGGAGCCCCAGTGAGCAGGAAATCGCAAAGCAGTTTAGAAGGCTGCGGAAGGTGGCCCCTTCTTTGTGCATATCAAAGAACAGTTCACCCAAGCGGCCATCATCATATTCGCCAGTGCGAATATAGATTTGGTGTCCGCCTACTCGGCCTTCGACAGTGATTCCTCCCCTCTTCTGAGGAAGACGTCGGCGACGGGCGGGAGCCATGCTCAGTGCGGTCTCCAAAGCGTCTTTGAAATCAGCCTCTGTGTAGGCCAAGGGTGCTTCTTCTTCTTCTTCTTTGGCATCCTTGGAGCCGGCCTGAAGAGGTTGGCTCATCTTTGAACCATCTCGGTAGACCGACACGGCTTTTAATCCCATCTTCCAGGACTCTTCGTAGATATGCTGAATATCTTCAACAGTGGCTTCATGAGGAAGGTTCACTGTTTTAGAAATCGCACCGCTAATGAAGGGCTGCACGGCTGCCATCATGCGCACATGGGCCATGGCTTCCAGAAAGCGTTGTCCTTCAGGGCCACACTTGTTAGCACAATCAAAAACCGGAAGGTGTTCGTCTTTAAGCTGTGGAGCACCTTCTACAGTCTGACGGCCACAAACAACCATATTAGCTTCGCGGATCTGCTGGGGGGTAAAGCCCAAATGTGCCAGAATGGTTTGTTGACCAGACATAATGGCATCTGTGTTCAGGCCCAAACGCTTCATGCTCTCTTCGCCCAATACCCAGGGGGCAATGGCTGCATGAACATCAAAGGCTGTGGGCATCGCCGCTTTGATTTTAGCAAAGTCGTCGTCGGTAAATCCCTTGGCCTTAAGAGACTCAACATTAATATGAGGAGCACCTTCGATGGTCATTGTCCCGACCGCATAGGTGACGATGGCTTTAATGTCAGAGTCAGAATAACCCAGGGTCTTCAGGGCGCGGGGTACGGATTGGTTAACGATCTTAAAGTAGCCGCCACCGGCCAATTTCTTAAACTTCACCAACGCAAAATCAGGCTCAACACCAGTGGTGTCACAGTCCATCAATAGACCAATGGTTCCAGTGGGTGCCAAAACAGAAGCCTGGGCATTCCTAAATCCATTGATCTTTCCCATATCATAGGCCTCGGACCAGGATTCGCGAGCGGCCTGAGAGACTTCAGAGGGGATGAGTGAGCTGTCAATTTCCATGACTTTTTCACCGTGTTGGCGGATCACTCGCAACATGGAGTCAGCATTTTCTTCATGACCTTCAAATGGCCCCTTGCTGCCGGCGATGATGGCGCTGGTCTTGTAGGCTTCACCAGTCATGATCGCAGTCAAGGCGCCGGCCCAGGCACGACCCTCGGGGCTGTCATAAGAAAGTCCCTTGACCATCAACATGGTACCCAGGTTGGCGTAACCCAATCCCAGTGGGCGGTAGTCGTGGCTGTTTTTAGCAATCTGCTTGGTGGGGTAACTGCTCAAATCCACCAGGATTTCCTGAGCAGTGAAAACAATGCGAATGGCATGACGGTAGGCTTCGATATCGAAGGAGCCATCTTCACGCAAGAACTTCTCTAGATTCAATGAAGCCAGGTTACAGGCTGAATCATCGAGGAACATATACTCAGAGCAGGGGTTACTACCGTTAATACGGTCAGTTTCGGGGCAGGTGTGCCACTTTTGAATAGTGGAATCAAACTGCACACCGGGGTCAGCGCATTTCCAAGCTGCATAAGCAACCTGGCGCCACAGCTCTTGGGCACGATAGGTGTGAATGACCTCGCCATCAGTGCGGGCCGTGGTCTTCCATGTGTCGTCTTTTTGGACGGCACTCATGAAGCCATCTGGAATCCGCACAGAGTTATTGGAGTTTTGTCCAGCAACTGTCCGGTAGGCTTCACCATTAAAGTCAGAAGTGTAACCGGCATTTACCAGGACTTCGACTTTCTTCTCTTCGTTAACCTTCCAGTTAATGAAGTCTTCAATTTCTGGATGGTCCATGTCCAAACAGACCATCTTGGCAGCGCGCCGAGTGGTTCCACCTGACTTGGTGGCACCCGCTCCACGATCCAAAACTTCCAGGAAGCTGATCAATCCAGAGCTATAACCACCGCCTGAGAGCTTTTCTTGACGGCCACGGATTTTAGAAAAGTTAGTACCAGTTCCAGATCCATATTTAAAAATGCGAGCTTCCTGGCGGGCCAAATTGAAAATGGCCATTAGGTCGTCTTCTACACTTTGAATAAAACAAGCAGAACACTGGGGGCGAGCATAGGAGTTATCCAGCTCGACAACTTCAGCAGTTTTAAAGTCGAAAGCAAAATTCCCACCCGAGCCTTCAATGCCATATTCATGGTGAAGACCGCAGTTGAACCACACGGGGCTGTTAAAGGCACCAGTCTGAGTCAATAAGATATAAGCCAACTCCTTTTCAAAGCGCTCAGCATCTCCTGCTGAAGCGAAATAGCCCCCCATATCTTCACCGGCAGTGCGAATGGTATGAGAAACCCGATAAACCAGCTGGCGTACTGAAGTTTCATGACCCGTCTCGGGGACACCAGCTTTGCGGAAGTACTTACTTACCGCCACGTCTGTTGCAAGTTGTGACCAGGTGCTAGGAACTTGAACGTCCTTCATCGCGAAAACTGATTCACCCTGGCTGTCTTTAATGGAGCTGGACCTTGTGACCCACTCGACCATTTGATAGGGGTCCTGGCCCTTTGGTACAAAGTAAGGTTGAAAGGTTTGTCCACCTGTTGCTTTCGAGCCATCCAATTTGGCTCGCGTCTCCTTGGCCAATGCTTTCTTGGAGGATTTTGGAGACTTTTTGCTCCTTCCTTCTTCCCTGAGAAGAGTATCCATACCGCTGTCCTTTCTCTCGATGTCTTGTTTTGTAAGATTATGTTTTCAAATCGTTGGGCGAAATCCGACCCCGTGTGACCTCAAAGAGATCATGGGGGTTTTTGGCTGTCAAAAAAAATATCCCCTACATCTAGTGTTCTGGACCCCATTTAAACGCCATATATCGGTAACCAAAAGCCTGGAGCCCGTTTGCGACTTAGGTCCCTAAATGACAATTTTTCTTAACTTATTTCTGAGTCGAAGCGTCAGTCGGAATGGTTGCTTAAAATTAAGGCAACATTTCGTGCAAGAGCTTCATGGCATCAATAGAAGTGAAGATCGCCCACGGAGAATCACCCTTGGCAGAGATAATGGCACTGCCATAGGAGTTCTTCAGCATACGGCCGACCACGTCTTTCACTCCGTCCTCGGGGTTTACGACCAAAGGTTCGTCCGTCATGATGTCAGAAACATGAGCGGACTCATCATGGGCACGAGCCAAATCAGTAGAGCTCAACACGCCAACAAGCTTTCCACCATCCAAAACAGGCAAATGATGGCACTTGTTTTGTTCCATCATTTCACGAGCCTTCTCAATAGAAGTTTGTCGGCCAATTGTATGGGGAAGATGGGTGGAATACTCACCGATTGTCTTCATTTTTAACCTCCAAGGACCGGCAATCGTGCCAGAAAACTCGGGACGAAGGTAGGGGGAAATTGAAGTTTACGCTGTGAATCTTGCTTGAATCCACTCTCCTGGCGAGCCATGGGAAAATGGGTTTTGGCCGCGGGGCGACAGCAGTGGCAAAGTTGTCTGGCGCAGGGTTTAATTTTAGAGGGAGGGTGATCGCAGTCTATGGTAGCCAAAGTGGCCCAGCCGCGGGAGATTATTCAGTGGCTACAAAAAAGCTGGCGCATCTTTCGTAAAAGACCCTTCTATTTGTGTGGGGCCTTTATCCTATTCGCCCTTGGCGCCATCATGCCCAGTTATCTCTCCCCTTTTGCCCGGGTATTTTCGGGTTTTATCCTGCCCATCATGGTGGCCGGCAGCTTTATCATGATTTTTCGAATTCTTCGCTACAAAGCCATCTCCTGGTGGGATCTATTCCTGCCATTTTCCGAGAGTCGATTGGCCGTTCGCCTGATGCCGGTTTGTTTTCTCAGCTTGGTGTGTTGGGTCTCAATTGGTGCCGTTGAATATATGTACCGGCAGCCAATTAAATATCAAATGAGTCTGGAGTTTCACAATACGGTGGTCATTATATCCACCCTAGTAAACATGATTTTCCTTTTTGGTGTGACCCCGATCCTGATTTTTTCTCCTCTCAACTTTATCCAAGCAATTGCTTTGACCGTAAGGGCAATTTTTCTCAACCCGGTCCTGGTATTGATCGTTTGGGGCGGTGGCATTCTGATCTATGACATCAGCTTTAATTTGCTGGTGCCCTATATTCCCATTGGCGCCTTTTTAATGGTGATGTGGTTTAACGCCTTTGACGGCCTTTTCCTGATCACCGACGACCCAATAGCCTCCAGTTTGCCGACCCCGGGCCCCAAGTCTGACGATGGAGACTCGGATGAGGGCGGTGAAGACAGTGATGGTAGTGAGGAATTCGACGGAGGCAACTGGGAAAAGCTGGCGGCTAAAAACCGAGGCATTGATGAAACGGAAGAGGTTGAAGATGCTTTTGATGGGGATCTCACTCAACGCATTGATAACTTCGAGTCTACTGAGCCGCCCCCGGAAAAGCCGACAAGCAATCGTCCCGATGTCATCTACGAGCAGGATCCAATCGAGCGGGAAGAAATCCAGATTACGGATGACGATGACGACGATCCAGACGGTTTTCATCGCTAAAAAGGAAAGACGAGTTACCTGTCCTCTTCTTGCGGGCGGCGAATAATTTGCCGCTGGTTGGTCTGCAGGATCATCTTCCGCACGCGGATGCTTTTGGGGGTGATTTCCACCCATTCGTCTTCGTCAATCCAATCCAGGGCTTCATCAAGGGACATGGGTTTAATGGGACTGAGTTTTGTTGAGTCATCAGAACCCGAGGCCCGCATATTGGTGAGCTTTTTTTCCTTGGTCGGATTGGCGTTGAGATCGTTCAGCCGGTTGTTTTCACCAAAAATCATTCCCTCATAAATAGGGGTGCCGGCGGCCACAAACAGTCGACCTCGGTCTTCCAATCCAAACAGGGCATATTCTGTCGTTGTCCCATTGCGATCACAGACGATGGCCCCTGTGGAGCGTGAAAAGCGCTTTCCCATGTAGGGGATGTAGCGTTTAAAGGTGCTGGAATAAATGGCTTCTCCGCGCGTTTCAGTAAGCAGAGTGGATCTCAATCCAATCAGTCCTCGTGAAGGGATATCAAACTCCAGACGACAGCGGGAGGAAGACTCGAACTTCTCAATGTTTTGCAGGCGTCCACCTCGGGAAGACATAATCTCTGTCACTCGTCCCATCATGGTTTCGGGAATGTCGATAAAAAAGGTCTCTTCCGGCTCCCACTTTGCCCCGTCTTTTTCCAAGGGGAGGATCTCAGGGCGACCGGCCATGAGTTCAAAGCCGCCTCGACGGATTTCTTCCAGAACAATCACGATCTGCAGTTCCCCTCGTGCCTTTAACAAAAACACTTCGTTGGACTCTGTGGATTCAAGGGAGAGGGCCACGTTCTGCAGACAGGCCTTTTCTAAAATCTCCTCAAGCTTTCTGCTGGTCAAATAAGTCCCGTCTTTATTAGAAAACGGCGAGGTGTTGACTGAAATGCGAATCGCCACTGTTGGCGGATCAACTTTAACTCTGGGTAGAGCCTCGGTCACGCCGGTTTCAGCAATCGTGTCACCAATTTTTGGCGCATCAGCTCCAGCGATCAAGGCAATATCCCCAGCATTGAGTTCAGGCACCTTTTCAGTACCCAAGCCCGCAAAGGTCTCAAGAGAGGTGACCGTGAAGGGGGTATTTTTGGACTCGCCCATCAGCTGAACCCGCTGCCCCTCTTTAATGCTGCCCGACTGAATCCGGCCGATGGCAATTTGACCCATAAAGGAGTTATAACTCCGATTGACCACAATCATCTTAAAAGGACCGTTTTCATCAATAGAGGGGCGAGGCATCTCCTCTAGAATCCGGTCAAGGAGTGGGGAGAAGTCGGTTCCCTGTTCACCTTTGGTGAGAGTTGCCCAGCCGTGTTTGCCGCTGGCATAGATGGTCGTGTACTCCACCTGACTTTCATCAGTCGCCACATCGTAAAACAGTTCGAGAACCTTTTCTTCCACTTCCTCAATACGGGCGTCAGGACGGTCGACTTTATTGATCAAAAGGATAATCTTGATTCCCCGCTCAAGGGCCTTGCGCAATACAAAACGAGTCTGAGGCAGAGGGCCTTCAGCCGCATCAACGAGCAGCAAGGCCCCATCCACCATAAAAAGGGCTCTTTCCACCTCGCCACCGAAGTCCGCGTGGCCGGGGGTGTCCACCAAATTAATCCGCGTGCCCTTCCAAACTAGGGAGGCGTTCTTGGCCGTAATGGTAATTCCCCGCTCTTTTTCCAGCTCGCCCGAGTCCATCACCCGGTCTTCAACCCTTTGGTGACTTTCAAAGACCCCGGCCTGTTGAAAGAGCCCGTCAATCAGCGTCGTTTTCCCATGGTCCACATGGGCAATAATGGCAAGATTTCGAATATCCATAAGCTGCTACTTCTGCCACAGTCCCATGGGGAAATCAAAACAGAACCTTAATATTTTTGGGAAACTCAAATGCTAACAGATGAGATCTGAGCGGCGGAGTGTGACCACCCACTCACAATGGGGAGTTTGAGGGAACTGATCAACCCCCGAAATGGCCGTGATCGAATAGCCCAGATCGACGAGAACTTTCAAATCCTGAACCAGGGCTGGAGTGTAGCAGGAAACGTAGACCAGGTAGGCGGGGCGAGCCGGTTGGAGATGATTCTGGAGGTGTTGAAGGACGTTTTTTAGGCCCGAGCGGGGTGGATCAACCAAGATGCCGTCGTAGTCGTGCAGTGGAGGTAATCCAGCGATACGATAGGCATTGCCGGCAATGATATGCAAATCCAGGTCACCCCCAATAGAGCCTTGAGATTTTTCCAGTCCGTTGAGAGCGAGACGATCAACCTCAAAGGCGGTCACCTCAAGACCAGATGCTGCCAGGGGGAGGGTGAAATTGCCGATGCCACAAAAAAGCTCCAACCAGCGGCGGCCCTCCAGTTGGCCAACTGCACTTAGTACTTCGCCAACCAAGGCTCGATTAGCCTCAAACCCGGGCTGCGTGAAAGTGGCAATACTTGAATAAAGAGGAATGGGCGACCCTTGAGGATGAAGGGTTTCAAACCAGGGAAAAAACTCTGGGTCCTGCAGCTTTAGGCGACCATCCACTTCTACGAGGCGTTTCTTTCGCTGCCCCACTTCAACGATGGCCAATTCCATCAAGGACCTAAGCCACCCGCCTTCATCGAGGAGTATTTTGACATCGATATTGGCAAAATCGAGCCACACGCCGCGAGTGCCGTCGGGTGCCACCCTTAGCCGGACGGAGCCTTTGGTAATGGCTGGCAAGTTTTGACGAAATGTCTGAAACCAGTCTTGCAGAGCCGGCGACATCTGGGGGCAGGAATTCATGTCCGCCACAGTCTTTTTGCCTGGTCGATACAGACCAATCGTCGCTCGCCCGTCTTGTTGCATGATAACCAGGTCCACCCGATCTCGCAGGCCTTGCGGGCCAGGTGAAATCATCTTTGGTTCAATTAAAGGGTGGATTTCTTGTTGTTTTAGTAGTTCCAGCAGCTCATTGGCTTTCTTTTGCCCCTGGTCGGCATAGGGAATTGCGTGCCAGGGGCAGCCAGAGCAGCGTTCAGCAATTGAGCAATCAAACTCGGACATAATCAGCCGATCAACTTAAAATGAAAATGCCAGTTTTCCAGTGTATCTGTCAGCATCGATGATCTTGGCGTATTCGATGCCAAGCTTCAGGAAGAACAAATCGAGTTCCGCCCCAAGGAACATATGAGTTCCGCTGTTTTTGGCTCCCGCAGACTGGCCTGTGGTAAGGGTGGTATCGAATATGCTTCCAGTGCCATCCACTCTGAGATCGCCATCGGAATTAACAAAACCAAAGCCAAAATAGGGTTCGAAAATGAGAAAATTCTTACTGATTACGGCAGCCAGGCCCATGGTGGTATTTGAGAATTCAAGCTTTGAGTCCACGGGAATATTGCCAGTACTGGCATTATTAATCACAGTTTCAAATTTAAGCTCTGTTTTGGTCATATTGCCTTTGAGAGCCAAGTTAAATGGCAGGCTGAGGACCGAGTCCGTCATTGTCCATTTCACACCGATACCAGTGTTGGAGAACTTAAAATCTTCACTACCGAAAGAAGGGATCAGGTTCGCTTCAACAGTGACTCCCATGGGAACAGAAAACTGAATGAGAAGGCCAGCGTGGGGGAGAGCCGCGCTGTCGGCATTGGGATCAGTCTCCTTGACTAACTTGTCCACTCCGGGAGTCGAAGTCACGCCGCCAACAACCCCTAGTTCAAAGCCAAAAACAGCTCCCAAAGCACTGCCGCCGCTCACTGTGGTGTGGGCAAAGTTGGCAGACAGGTCACCAATAATATTTTCCAAGTCAGACTTGTCGATATTGTCAAAATCCAGGTCTTGTCCATAGGAAATCCCGGGCACTAGGAACAGAGCAAGGGCCAGAGTGACGAGCCAATGGTGATGATTTTTTTTCATGATTTCCTCCCCGATGAAATCCTGATCTTTACTGATTACTGGATACGATGAAATGATAGGAAGGAATTAGGAGAAGGTCCATTGGTTTCACAGCCTCCCATGCAATTTAATGACTACTACCAGCAGGTCTACGGGGATCGGTGGCCCGGATTATTGAAATCACTGGAACAAAAGGAGGCTCAGGTGCTATTTGCCCCTTTTGCTCAGGAAACCGGGGATGTGGAATGGTTGCCCGGATGTTGGTGGATGACGGCAGAGCGGGCAAATTGGCCGACAGAGAGAGATGATGACGGGCTTCTCAGGTACTACGTCCTTGATCCGGCCTCGGTTCTCGTCGCCCGAGCACTCATGGTGAATCCCGGTGATCAGATATTGGATATGTGCGCCGCACCTGGTGGGAAGACCCTGGTATTGGTCCAGACACTGGGTCAGGAGGGCTTGCTTGAGGCCAACGAACTGTCTCCGGCGAGGCGAGCCAGGTTGACCAAAGTGATTCAACAATATGTACCTAAGACCCTTCGCCAAAGAGTATTCGTCAAAGGCAAAGACGCCCTCCGTTTTGGCCTCATGGCCAAAGAATCCTATGACCGAATCCTGCTGGACGCTCCTTGCTCAGGAGAGAGACATCTATTGGCCAACACCAAAGAGATAAATCAGTGGAAGCCAAAGAGGGTTTCGTCATTGGCAAAGAAACAATACAGTCTCTTGGCTTCGGGGATTGAGGCGCTGAAGCCTGGTGGCCGATTGGTTTATTCCACTTGTGCTCTCAGTCCTGAGGAAAACGATCAGGTCATTGCCCGGGCATTGAAGAAAAAACCGCTTGTCTCCTCAGTGGAAACCCCTCAACCAAGCCCATTCGCAGAACGGACGGAGTATGGTTGGATACACTTGCCCGATAAGTGTCAGTTTGGGCCTCTGTACTTTGCGGTTATGGAAAAGAAAACTGAGCTGTAAGTTAGAAACACAGGCTCTGATAGAGATCAAAGGACTCTTGATCAAAACAGACGAAGACCACTTTGTTCACAGACCCAGAATGGGCTTTAAGGAAGCTTTGTACTTCTCTGGTGGCGATCTGTGCTGCCAGATCTTTGGGGAATCGATAGGCCCCAGTGCTGATACTGGGAAAGGCAATACTGGTGACATCATTTTCTGCCGCCAGCAGAAGGCTGTTGCGGTAGCAGTCGGCTAGTTTTTCGGGCTCGCCCCGTTGACCGCCACTCCAAACCGGACCGACAGTGTGAATAACCCATTTGCAGGGGAGTTGATAGGCTTTGGTGATTCTGGCCTCTCCCGTTGGGCAGCCACCAACAGCCCGACACTCTTCCAAAAGCTGAGGGCCGGCCTTACGATGAATGGCTCCGTCCACTCCTCCGCCGCCGAGCAATGTGGTGTTGGCCGCGTTGACGATGGCGTCAGTGTCAAAAGTGGTAATGTCTCCAATTTGAACTTCAATCATTTTTGGCACCTGGTTGGCGGGAGAATAGACTGAGGATTTCAATATGGGGGGTGTGGGGAAACTGGTCAAGAGGTTGCACCTGGGTCAATTGCCAGCCGAGGTTTTGTAGGCCTTTGGCGTCTTGGGCAAAGGCGTGAACGTCACAGGAGATGTAAATGATTTGCTCCAAGTCCTTTAGGGTATCACTCAGCTCTTTGATCTGAGGATATCCACCGCGAGGAGGGTCGAGAAGAAGTGCTTTTGGGATTTGTCCCCAGTCCTTGAGAAGCCCTTTTAAGGAGCTGCCTTCCCGTAAATCCGCACATCCAGTCTTTACACCCTCAAGGTGTCGATTTTCCAATTCACTAACGGCGGGCGCGCTGGAGTCGATAGCAAGAACACTTGTGAAACCGAGTTGAGAGAGAATCTCGGTGAAATTCCCCGAACCACAAAAGAGTTCAAGAACGGGCTCTTGCTTGGGCTGGGGACTCATCACTTCACGCAACCAGTTCTGCATATATTCATTCTGCTCCTGATTGCCTTGGCGAAAAGAGCGGCGCTGATTGGCCTGGACTTCATCCGCGCCAATGTCCTCATCAAACTCCAAGAAGCTCCACAGAAAATGCTTGGGCGGTTTCCACTCAGAATTTGGTAAGCGGGCTAGCAGTTCTTTGAGGGTCTGCCGGTTTTTGTCGGTCAAAATCAGGCAGTCTTTAATGGGAGCCAGAGTCTTCTTGCCTGATGAAACAAAGCCGATCTGCTGGCCATCGGTTTTAACTTGGGCCCGATTGCGAAATCCCAGTTCTTGAGGAGAGCCCTGAATGGACGTAATCACGGACGGGTCAAAGCCCTGCAGAGCTCGATCCAGAGACTGCTTCACCAATTTTTGTTTTGCTGCCAGCTGACCTTCATAGGTGGCGATCATCCACGGGCAGCCACCGCAATCTCCTGCCGAAAAACCCTGGTGGGGGCAGGGGGGTGTCCGTCGCTCAGGGCTTGGCTCGATCAACTCGATCAAATCGCCAAATCCATAGCGCTTTTCCATTTTCGTCACGCGAAACAGGCCTGTATCACCAGGCCACACTCCGGGTACGAAAACAACCCGGCCATCGGGGTGGTCGATGACTCCGAGTCCCTTTGGTGTCAAGTCGCGAACCCTGGCTTTAAATTCACCCATTGCATCCATAGCTAAACCCTGTATCCTCCATAGGGAGCCGGAGTCAACGGCCATTGAATTCAGGTAGCAATATGAGTGAGAAAAACACAGTTGAAAAAAGCCAAACACCACTCACCCAGGAAAGTTTGGGCGAGTCGTGGCGGGAGCTGGGGCTTTCTGTTGGCAGCAAAATTATTGTTCATTCTTCATTGAGTTCATTGGGATGGGTGTGCGGGGGACCTGTTGCGGTGATCAGATCCTTGATGGATGTGGTGACAGCAGATGGACTGATCGTCATGCCAGCTCATAGCTCAGAAAACTCAGAACCCTCTTATTGGCAAAATCCAGCAGTTCCCAAAGAATGGTGGCCGATCATTAGAGATCACCAACCGGCCTTTAACCCACTGTGGACCCCCACTCGTGGAATGGGAGCCATTGCCGAGTTGTTTCGCACATTACTTGGAGTCAGTCGCAGTCACCACCCGACCACCTCTTTTTGCGCTTGGGGAAAACACTCAGAGGAAGTGACAGATCAACAGCCAATGAGTCACCCCATGGGAGAGTTTTCTCCTCTGGCCACCTTGTATGATTTAGACGCCCAGGTTCTTCTTGTTGGCGTCGGTTGGCAATCAAACACCAGCCTTCACCTCGCAGAGGAAAGGTCGGGGATGTACGGCGAAATCAATCAGGCCTCAGCTGTTGACGATCAAGGCGAACGGCGATGGGTGGGCTACACTGAACTGGACTCGGACGTGGAGTTATTCGACAAAATTGGTGAAGCATTTGCGGCCAAGCCGGGCGCTGTCATGAAAAAACAAATTGGCCAGGCCCAGTGTCTGCTCATGAGCCAACGACGATTAGTTGATTTTGCGGTGGAGTGGATGAAGGCCAAGTAAGGTGACCGTCACTTTTTGGTATTGTACTGCAATACCAAAAAGTGACGGTCACTCTACCTGACCGATCATGACTTCGAGTTTGAAGCTGATGGAGGCGACATAGGTGAAATTTTCTTCCCTGGGCCAGAAGCCGCCAGGTTTGATGTTGAAAAACAACCAGTCTTTGTGAATGCGGCGACGGAAATTCACTCCAAAGGAATAGGAATCAACGGCAACGGCCGGAACATCGCGGCCGTGCATCCCGGCGGTGTAGGCAATGGCCAAGCGGTCGCTCACTCTCTGAAACAAATTAAGAGTGTTGTCGAAGCGGTACTCCAGATCATTTTTGCGCCAGGAGGCTTGGTTGGCAAAACGAAATAGGAAAGAAAGGCTCAAAGGGTAATCGAACTCCAGAGATTCGGTATGACCGTAGCCTTCGGACTTAAACCAAAAGACGGTTTCTGTGGCACGGATCTCCCAGCTTCCCGGCCACCAGGTGCGGCGCATACGGAAGCGTAAAAAGGGATCAGGGGGTGAAACTAGTTTGATACCCGCATCCGTTCCCAGGCTCCAGTCCTTCTCAGTTTCGGGTTGGTAGCGGAGGGCAGCTCCCAAGTCTTCGTTGTCCACGGACTGGCCGAGGTTGCTGCTTTGACCGCCCTCTTCATCCTCACTAAAGCTTCGCGAAATGTTCTGCACCACCAGGTTGAGGCGTCGTTCTGTGTTGGGCAGGGCAATTCGGGTTCTGATGTTGGCGTCATAGGAGTCACCTTCACCGTCAGTCAGGGTGGAGATGAGGTTAATCCGGATGCGACTTTTGCTCTTACTCTCTTCATCCACCCGCTCTTCGCCAAAAAAGGAGTCGATATTGCGAGACAGGCGGGCCAATTGACTTGAGAGCTTTTGCTGGGAAAGATCGGCCTTTTCCAATACTGAAAGTGGAACCTTGGTGCTGTCGCTGGGCCGGGCGCGACTGGGTCCCTGTGGGCGGGCCAGCGACAATGGGGAAAATAATAGAAAAGAAAAGAGTAACACCAGGCGCACAGATCCATTCTAGAAGTCATCCCTTTACAGGTCAATGTTGACTCTGGGTGGAGAATTGACTTCCATCGGGACAATCAAGACAATCTTGGTCAGTGAAGGAGCCTGTATGTCTGAACTTATGAGCCTGGAAGCACTTACTGCCCTGGTGACGCTCACAGGGATGGAAATCGTACTGGGAATCGACAACATCATATTCATTTCGATCATGGTGGGTCGACTGCCCCAGGAGAAACAGGCTAAAGCCCGGTCCTTAGGGATTTTCCTGGCTCTGTTTATGCGGCTCCTTTTGTTGTTCTCCATCACTTGGGTGATGGGACTGACGGAGCCCTTGTTTTCGGTGATGGACAAGACGGTTTCTGGTCGTGATCTCATTTTATTATTGGGCGGGCTTTTTTTGATGGGCAAGGCCACTTTTGAGATTCATCACAAAGTGGAGGATTTGGAGGAAGTGGACGGAAGCGGTGTCAAAAATCAGATCAAAGCTCAGATGGGATGGACACTGGTGCAGATTGTGATTCTGGATATTGTGTTTTCGCTGGATTCAGTCATCACCGCGGTGGGCATGGCCCAACAAATTTCCATTATGGTGATTGCCATGGTTCTCTCCATGGTGGTGATGCTTGTTTCTGCGGGCGGAATTAGCGGATTTGTGGATCGTCATCCGACGGTGAAAATTCTTGCCTTGTCATTTTTGTTACTGATTGGTGTCATGTTGGTCGTCGAAGGCACGGGCAATCACGTCTCTAAGGGCTACATTTACTTTGCCATGTTCTTTTCCCTGGCGGTCGAAATGCTCAATCTCAGATATCGAACAAAAAGAGCGAGATTTGGCATCGTGACGAGATAGGGCAACAAGTAAAAAAGCCCGGAGTAATCCGAGCTTTTTTTGATCTTTGGGTCAGAGTGGACTTACTTCAGGATGTCGCCGGCCAGATCCAAAGCCAATAGCTGCAGCATTTTTTTAAGGCCACGAGCTTGATTCATTTGCCACTCAACTTTGGGCGCAATGTGGTGGTGAACCCAGCATCCTTGAGGACCCATCACTGTTCTCAGTTCGCCAAGAAATTGGTTTTTTTGCCAATCCCAGTTGGTCGCAACCGACAAATGGTCAATCATTTGCGCGGGAGATACGGCAATCATGCAGACGATATCAGAATAAGAGGACTGGATTTCCGCATCGCTCAAGGAAAGGAGCTCGTTGCGGAGAAAATCCACCGATGATTCGCTCAACTGACGGGTCAGGACGACGGAAGGCTCAGTGGCATCAAAGCCGCGGGTGGTAACTGAAGAAACAGTTAGAACCCCGGTTTCATCAACTGATGCCGTGACTTTTTCAAAGGCGTAAGGAGTTGGAAAGACGGTGTTTTCGTGGCCAAACTGATAACTCACCATGGTTTTTCCGGCGGCCAATGCAGACATCTGGATGCCGATAAGTGCCAAAATAACTAAAGATAGCTTTTTCATGATTCCCCCTAAGTTTTGAGTGGGACATGGAATCCAACCCCCGGATTCGGTCCCGATTTCTGAGGTCAATCTAGGTGAGCCTTGCGAAGGGGGCAAATTACTTGTCCTTGACCTAATTGATCAGCAGAACTGATGAGGGGCTTGCCAGGGAAAAGGTGGGAACCCTATACTTTGAGGCAATATGACTCAATCAAGATTAGAAAACCGAGTGAGCCAGTACTGTCTTTTGTTTCTGACAGCGGTGGCTTTGACCATGTCCCTCATTTACACGCGCCCGGTATTACTGCCCTTTGTGTTCAGCATTTTCTTTTTCGCCGTTGCATCTCCAGCCGTTCATTGGCTTCAGCGGCAGGCCCGCTTCCCCCGCTGGCTGGCAGTGGCGACCATGTTTATGGCAGTGGCCTTCGTGTGCACCATGTTGACGGCGATGATTTTATTTTCCCTTGAGGATTTTGTTCGCGGAGCTGACGTCTACAAAGTGCGCATCGTGGAAATGTCGCGTTCACTTCTCGAGCGGGCAGCAGGTTTAGGCTATGAGTTGGATCAGTCCACTCTCCTCGATAAGGTGAGAAGCCTTCCGGTGTTTTCATTTGCCCGCCAGGTTACAGGTGGTCTCACGACTTTGTTCGGTAACGTATTTTTGGTTCTGATCTTTGTGCTATTTTTGTTGGCTGGAGAACAGGCAGATAAAAATTCCCATCCTGTACTTGAGGAAGTTCTAAAGAAAATTTCCGGCTATTTGTTAGTGAAGTTTCTGCTTTCGGCAGCGACCGGCTTTGGCGTGGCTCTCATTCTCTTAACCTTCGATATTGAGCTAGCGGTTCTCATAGGTCTGCTGACATTTCTGTTAAATTTCATTCCCAACGTGGGCTCCCTGATTGCCACCTTGCTACCCATCCCCTTGATTCTTTTGGAATATGGTGTTGGTGGTCGCTTGTTTGGCGTGGTGATTTTATGTATGGCCCTCCAGGTTTTGATTGGCAATGTTCTTGAGCCTCGGCTGATGGGTGAGAGTATGGATCTCCACCCAGTCACAATCCTGGTCTTTCTAATGTTTTGGGGCCTGGTGTGGGGGATTGCTGGAATGTTTTTGGCTGTACCCATCACAGCAGTGATTAAGATTGTCTTGTCCCGCTTTAAACCCACCCGACCAGTGGCAGAACTCATGGCCGGGCGGTTTTAGATGAACTTAGTGGCGAATCACACGACCTGACTGATTAAACCAGGGCTCATAGTTGGTGCCGTAAGCATCCTCCACCATTGCACGCTTGAGTTTCATGGATGGAGTCAGGAAGCTGTTTTCCACCGTCCACTCGTCACCGACGACAACAAACTTTCTCAGTCTTTCGTGGCTATCAAGCTGGGCATTGATTTCCTCCAGCAGCTCAGAGAAGTGACTCATCAATTGATCACCCTCAGATCCCTTGGCCATCTCGCTAAGGACAACAATGGCCAAAGGCTGTGGGAGTCCTGCTCCAACCACACAGACCTGCTCAACCAGATCGGATTTGGCGATCTTCAGCTCAATCGGAGCTGGGGCAACATATTTTCCTTTAGAGGTCTTAAACAGATCTTTCACGCGACCGGTGATCTTTAAAAAGCCATCACTGTCGATGCTGCCTTTGTCTCCCGTGCGCAAATATTCGCCAGCAAACATCTCTGCCGTCATTTCCGGGGCTTTGTAGTATCCGGTCATTGTACAGGGACTCTTTACTAGAATCTCAGATTCTTCGCTCAGCTTTACATCGACCTCTGGATTGGCTATGCCAACTGTGCCGACCTTGATGTTGTCGGCAGGGTTCAGATGTGAGTAGGCGAAGTTCTCGGTCATCCCATAGGCTTCTTGAAGATTGATACCGAGGCGGGCAAACCAATCAATCAAAGAGGCAGGAGTGGGAGCCGCACCTGTGATTGTCATCTTCGCCTGATCAAGCCCTAATCCGCCGACAATCTTTTTGCGGATGATCGAGGACAGAATCGGGATCCTAAGGAACAAATCCAGTTTCTTTTGCGGAAGCTTATTGAGGATTCCCCCTTGGAACTTTGTCCAAATTCGCGGCACACCCAAAAAGAGTGAGGGCCTGGCCGTACGCAGGTTCTCGGCAAATGTGTCCAGAGACTCAGCAAAATAGACAACCCCGCCACCATATAGGCTGCACAGTTCTACCAGAGCGCGTTCTGCACAATGGGCCAAAGGCAGATAGGAGAAAAATCGGTCAGCCGGTTCAATGTTGGCAATCATGCAGCCATTGGAGCCGACGGCGGCCATGGACTTGAAAGTCTGCATCACTCCCTTGGGTGTACCCGATGTTCCAGAGGTGTAAATGATAGTCGCCAGTTCGGATTCGTGGCGGGTGGGAGAGTCGGTGATCGGCGTCGCTGAATTAAGAACGTCGTTCCACGAAACTTTGAAATCGGCTCCTGGATAGGGAAAGCCAATGGTCAGGGTGTCAGCAGGGATGCCTGGAGCCATAGAGCTGAAATTGTCAAGTTTGCCGATGAACAACACTTTGGTCGCTGAATGTTCCATGATTTGGGCAATCGAATCCGCTGTTAGATTCGGGTACAGAGGAACGGAGACATGACCGGCCATCATGATGGCTAAATCAGCCATCATCCAGTGAGCACAGTTCTTTGAAAATATCCCCACATTGCTTCCCGGAGGAAGGTCCAGCGACTTCAGGTATCCGGCGAACAGGCGAACCTGACGGTTTACTTCTTTCCAGGTGTAATCGGTATATTGACCATTAATGGGTTGTCTCAGGTAGACAGCATCGGGAATCTCTTTGGTCCAATGATAGAGCATTTCTAATGGCAAACGATCAACAAATGGTTGTGGCACGGTTTCTACCTCACTTTTTGGTCATACCCCGTTTTTAAGGACGATTTTTAACTTTCAATATTATGATTGAACACGCCTTTAGGTGGTTCAACCAGGTTTTTATAAAGATTTCAGCTAACTATAGCTTCGAGGGCAATCCTCAGCGACCAACAGTGTAGAAAGGGTAGAGAATCAAGGCATGATGATTACGGCAGGTGACCGGAATCTTAGAAATAATAGCGGGCGCCAATCCCCAAATTGCCTGCCAATCCCGTCTTTTCCACTAAATCCACAACAATGGCAATTTCAAAGAAGAAATCGACGGGGGCAGACTGAACTTGGTACAAAAGGCCACCAGACAGGCGGGGTCCAAGCCTGAACTCGTCTTCAATTTTGTCGATCAACCTCAGGCGCAAACCCAGTCCCCAAAATCCATTGATAGGAAGTTTATCGATAGTGAGAGCCCCGCGATAGTGCCACAAATAGGTTGAATGCAGATAGACCCCCCCATCATCACCAAAGTCAGGAGAGATGACACCGTCAATCGAATTTCGTTTGTTCAAATAGTAGTTTCCGGCGAAGCCAATGGGAGAGCCGATAACGACGCCCAGGCCCAAGGGATCGGCTTGGGAAGGAGGCGTAGTGACAGCTAAAAACACGGCGATAAAAAGAGCTGCCGCAGATTTCATTGGCAGGACCTCCATGATATTTGTCTAGACCAATGGAGTACCATTTTCCCGAACAACTTTGGATCTAGTCAAGTCTGGGAAATGCTGTAAGAATAGGCCGATGGGTAATGCGAATGCGGGTCAAAGTTGGGTCAGCCGCTACAAGTGGCAGGTGATGACCGGGGTGGTGGTTCTTTTGCTGGTTTTGGATCAAGTCAGCAAAGAAATCGCAATCCATTTTTTGAAGGGGCGGGCCACACTGACTTTTCTGGGTGACACCTTTCGCCTCCAATATGCGGAAAACAAAGGGGCCTTCCTTAGTCTCGGAGCTGGCTTGTCTGAGGGTTCACGATTTTGGATTTTGGGAGTCATCGTCCTGGCGTTTCTAGCGCTCTACAGCTATCACCTTCTCAAGGGTGCTCCCAGTCGAGAGGTTGTTGCGGGTATTTCCCTAGTTGTCGGTGGTGGTATCAGCAATCTCATCGACCGATTTTTTAGAGCCGAAGGCTCTGTTATAGATTTTATGAATATGGGAATTGGCAGTCTTCGCACCGGGATCTTTAACATTGCCGATATGGCCATTGTTGCCGGAGTTCTCCTGCTCTTTTACGACTCCTGGTTGGCGAAGAGGCGAAGCCAACCGTCAGTTGAAAGGCAAAATTAAGATCCGTAGAGGTAGAACAGTCTTTCGCGGTCCACCTTGCTCAACCCTTCGGTGGCAGGGTTAAGCTGAGATCCTGGCTTAGATTTCAGAGTTGTTAACCCTTTTTCTTTGGCAAACGCCGTGGGAGGGTAGAGCATTGCCGATGATGCGTCGAAGTCAAACACTCGACCCCGGTATTCATGTATCAAAATGTCGGGCACCATGGCAAACTGAGGCCAGTAGTCTGCCTGGATGTTATCCCAAACGACTTCAAGATATCGATCCCGATCCACTCGTGAATGTTCGTGAACAAAGCCAAGGGCATGCATCAACTCATGTATGAGCTCCTGAGTTCCGCACTTGTCGGCCACCATGATTGGTTGCATTCCGCCAATGCGGCCAATATAAGAGGCACAATTTCTTTCGTCAGGAACAAAAACCACAGCGTCTTCCTCGGGCCCCTCTATGGGCACAAATCGCACCACCGTATTTTCGTTAAAATAACGAATGGCGGCTTCAACTCTCTCTTTACCTTGGAGATCTGCGTGAATTCCATAGGGAATGATGGCGGAATCCCATAGCCGTGGCTTTTCGGGTCGGTGATTGCCTGTGGTCACACCCTTGGGTGCGGTCACGGTTCCCAGCAAAACATCTCCGTAGGCGATGGCCCAATTGCCCTCGATGCGGAATGGAATGGAGTCGGTGGGGAGCAAATATGGATTTCCCGATTTGGTCGACTGTGATTCGGTCTTGATAGGGATTTGCGGACCGACAGGTCTGATCTCTTTTGCATAAGGCTTGGAGGGCAGATGGATGTCTTTGCTGGGTGTAGCCTCTGGAGGAACTGGATCTACTTCCACCGTTTTCTGCCGTAGGACAGGTTTAGTGTCTCGGTCTTCCTGTGTCGTCCTGTCCAGGCCACTTTCGGGTGGGGATTGATTCTGCGACCAAAAAACATAGAGGGCGCAAAGAACAATCAGGGGCATCACCCATTTGCTTAATCTCATATGGAAATGATCCACCCTTCAGGCGTTGGCCGTTGGTTCCTTTGCGCTGCAAATAGGGCTTTAGCCATTTTTTGGGTGGTCGGCCCATTGGCGTGGTCGAATGTAAATGACTCTCCATTTAAGTCACCCAACATTGCTACCGGAGTAATACCCGCGGCCGTACCACAGACAAAGCACTCCTCACAGGTGCCAGACTTGATATCAGATAGAATCTCGTCGATGGCGACAGGCTCCTCACTAAAGGAAACCCCCAAGTCTTCGGCTAAAACCTTTAGTGTGTCCCGTGTGATTCCGGCCAGAATTGAGTTGTTTAGTTTTGGGGTAACCAACTTGCCGCGTTTGACAAAAAAGATATTCATCCCGGTTAGTTCTTCGACGTATTTGGTTTGAGCGGAATCCAACCAAAGGGTTTGGTGAAATCCCGCCTGCTTGGCCGTGCGATCGCTGAGTAAACTTGAGGCGTAATTTCCGGCTGTCTTAACCGCTCCGGTTCCCCCGGTCGATGCCGCACGACTCAGCTTTCGTTCGATCATGACACGAACTGACTGGTCGGCAAAGTATCTACCCGAAGGCGAGCCAATGATCATGAAGACATAGGAGTCCGCTGGCCGCACGCCCAGGCCGACCTGGTCTGCAAACATAAAAGGTCGCAGGTAGAGTGTCGACTGGTCATCCTCTGGAACCAAAGGGGCCGACATCCGGCAAAATTCGACAAGAGCTTCCATAAACATATCTTCAGGAAGGGCGGGCATGGCCAGCCGCTGCCCTGACTTAATAAACCTTCGCGCATGATCCCAGGGTCGAAAGAGGTGAAGATTGGATCCACTGCGATATGCTTTAAGACCTTCAAAAATACTCTGACCATAGTGGAACACCATAGTCGCCGGATCCAGCTGAAGGGGGGCGTATGGTTTCAATCGCGGCATCTGCCACTCGCCCTGACGAAAGTGACATTCAATCATCACTGGTGAAAAAAAACGTCCAAACCCCAGATCCTGAGGAAGTGAAGTCTGCTCAATGAGTGATTTGCACTGGCCAAGAATCTCGATCTTCAATGGATCTCCTTTAATACATCTGTCAGATTATCAATATCTTTATGGTCATTAAAAAAGTGCGTGGCAATACGCAGTCCCCCTTGCCTCACCGAAACGTGAATACGACGGGAGGCAAGCTTCTCCTCAAGCATACCAGCCTTGTCAGTGGAGAGGAGAAGTATTCCACTGTCACATGTATTCAGGCTTGGTGAGCTAGTGCGCTCACTCGCGACTTCATGGTAACGGCTTAGTTCTTCTGAAGCGTATCTGGAGAGTTCAAGAATTCTTTCGGCAATGTTTTCAATGCCAATTCGATTTAACTGTTTCAAGTGTTCCCCAAGTGCGCCAACAATTGCAAAGCTGGGAATTCCCACTTCTAAAACACTGGCCTCACATTTGAGATCCAATTGGCGATTATTCATAGCGAGAGGATCATTCATGCTCAACCACCCGGCGATGGGAGACGAGAACTCCTTAAGCAGTTCCTGGGACAGGTACATCACACAGAGGCCGTATCCACAGCACATCCATTTGTGGCAAGAAGCCGTCATTGCCGAGATTCCACAGGCCTGGACATCAATCGGGTAGGCGCCAAGAGCCTGAGTGGCATTGACAACAAAGTAAACATTCCGGGAGCGACAGACCTCACCAAGCTTTCTCAGGTTTTGCCTGTAGCCAGTGCCAAACTGTACAGCACTGCAGACGACCATCGAGTAGTCTCCCCGTTCCGCCTCTTGAATCAGGTCCTTTGCGGGCACCTGAGTCACTTCATATTTGTGATGGAGCCATGGGATAGTCGAAGAGGGAAATTCCTCCCGGCAGGATAAAATCTTTTGTTTCTTTCCATGACTTTTCAGTAGGGATGAAAAGCCCATTGCCAAAAAATTCATCGCCATGCTCGTGTTGGGTCCAAAGGCAACTTCGTGGGCTCCATGGGCATTGATAAACTGGGCAGTCAGTTCGCGCACGTGTCCCAGCATTTCCACGTTTTCCATCCAGTCGATGTCTCCCGACTGCAGCAAGGACTGATAGTGGTTCTGATAGCTGGACATGACGGGTGAGGAAATCGGGCCAACTGCAGCTGTCAACAAATAGGTCTGTGCTGAGGCGGCTGGGTACAGGCGGCGCTCATCTTGCCAATTGACTGCGTTCATGAATTGATCCCGGTTCGAGTTCAGACGGGACGGATTGTAGCGGCTGTTGGTGGCGGACTCAACGGAAAATCCGTCAGGGATTGGATTTAAGCGGCGTGTGAGTGCAGGAGCGCCATGACTGCAGAGACGAGCTCGTCGGCGGTCGCCGGTTTTCGCAGGTAGGCAGTGGCTCCACGCTTTTTGGCACTGTTTTCGTCCAAGCTGAGGTAGCCTGATAAAACAAGGATGGGCAGGGATTTGCCTTGTTTTTCCAGCTTGCTGATGAGTTGAAAGCCATTGCCATCGGGCATGGCCGAATCCGTGACAAGAAGGTCAACCTCGTGGGATTGGAGAAGGTCCCATGCCGTGTTTCCCCCGTCTGCAGATAAAACCTGGAAATTCTCGGCTAGAAGGGTGTCGACCAAAAACTCGCGCAGGGCCTCTTCGTCTTCGACGATTAAGATGGTAAATCTTTTTGTTGCGGACATGGACTTCCCAACCCTCCCTCACTAATCATTCGGCTAGTGTCAGGACCAGGTTAAGTTAAGTTTTCATCGCATAATTGTCTCAATATTGGAAAATCGATCAGAAGGGCCTTGGCGCCATTCTCAGGTCACCGTCGATCAGGTACGGCCGGTACCAGCGAAAGACCTTTAGATGTCTTTGAGAGGGAACCTTTCCTGTCACCATAAAGTCATAGAGCATTTCCACTTCTTTAATTGAGACGCGAACAAAGCCCTCTGCCCAGGTGGCGGGGAGTAGGTGAGTAAATCGCCTTGTCTCCGAGCTGTAAATTCGGGTGAGGATTTCGGTCTTTACCTGATACTCCCTGGGCTTGAGCCGAATAATCCTGTCCGGGTAGGCGTTATAGGCGGTGCTAAAAACCTGGTGAGTTTTGGCAAAGGCCATATGGACTGCGGCAGATACATCTTGGTGATGTGGGTGACCGTATTCACCAAGAATGTTGTGAGTAAAAATTCGCGATACATTCTTGAAGGACTTGAGCTTTAGACAGAGGTCCGACAGGTTGAGGCGATCTTCGTATATGTCGGGGAATCCCAGCCAGTGGTTCTTTCGAACGCCTAGGGCTCGACAGGCCCTTTGGAATTGCCGCTTGCGTTTGTCGCCAAAGCCATCGGCATTGCCGTCGGTAACGCAAATCACTTCCCAAGGGTTTCTTTTGGACTGTTGAATGAGCCCGCCAAAAAACAAGGTTTCGTCGTCAGGATGAGCAACAATCACTAAATCGCATTTTTTACTTTTCATCGATTCGCCCTCAGGAAATAATTCTGTCCTATGAGATTGTTAGTTTGCAAGACATTGGAAGACTGGGTTTTAAGTGCCCATGATTGGTGTGTCCAAGCGGCGGACTCTGGGTGTAGATCTTTTTATCTGCCAGCTGGTGCCACTCCGGTACCTTTATATCAGTACTGGCGTCAGGTTCGTCCTAGCTTCTTGGACGAGAGTCATTTGATTCAATTGGATGACGTGATCACTTCGCCGCACCATGGCTTATTTCGGCGTTTTTTTAGTGAACAATTACCTGACTGGGCAGGCCGGTTCCGGCGGGATGGTCTGTACCATTCGGGTGATGCGGCTGTTCTTGGTTTAGGATTAAATGGCCATGTGGGGTTTCACGAGCCAAATCTGGAGAGGTCCCTGTACCAGGCATGCGTTCCTCTTCAGGATCAGACCTGCGAAAATCTGAAAATCCCCCAAGGATGTTGGGGGGTGACCTATGGGCTACGGTCCCTGTTGGCGACCAAGAAAGCATTGCTTCTAGTTCGTGGGCCAGGCAAGGCGTTCATCTTGCGAGAAGTGTTAGGTGGCTCCCATGATTCTCCGGCGGCAGATCTTGTCACGCTCCATCCCGACCTAACGGTTTTGGCCGATGAGGAAGCATCTCCCTCCTAGGCGACCTTACTGTTGCTCCCGCTCCAATCCCGGTGTAAATTTGATGCAATTGAGGAGGATGTCTTGGTGCGTGTGATTGTTCTACTGTTGTTGTTTGCCTCAGTCGCGTCTTGTGCCACCTTTACCAATGCCATCAACGGGGACTCCGATGACGAGGAGTTTTTTTCGGGGTGCCGTAATTACTTCTTTCAAGCCAAGTGGAGAGGTCAGTCAGTCCCCTTTTGTCCTGAAAACGAAGGCTTAGTTCTCCTTCCGCCATCTTATCCACCGGGATTGGTTTTCTTGGGATACTCCCCTCAACCCGTCCACATTCAATTTTTACGAGAGCTCATTGAGAAGCTGGTTGAGGATACAAGTCGGCCACAAATTGCAATTCTAATTCCTCGCTATGAAAACGCTGAGGTCTACAGACTCTTTAGTAAGTATCTGGAACCGCCGTATTCCGATTTTGTGCGCTTTCTTCCCGTACCAGCAGAAGATGCTCTGTGGACCCAGGATTACTTTGAAGTTGCTATCTCGACAATCTCGGGTCGCGGAACTTTGATCGATTTGCCTTACGTCAGCAGGCAGCAGGAGTCGATTCCGTCCGCTGTTGCTCTAAGCTGCCAAATGGGAATGGTTGCCCAGGAGGAGCTTCCTAAGGCGAAGGATTATCCGGGACACGGGGATTTTGGCGGCAACATTGAACCCTTTCCAGGAAACCTGATTGTGGCCGGAAACAATCTTTCAGCTACGACTCAGAAGGTTTTGGATGTGAACCTCTCCCAGGATGTGGTGACGGTTAATACGGCTTGGGGAGAGCCAGGTCTAGCAGATGAGCTTTACAGTGTTCTGCCCTACCGAAGGGCCGACAAAGAATCCTGTGATTTTGCTGTCACCTATGCCTCCCCGAAAAGAGCTTTGGAGTTGATCAAGGCTGAGGGCAGCAAGCAGTCAGAATTCGATATTAGTCCGGCCGTGCCCGAGGGTAAGGATTCTATTCCAGTGGTGGATCGCGAAGACTTTTCAAAATGTATCGAATGGATTGCCCATGACAAGGTGTCTACCGCTCCCTCTCAGTTGCGCAAGAAGTGTTCTGAGTTCATTAAGGCTAATGAGGCGTACTCCGAAATTATAGAATCCGGCTTGAACGAGATCGTGGAGTCGGTAAAGAAGAGAACTAGTTGCAACGAAATTGAGCCCGTGCCGATGCCGCTGTTGTTCGCTCCAGAGAAAATCAAAGCCAAGTATGGCCAGTGGGACGACCATGCGGTGTCGATGAATGTGAATCCGGTTAATGTCATATCAATTGGATCTCTGGTTGTGATTGCTCGCCAGGCTTTTGCGCCATTTCAGACTGATGTAGATGAGAAGCTGAAATCAATGGGTCTTGACATCCACTATATCGATGGCGGTTTCGTTCATTATCTAAAGGGCGGAATACATAGCACGAGTTCGGTTGTTCGTTTGTGTCGTCCTCAACCGGTAAAACAGCAGGACGCGCGCAAGAAATCAAAGGTCAGTCCAAAGGGAACTCAGGCTCAAGAAGAATCGCGAGAACCAGCAACTTCAGAACAAAACTGAAAAGCGTCCGGAGCGAATCAGCGAAAATAAATCAGTTGCCAGGGCCACGTAGCAGTGGACGAATACTCCCGGCCAGATAGATCTGCTCTTAAGGGCAAGGAACCCTAGTACAACTCCGGCAAAAATCGAGGCCACGGCTTCAGGAAATGGCTTGTGGATGTGAATTAAGGCATAGGGAATTACCATGACCCAGACTCCATACCCTGGGGCCGCCCTTTCCATGCGGAATAGCAGAAATCCACGAAACAAATACTCCACGGCGATGAACTGAACCATGTAAATGGTCTCGTAGGCAATTAGGTGGTGTATTGAGGCAGGGTTATATAATGGATAGAAGCGATTGAAGTCGGTACGGCCACAGGCGATCCACAGGACAGGAGTCATAACGAGAATCAAGGGTAGATAAGAGGGGATAAACTCCCGGACCAGAGTCGGTCGAAAGGCAAAGGGATTGGGACCGTCATAGGGAAACATACGGCCAAAGATTACAGGAACAAGAACAAACAATGTGACAAAGCTGGCTGAGGTATAGGCCTGGGCAATAAACTTGACGTTGTTCTGGGAGTAGTTGGGCAGCCAGGCGTAATGGAGAGCCATCTTCATGAACGGGATTTGCCAACCATAGTACTCGTATATGAGGAGAACCAGGGCTACCAAGGGAAGACTTAGCCAAAGGCCTCGCTCACTCAACTTTGGTAGAGTGTCGGGCAAGAAGTGTTTCCGGATATAGGCAATAAGTTTATTCATCATTGGCTTTAGCTCAATTGTAGGGCGAGGTTTACCAGTCCGCAAGTGGAGACAGTCCGTTCTTGCCACTCCAACACTTATGGCTGACAATATTAAAAAGGCGGGACTACATGAGACGAGAATTCATCATTGGCCTTTTGGCAGTTATTGCGCTTCTTTGCGTGGGTGCTTACTACTATCCACCGACCCTTTGGTCGCTTGTTTTTTTGGGCCCCATTATCTTGATTGGTGTTAATGATTTTTTCCAGACCAAGCATACCATTCGTCGAAATTTTCCAATTGTAGGAAATTTTCGTTATCTTTTCGAAGCAATTCGCCCAGAGATTAACCAGTACTTTGTTGAGTCCAATACGGATGGAGTCCCGTTTAGTCGTGAGCAGCGAAGCCTGGTTTACCAAAGATCCAAAGGAACCCTGGATACCCTGCCTTTTGGGACTCAGCGCGATGTTTATGAGGTGGGATTTGAGTGGCTCAATCACTCCCTCCACCCAGTTCATGTAAATCCAGAGTCTCTGCGTGTAAAAGTTGGTGGCCCAGATTGTACTCAGCCCTACCTGGCAAGTGTTATGAACATCTCGGCAATGAGTTATGGGGCGCTAAGTTCGAATGCTGTCCTCTCCCTAAATGGCGGTGCTCGGGATGGAGGATTTGCCCACAATACTGGTGAGGGAGGAATGAGTTCTTACCATCTCAAGAACGGCGGAGACTTGATTTGGCAAATTGGCACGGGCTATTTTGGATGCCGCTCTGGGGATGGAAGATTTAATCCAGATAAGTTCGCTGAAAAAGCCAAGGGTCCTTCTATAAAAATGATCGAGATTAAGTTGTCTCAGGGTGCCAAGCCTGGCCATGGTGGAATCTTGCCAGCCGCCAAGGTCACCCCAGAAATATCGAAAATCCGCGAAGTCCCGATGGGACAGGACGTTCTTTCGCCTCCAGCGCATTCGGCCTTTGGCACCCCATTGGAGATGTTACAGTTTATTAAGCAGCTCAGAGAGTTGTCTGGAGGAAAACCAGTTGGATTTAAACTGTGTTTGGGCAAGCGTCGGGAGTTTTTGGCAATTTGCAAGGCAATGCACAAGACCGGGATCACTCCGGACTTCATCACCGTCGATGGTGCTGAGGGTGGGACGGGAGCAGCGCCCTTGGAGTTTTCCAACCACATCGGAACACCACTCGTAGAGGCCTTAATCTTTGTTCACAACTCATTAGTGGGATTCAATCTCCGGGACCGAGTGCGGGTGATTGCCGCAGGCAAGGTGACTTCTGGATTTGGTATTGTAAAGCGACTGGCTTTGGGAGCGGACATGGTCTACTCGGCCCGGGCTTTTATGATGTCTTTAGGGTGTATTCAGGCCCTCAGGTGTCACAACAACTCGTGCCCAACGGGTGTGGCCACTCAGGACCGGAATCTAGCATCTGGCCTACATGTGCCAGATAAGCGTCACCGGGTGGCGACCTTTCACAAAGAGACAATTGAAAGTGCGGCCGAAATCCTTGGCGCCATGGGTGTGGAAAAAACGGAAGATCTTCGTCCTTGGCACTTGATGAGAAGAATCAGCCCCATGGAAGTAAAGCACTATGGGGAACTCTATGAGTACCTGAATCCAGGAGACCTGTTGCGTGCGGAACTCCCAGTGACCTACAAGCGTGCCTGCCAGGCCGCAAGCCCCGACAGCTTTCGTCATTCGGGAGCGGAGATCTAAAAGATTTCGGGAACCTTATAAGCGCTAAAGTTGTCAAACTGAAGCCCGTTGGACCAGCCTTGCTGATTGTGCAACTTCTTGTAGGAGAAAAAGTAGTAGCCCCGCCCGTTGGGATTTCTCTCTTGGGTCATTAAATAGTAAATCAAAATCACGGATTCATCGTCGTTGTGGACGAGCTCAGGAATTCCGCTCACGCGAGTGATGCCGACTCCTTGTGTGCGGTAAAGTGGGAGATGCCTGAGATCGACATTATAGCAGTTTTCGCCCTTGGTATTGATCCCCGAGAAGGTCACTCTGAAGTCGGTCGAATCGGCCCCGGCAACTGTTGGATTCATCGGGTGCCGGTGTTCGGCCATGAGAGTTTCGGCCGTAATCCCCCCCGTAAAACGATCAAAAATATTGTTATAGTTGACCGGATTTGATTTCACGCCAAATGAAAAGTACTCGATGCTGTCAATGAAGCCATCTCCATCAGTATCCGGGTTTTTCGGATTGGCAGTGCCGCCACCGGATTCACGCATTTGCTCTGTCCATTGGGGAGTGGGGCCATTGGCCTGATTGTCGAACAGCATACGCTCTTCGCAGCTGTTTAGGAGGTCATGATCCTGATCCTCCTCCAGATCCGCACAGGATTTGAGGCCATCACCCGTGGGGAGAACCTCAAACTTGAAGGAAAATAAATCCGAGTATTTGGGGTTGATGGAATTGCGATCACGCGGATCAAACCGCTTGGAGCCGGTGAGCCGGTCTGCAAATTTATTATTGAAATCAATTTCGTCCTTGTCGCATAGACCATCTCCATCAGAATCGGCGTCCCGGGTTCCATCAGTACAGTAGGCGGCATTGAAGTTATAGATAGACATCCGCTTCAAAATCCATGACTCGGGTCTTGGCCCCAGTTTGAGCTCCTCGAAATTAAGAGTGTCGCTGCCCTGCAGGTCGGCAAACTTGCCCCCACCGGCATCCGCCATATAGTGAAGTCCGTCGGCGGCGGCACGGCCGGGATCATTTTCCGGCAGAGCGTAATAGGCGGTACTAAAGAAGATTCGATCTGGAGCCACACGGATCAGATCCTTAACGCCCAGAATATAAGGATCAGTGGGAGATGAGGTCACCGCCGTGGTGCTGCCACAATTGACAGCCGAATTAGCATCATTGGGAAATCCATCGGACATAAAGAAAATGTTGTAGACAGAGTCTTCGTCCGGGAAGTTGCGCATATCATTTTCGACGGCTCGCTTAGCCAGCTGAAGGGCGGCCAAATAGGGGGTGCAACCATCGTCTGGGACAGCCCTATGTTGGTCGATGGCCGCCTGCATTTGATTGGCGTCTCCAAATATGGGACTGCTGATGCTGCCATCGTTGATATAGGCATGTGCCTTGTTGGTTTCAACTCCAAAAACGATGTAACCCCATTTGTAGTAGGGTTCATTTCGGTGCATATCAAAAAAGGCCTGAATATTATCGGCCCGTCTGACATCATCAGGATCGTTTCCTGGGTTACCGCCATTGCCAGCATTTGAACCGGACTTATCAACAACAAAGAGAACCTTGTTGACCCTCACCCGGTTTTCGGGCGGCCTTAGGCAAAGCTGGGATTTACTTGCATGACTTGATACCTGACGTAAGGGATTGATTCTGACGTCGGAGCAGCTAAATAAAAATGGAAAGACAAGAATACCTAATATCGAGCCGTGCCAGCGGCTGTAACCATAGACCATGACCTTTTACCCTTCACCCATACTATCGCGAAAGACTAACAAACAAGTCATCCCCACCCGTTACGTTGCCAAAATTGGGCCAATTGTAAGTGAAAACATAGTCACTAGAGTGGGTGAATATGACTAATGACGAAACGATGTATAAGGAGTGAACGCCTGAGATTTTCAGGGAGGTAAAGCAGAACTACAGGAGTTCCCTCTTGCTGTATTCTGATCTAAACAAGGAGGAGTAGCGGCTGGAGAACTTCTCGGCGTCAATTTGCTCAATCTTATTGAGTGCCGAGAGGAAATCATCATCCCCGCGAAGCTTGGACAAGTGTTCCATGTAAAGAGTGTCCACTTCCCGTCCGGAGCCCGGTCGATCCTCTTCGGCCCGCTTGCGGACTTCCCACCATATGGAAGCATAAAGACTTCCTAAGGCATGAACCTCGCCAGCCTGATTACTGCTTGAGCAAGCCTGGTGGGCATTGGTTGCAGTGATCGTGCTCATGAATTTCAAGTTACGAGACTGGGAACAGGACTTTACCCCATCAAGGGAGTTGGACCAAAACTCACCCAGGCCAGGATCGTCCGGGAACATGATCGCCACCATGTAATCTGCGGCGCCCGAAGCCACAGCTCTGGAGCAGCCCGTGGGATTGCGGCAACAACCTTTTTCATGGGTGCCGCAGGCCTGGTGTTTGGAATCACCATTGAGGTTGTCAATTTCACCACCCGTCGCCAGCCACAGATTGGCCTGGGCGAGCAGGTGAATCACCAAACCTCCGTTAGTCGCCATGGATTTGCCGAGACTAGATTTTCTTAAGTGAATGGATTTGGTGCCGGGCCTCCAGCCGTGAGTGCGGTCATCGACAATGACCTTCAGACCCTGATCCTTGACGTACAGGCGACCAGTCCAGGCGCTTAGATACTCAATGGATCGATTGGCCCAATAATAGGCCATTTGCTGCTCCAAAAAGTTGGAGCTGTCATCGACCCCGAGCTCCTTATAGTTCTGTAACTGAGTGGTGTCTACAGCAGTTCCTTCCAATGTGACGACTTCAATGGAGCTGTTTTGCAGCTTTCCTGAACCATCAATGCCAGTCAGTTTGACGCCAAAGGTTCGCTGTTGGTTTAGCTCGGTGGCACTTTCAGGATCACTTAATACAGTTGCGGACTGGCTCACCGGATTTTTCATGTAGAGGCACATGGAGTATGCGCCGGAAGTGCTACAATCCCTGTCGACCTTGTCGGTGGTTGGAATTCTTCTCAATATGTCCTGTGAGGACAGCCCGCCCACGCCGCCCTTTTTGGGCATGAAACCATCGCCAGTACATCCAGCTAATGTGGTGGCGGTGATAATAAATGATAGGTGCCTAAACAGAGAGTTCATTATTTAAAGCCCCCAGTTGCACTAAACAAATAAACCCGTTGAACGTACTCAGCAGTTCTCTCCACATCCAAATACTTTCCACCCTTGAAATAGGAGGATAGGCCGGACCGGGAGGGGGAGCTGTTAGTTAGAATCTCTTCGATGTCAGCAGGGGTGTAAGAGATCCCCTGACTGCGTAAAATTCCAATGGTCAAGGCAGCAGCTCCGGCCAAGACCGGCGAGGCCATGGAGGTACCCTGTAGTCCCTCGTAAGCATTGTTGGGAACCGTGGAGATCAATCGAGCTGACCCGGCGGAGCCTGGGGCGCCGATTTCCACATAGGTTGTGCTGTAATTCGAAAAGCCCGACTTGGCAAAACTGAGAGCGTCGAATGATCCTACCGCCATGGCACCGTTGATATCTTTGGCGTACCCAGCGGGTGAGAAAAAGTTCGTACCCGAATTAATCTGAACATTATCGTTTCCGGCTGCGACAGCCACAAAGACATTGGCCGCCACCGCGCGGGCCAGGGCATCACGATAGGCGGCACTGGTTCCCTTGCCACCTAAAGACATGTTGATGACATCAGCCTTGTTTGTTACCGCGAAGTTGACCCCGTTGACGACAGTGGTCGTGCTACCAGAACCATTAGCGGCAAGAACTTTTACCGCCATGAGTTTGGCGTTAAATCCCATGACCCCAGAAACTCCAACATTATTGTTGTTTTCGGCAGCGGCGAGTCCCGCACAGTGAGTTCCATGTTTGTGGTCATCCATGGGATCGGTGTCATTATTGATATAGTCGTGCCCATAGTTGCCACTACCATTAGTCCACATTCGATTACGCAAGTCGTTGTGGCGGTAGTCGATACCTGTGTCGACGATGGCAATAACCACATCACGGTCAATTTTCAGGCTTGAACGATGAAACAAATCCTGAGCAGCAACGTAGTTTATAGCTTTCAAATGACTCAAGTTATCAAACATCGGATCATTGTTGAGGATGGTTTCGGTTACCGAAACTTCCAGATCCTCACTGGCTCCAACAATGCAAGGGTCACTTTCCAGCCAGTTACGAAACTGGCTGACTGGTAGTGGATCCTTGACCCCGTAGCTATAGGCTTCAATGTCAAGCTGAGGTTTACCTGGGGAGTTGTCTTCCAGATCTGCCGAAAAAGTGGCTGTACTGGCTCTTGTCCGCCGACAGTTATTGTCGACCAAAACCACCATGGCTTGGCCAGGCAAAAAGACGGCAGCATCTTCATCGACAAGAATATCAGACTCGTTGGGGATAGGATCCGCAAGTCCCAAGGGCAGGGTTGATCCCAAAGAGAAAACGGAATCGGAAGCCTTCGCAAAGGCTCCTTGATTTCTCTGCCTGAATTCGGGGTTTTCCAACAGCTGTGACCAGGAGATTTGGAGTTTTCCCTCTGAAAAGGGTGAAGACAAAGGTGTACTTTCAGTTTCGGCGTCGGAGTCCGAACTGTGCAGAGCCAGTTGCGCTACCTTGATCAGATAGTTTGGTTGACAGTTTTGAAATAGTAGAAGTGTTAACCCTAAAAGTGCTGCCGAGCCTATGAAGAGGAAACGTTGCCGCTTTGGCCGGTAGCACATTCCATTGCGCTTATCCCGGATCACTAGAAATACCCTCCACCTAATGCCATTATGAACCAGCGATGAAGGGAGGGAAACCGCAAACCCGGTTGTGTCTCATAATGAGACAGGGCCAAAATCGCGGGTCGAGCTAGCTCAAATCAAAAACTAGGAATTCAGCAGTGTTAATCGCCCGCACTGAAATTCGCGACACTTCGGTCAGCGCCAGACCGTCGCCAGGTTCCAGGGATTCCCCTTCCACTTCAATCTGACCATCCACAACTTGTAGCCAAACGTTCCCTCCAAACTCGGGCTCGAAGGTGAGGCTCTTTCGCGATTCAAGTGCGGAAGTGTAAATTGCCAGCTGCTGGCGAATCAACATGCCCTCATGTGGGCGATTTCCGGGGCCCGCTAGTTGCAACCAGTCGTTGCGTCTGGCATCGCGGTCGATCTGCATTTGCTGGTAGGTGGGGCTGTATCCTTTCTGGTCCGGGATCATCCAGATCTGCAGTAGCTCCAGTGTATCTGTGTCGGAGGGGTTAAACTCGCTGTGTTCGACACCGGTTCCCGCACTCATGAGTTGGACTTCCCCAGCTGGGATGACGGTGGAGTTTTCCATGCTGTCTTTGTGAGCGACAGCGCCTCGGATCACATAGGTGAGGATCTCCATATCCTGGTGGGGATGGGTGGCAAATCCGCCCAAGGGCTGAATAACGTCCTGGTTGATTACTCGGAGAGTGCGGAAGCCCATGTTGTTGCGATCAAAATAGTCGGCAAACGAGAAGCTGTATTTGGCTTTTAGCCACCCCAAGTCTCCTCGACCACGCTCCTCACTCTTGCGAACCTGCCTCATGCCAGACCTCCTTAAATGTTGGGTTTGGGGCTTAACAAACTTCGGTAGACAGACAGACGACAAAGGCCAAGGCCAAGATTCGCACCAAAGACGAAGAGAGCCATGATCAATCCACTGGTGTCCAGAAAAATATGATAGAGCAAAATGTGGATACTAACAGGTGCCATGACCACCAGGGCCAGGGCAACAAAGCGATTGGACAGGAGGGCCGCTCCGACCAATACTTCTGTCGCCTTCAAAACTGGGAAAAAATATCCGGTTCCAGCTAGGGCTCCCAGGTAAGCGGCGCCCTCAGGTGGAGGTGTTGGCATTGGCATAAACTGGAGGAAGCCATTGAGGCCGAATGTCACGAGCATCAGGCCAAAAAGTATTCTGAGGGCTACAAAAAATTTTTCTTTCATCTTGAATCCCCTTTCTAGTGTTCACGACCCCCTCAATTCTCGCCCGTCAGATGATCTAAAAAAAGTATAATAAATTTATTAAAATGATCGAAAAATTAGATTATAATGGAGTATGACTTTTGAGCAGATTCGCACCCTATGCGCAATTGTAGAGGAGGGAGGGTTTCGGCCGGCGGCCGAGCGGCTTCACAAGTCGCAAAGTTCACTCAGCTATGCAATTCGGCAATTGGAGGATGAGTTCAAACTAAGGGTGTTTTCAAGAGAATCCTACCGCCCGGAGTTGACGGATGCCGGGAGGGCTCTATACGAGAGGGCAAAAGGTCTCCTTCAGAATGTGGCTGAGTTTGAGGATTTGGGAAGGCAGTTGAGTCAGGGCGTGGAGGCGGAGGTTGATCTTGCCCTCAGTGCGTTAACACCACTGCCGCCACTTATTCCAGTATTGCGCGAGTTTGCGAAGCGGTTTCCTCACACCCGCCTCAGGATGAGTGTGGAAATTTTTGGAGCATTGGAAAAAGTCCGAGATGGGCGCGCTCAACTGGCGATTACGGAGGGAAGAGATCTCGATCCTGGCCAATTTGAAGTTGAACCACACTGTCCGATTAAGCTCATTCCGGTGGTGGCCCCCTCACACCCTCTGGGTCGCAGGCAAAAGGAGATCTCCCAATCCATGTTGATGAATTTTCCTCATCTTATATTGCGAAGCACGGGATCCGTGGATGGCCGAAGTTCGGCCGGAATTATGGAGGGAGCATTTACCTGGAGTTTGCCGGATTTTCAGACCAAAATGACTCTGCTCAAGGCGGGATTGGGATGGGGGCATATGCCACATCATCTGGTTGAAAAGGAGATCAGGGCGAAGGTTCTGGTAAAACTAAAAGTACCTGAGTTTAAAGGCCTTGAAGAAAATCAATGGGTCGTTCGCCGTCGCGGCCAAAATACTGGGCTGGCCCAGGCGTACCTTTGGCGGGAGCTCACCAAAGTTGCAAAACGTAAAATCTAGTTCTGAAAAGTCAGTTCACCTAATCCCGTTTTTTGGAGTAGCGCTCACCCCACTTCCCGGAGCCCGGTAGACAGAAAAACAAAAAGGGGTGAAGAAATCGACGAGGAAAAAAGCGGCGAATGTAGAAGAACAAGAATGCATCCAATGAGGCTGGCACTCTTAGGGGTGGATTCTCGGTGCGAATCACATTGAGTATAGTGCGGGCCACCTTTTCGGGAGTGGTTCTCGATTTCTGCATGGTCTTGGATATAAAGGGCGTCATGTGTCGGTAATAATCGCTATAGGGACCGCCAGCAGCCTGAGAAAGGGCTGATTGTGCAGAGTAAACAACATTGCGGAAGGAATGAGAGCGAATAAATCCCGGTTGAATCAAAGTGACATTAATCCCGAGAGGCCTCATTTCATACCACAGGGCTTCGCTGGCTCCCTCAAGCGCGTGCTTGGATGCGCTATAGGATGCCATGGTCGGCATGGCCAGCATTCCGCTCACAGAGGAGACATTAATGATTTTACCTCTTCCGGACATACGCATACTTGGCAGGACTAAGCGAATAAGTCCCATAGGTCCCAGGTAATTAGTTTCAAGTTGTAATCTCTCGGTTTGCGAATCCATGTGCTCGACGACAGCACGAAAGCTGATGCCTGCATTGTTAACGAGAATATCGACCTTTCCCCATTTCTCTAGGATCTCATCGATCAATCGCTTTCGGTCTTCGCTTGATGTCACATCTAGGTGTTGGATCCAGAAACGATCGGTATTATGGAATTTATCATCTTTGATCTTATCTAGGGAATTTTGTCGCACGGTGATAACAACCCTATAATCATACAGAGTCCAGAGTCGTCGTGCCAAAGCGAGACCGATCCCGGAACTACACCCGGTTACGAGAATAACGGGTTTATATCTCTGGGAGTGACGTCGTCTTTTGAGAATCTTAATTAATCTAAGCACCCTATTGATTATAATTGCTTGTGTGTGGGTGAAAAACAAGTAGACGGTAGGATGTGAGTCATCAGGACCAAACTTTACACATTCTTAACCGCAGAACTTGTGGAAGTCACAATTGCAAGGGGAGGACAAAAGTGAAAAGAGTGGTTTTCCTATTCTCAATGATTATCGGATTTTGCTTTTTCGCCGAAGCCGTTGAGAAAACAGCTGAGGAAGAGACCCAAAGTAATCCGAGAGCGGCTTACATTGAAAAGGCCAAGGCAACTTTATCCGAAGGATTTGCCGCCTGGAATGATTCCCGGTTTGCAGATTCTAGTCGGAAATTTGGTGAACTTGTGACGGATGAAAGCCGAAAGGATTTTACGGAGATCTATTTCGAAGCCTTGCTTCGCAAGGAAAAAATGGACCTACTGGGTTTACGTAGCCAAAGGAATCAAAAGTACTTTGATGAGCTCATTAGCTCAGTAAACCAGTACGCATGGAAATCCAGTTTTGAACGGGAAATGTTCTTTGGCAGGGTGCAAAGGTTGAGGGGCTCCTATTTATCAGCGGTTGGTGACTATCAGGGTTCCAATCGCAGCCTTGATATGGCCATTGCGTCCTTTAAGAAGCTGGGAAAGTCAGGATCTCTGGGGTGGGCCCTCCTCCATCGCAGTGCCAATTTTATGTCTATGGATCAGATCGATGAGGCGAAAAAGGACCTTCAGGCAGTAGAGGCCGCACTCAAGCAAGGACTCAAGCCGGAGGATCAGTCCTATTGGTCCTTTTACCATCGGGGTAAGGCTCGAATGTTAGCCAAGCAGGGCCAAATTGCAGAGGCCGAGAAGGAGCTTCAGGTGGGAGTGGAGAAAATTAAGCTATCTAAGCCATCCCTGCGATTTGCTAGGCTCGTGCTGATGGAAGATGAAGTTATTCTTGCGGTGGTTGCAGGTAATCGGGCCCTGGCCGAGACAAGAATGAAGGCCCTAACTGCAGAAGCCAAGGGAACTGGAATGGAGGCCGTGTACCGAGAGTTCAATGCCATCTGGAGTGGGTACCTGGAGAACCAGGACCTGAAAGCCCTCGAAGGCCAATTGGCGAAGTTTGTCGGTCGCGGCTTTGAAAAGGGCAAGGCGGACTGGATTCTGGGCTTGCTTGAGTCAAAGGCGGCCATGTGAGTTAGAGGTTGAAAGCCAGAGCTTGTCTGACTAGGATCACGGCATGAATCCTCGTCAGCAATATCGGCAGGCGCTGGAACAGCAGCTGCCGGATAAGATATTCAGGTTAAACAAATGGCGTCTGCTTTGGCTGTTGTCCTGTCTTCTGCTAATCGCTTTAGGACTTACCTGCATCAAGTTGTTTCCCGAAATTTGGCTTGTTAAGCTTTTGGGGGCTCTAGCCATTGGCTATGCTGGAGCCACAATGGGCTTTCTTGCCCACGAAGTTCTCCATGGGTCTGTGGTCAGGAGCCGGAAGTGGCAGGATGCTTTGGGACTCATAGCATTTTTGCCTTTGGGGGTATCACCCACGTTTTGGCGATTTTGGCACAACTCCCTTCATCATGGGTTCACCCAAGTGTTGGCCAAAGATCCGGATGCCCTACCAACCTTGGGAGTATTTAAGCGCAACAAGGTTTTTCAAAGGCTTTACTTCCTTCTGCCGGGATCGAGCTCACTGTTCAGTCTGTTTTATTTCTTCTATTGGTTTAGCAGTCATTTAACTATTGGGCAGGTCTACTTACGCTTTCGAAGGAGGGGATTTCATCGCCTCAATCACTTGCGCATAAATGGGGAGATCATTGTTATATGGTCTGTGCACCTTAGCGGAACCTGGTTGATTGGTTTTGATCAATTCATTTGGACTCACGTCATCCCCTTTGCGGTGATGAACTATATTGTTATGAGTTACATATCCACTAACCACATGTTGATGCCCTTAGTGAAGTACCCGGATGTTTTCGATAGCTCTTTGACTGTAAGAAATTGGCCTATTCTTGAGTGGATGAATTTGAACTTCGGTTATCATGTCGAACATCACTTGTTCCCCGAAGTAAGCCCCTGTTACGCAAAGCTCATCCATCAGGAAATCCACAGGAAATTTCCTGGACGACTTAAAGAAATGCGGAAGTCAGAGGCTCTCATGAGGCTCTACAAAACTCCACGAATCTATAATGGCACGGAAGGGCTGATCGATCCCTATTCTGGTCAGAAGTTTGAAACTCTTTAAGCAGTATTACAGCCCAAAAACTAAAAAAACCTTAGATCAGTATTTCAGGCTTTCTCAGCGGGCCGGGAATAATGTCGTTCATTGGGCGGACGGTTTTGGGATCGGTGATAAGGCCTTTGTTGCTGAAGTAGTCATCCCAGAAGGTGGGATTCACCTGCAGGCTATCGGTGCCGTAATGGGCAGGGTAGTACTCGCGGAAAAACCAGTTATCCAAATCGAACAGAGCGGTGATTTTGGGGTCAGTTTGAACCAATTGATCCCGGTGCCCGGAGATATGGCGGCGCTCGTCTTTGACGATCAGCTTGATGACTTTTTTGAAGCGCTCATTCGTTCCGTTAAGTAAATACATTTTGTAAATCCAATTTGCTCTTCTCTCAACCATAGTATGGACGGCGTGGAAGAGGTTCTCGTCTTCTCGGGTGTTGTTCAGATCCAGGCCGAGGACTCTCTGGTAGATCACTTTCTGCATTGAGAGGTTTTCACTGGGCTCAGCTGGAAAGCCTTCCAGTTCGAGGACACGCCTGAGCATCTCGGTGTGGCGCTCCTCATCGTCAACCTGGCCTTTGAGAAATTCAGTCGGAAACACCTTGTACTTGTCCGAGGTGTCGTGAAAGCTCCAAAGTTCTGAGTGCATTGCACTTTCCAGGGTTTTGGCTTCGCAATAGGCGCGGGCATCGGCATTCATAATTTCCACCTCGTCGTGTGGAACCCATGCTAGGAGAAGAGGCCATGGGGGTCAAGGAGACCTACGGATCTGGCGGTTTCCTGACTCAGATTGAATCAATTTGGCGGAGCGTTATTTTCGGATGGATGAGCTATGAGATCCCTGGTCCTTGGTGGAGGTTCTCAAAATGAGACAGACGGCCGAGATTCGGGGAATCGCCGATGGTGAGGCGAAATATGGGGAACAGTGACCCCCTTTGTGACCCCTAGAAGGGGTGATAACCTATTTATTTTTTGCGGATTTTAGCCGAATAAGTCTATAATTGAGGGAGTTGTTTGGCTCAATCTAAACAAGGAGATCAGTGTGAGTCGGCGTAAGATATTGGCCTCTCTTCTTTCCTATATTGGAAGCATCGGTGTCTTCTCAGTTTTCTTTTCCAAGAAGGCCTTTGCATCTAGTGGGAAGACCTATCGCTATGGCCGCCGGATCGTTTTCCCAGCGGGAAAAACCTTGGAAGATTACAAGGCAGATCGTGAGAGGTTTGCCAACCTCGATGCGATCAAAAAGATTGAGCGGTATTTGCAGAATGCTGGAAGAATGCGTGTGAACTACATCAACTTGCGGGAGACCCATGTTGAGCTAGAGCACGAGTTTGCCAGCTATGCAGATTTTCAGGTATGGCACTCAGAGCAAGTGTCTAGTGGTCATGCAAAAATGCAGGAGCTGTATCGTTTGGGTTATCGCCACGAAGTGGTTTGACCCCAATTGCTTTAAATTTGGAACACTCGGAGGCAGGTCAAACCCTGCCTCTTTTTTTTTTGCTCAATAAGGCTCTTTGACCAGAGGATCTTCCCATTCGGGGTTAAAATCTGGTTTGGACAGATCCAGCCTTTCAAGCCCGTTCTCTTTTAGTAGGTCATTGATAGGTCCTTCTCCCATCCATGGGGAGCCCACAGAAAGAGTGTATTTTACCTCATCTCCCGTATTGTCCATGGCGTGAACGTGGGCCCCATCCATCACATAGGCGGGGTTATTGGACCTGATATAGGTTTTGTTTCCCTCTCGATCAAAGAAATACAAGGTGTCAATTCGGCCGCGCAGAACCAAGCGAAATTTCGCGTTCATTTGGTCGAAATTTTTTTTGCTGCAGTCGATATGGACAGCCATGTTTTGTCCAGGGCGGGTGCGGATAATGGCAATTCGCCCCATAGGTTTGAACAATGGAAAAAGTTTCTCCGCAGCGAATTCGCGAAGCAATGGAGTGTGGGCCGAGGGGGGACTCCAATCCAGGCTTCCCTGAGACTGCACCAGGTCCTTTTGCACAAAACGTCCGCTGGTGGAATAGAGAATCAACAAGTCACAGCGGCGAAATGCACTGTAATACCAGTATTCCTCAGGAACCTGATCCAACTCCCGGGCCAGAGCCTCCCGATCATAGGGATCGAGATCCATATCAAAAGACCAAAAGGTAAACTGTTCGGCCATTCCGCAACTCCTCAGTTCTTGTCCCGCCAATAAATATTGCCCTCTATCTTCCTCCTAAGTTTCTCTCGTTGTCATACAATAGCTTCTCGTGTCTTGAGCGATACCCGAGATGCCAATGGGCGTTAGGCACGCTTAGCTTGTGTCTCGATAGGTCCCATGTGTCTAAATTTCTTTTACATTGGTGCGACTGCGGTTATGCTCCCTGCAGGGAGGGATGTGCGGGGTGGCCCATCTGGAGGAGTCAGCAAAAAAGCGGATCTTAATCAGCGTTCCGCCCTATTTCTCGTCAATCTATTTGCCCTACGTTTATGGATTGCTTCGTCAGGAGGCCGAGCGAGACCCCCTGATTCAGGACCACTATGCCTGGTTAGATCCCATCTATTTGTTTGCCGAGCCACAGCGGTTGTTAGCCCCCTATCGAGGGCAGAGAATCGATGTCTTAGGCCTAAGTTGCTATGATTGGAATTGGGAGCTACAAATTGAAATCGCCCGCCAGGTAAAAGCGGAGTCGCCGCATACACTAGTTGTCATGGGCGGCCCCGAACCTCCCTATCGCGACAAAGGGTTTTTTGACCGCCATCCTTTTGTTGATGTGATCGTCAAAGAGGATGGTGAACTGGCATTTGCCAGAATTCTCAAGGAAGCCCTCAAAGAAGAACCTGACTTTGCCTCGATCCCTGGATTGGTTCTGCCAGGTAAGGACGGCGCCTGCTCCACGGGGGAAGTGGAAAAGATTAAAGATTTTGGCCCTGTAAGCCCCTACGTTCAGTATCCCTTTTTTGAAGAGCTCATTGAACGCCACCGTTCCAACTTAAGATTTGCGGCCTTCTGGGAAACCAATAGGGGCTGTCCCTATAAGTGCCGGTTTTGCGACTGGGGCTCCAACACCTTCTCAAAAGTGCGTTTGTATCCGATGGAGAGACTGAGGTCGGAGGTGGAGTGGTTTTCTCGACACCAAATTAACCGCGTGTTTATAGCCGACGCCAACTTTGGGATGTTTCCCCGTGATGTTGAGATCACCGAAATGCTCATTGAAGCCAGACAGAAAACTGGATTTCCAGCAGATGTCCACTGGATGCCCGCTAAAAATCAAATCGATCGGGTGAGAGAAATCTCTGAGCGGTTTTATGGTGCGGGACTTCTCCATAGCGTTATTGTTGGCTTTCAGTCCACCCAGGACCAGGCCCTACAAGTTATGGAGCGTATGAACTTGGGGCAGGAAAAGCACAAAAAGGTCATTAGGGGTTACCGAGAAAAGGGTATTCCTCTCACCGGGGTTTTGATCATGGCTTGCCCTGGAGAATCAGCCCGGGAATTTCGTCAGTCTTTGCATGACCTCCTGGAGATGGGATTTCACGATGAGATTCGCACCCACCTGTATTCCATTCTCCCAAATGCTCCGGCAGCCAGCCCGGAATATATGAATGAGCATGGCATTGAGGTGATCGAGAGGCCCATGAATCAGCAGAGAGTGGATCGAAGCCTAATTAAAAACCCCTTTGGGGGTCGATCTCATTTTATTGTTGGACATAAAACCCTGGATCAAGCTGGCCTAAAAGATGAGATGTGCTATGCGGTGCATATTTTCTTAAATCACAACTTTGCCCTCAGTCGTTTCATGGCCATCTTTCTAAATCAGGAATTCGGCATCTCTTATGCTCGATTTTACGGGGAATATTATGCCTATTTGCGAGGCCATAAGACCCTGGTTGGAGAGGCATTTATTGGAGTGGATCAGAAGATGGAGGAGTTTTTTAAAGATCCTGATACCCATCTGGTTTTTGATCTGGGCAAAGGGGCGGCCCTCTATGAACCCGAGGAGTACGCTCTTCACCTCACGCTTGGCAATCTGGGACGTTACTTTGAGGAGTTGGCTCAGTTTTTGGATGGTTTTTTGGAGAGCAAAGTAAAACGAGACCCTCGTTATCAGGACCTCTTAGGTTTTCAAAGGCAGGTGATCGTGACAGAAGACTACGATCCACGATTGGGGCGAGAATTCACCTGTAGGTATGATTGGGCCAATTACTTTTGTTCGGATGCCACTCCGGTGAAGCTTCTTCCTGTTGGCTATCGACTGGTGGCCAATGATACTCATCGAGGCTTCGGGTTGTCTCAGATGAAAATAAAGTGGCATGAGATGGACACCCCGGGCGAAAGGTTTTGGAACTTCTTTGCCACAGTGGTTTGTCACCGCTACTACCGGTACAACACAACTAACCTGACTAGTTTTAGACGGGAGCTGGCCAAAGAGGTGTCGCCAGAAGACCTGCTAGCTCAGTGATCTAGATCTTCTTGGCCATCAATACAAATTATTAAATGGTCCCTAGGGGTTTCGCCAAAATTGTGAGCCCAGTGGGTGACCCCAGAGTTAAGCAAAACCACCTCACCACGCTTGATGTGACGTGCATGAACCTGATCCTCGGGCATAGCAAAATTAAAAGCCAGACGATTGGTCGCAAGTGGTATGTGAATTCTTAAGGCAAATTTGGGCGACAAGTCGACATGAGGGGCGAGCGGCTGGAAAGAGTTTAGGCGTGCCACTCGAACCCGCGTCACCCGGGCCTTGCACTGTTGCAAAACTTTGCGTAACTCGGGTGCCTTTTCCAGTGCCTCTTCCGGGACTTCAAAATTTCTTTCATCGATCAGTGGGTCGTAGTCTTCGTTGATTTTCCACATGGACTGCATGCGCTTTTGCACGCTGAGTTTGCGGTCCTGCCACTTAATGCCGCGCTCCTCATCCAGCCTCTTTTGTAGGTCCACCGCCAGGGCTTTGGGGTGAGAAAGGGAGAGGTGAAAATAGTCCTGGTAATTGCCACCGGCCAACAGTCCCTGGTAGGTCTCCACATGGGTCTTTTCAAACTCAAGGCAATGCCATTTGTGGAGTTCTCGCACCTGGGCTTCCAAAGCATCAATATCGAACTGCCAATTGAGACTCACCCAAAAGGGGATCTCATCCTTGCCCTTTCGCGATCGGCGTTCCTCATCCAGATTTCTACCAACAAAGAGCTCCATCAGTTCTTCACGCTTCATCGACGAAATACTCCTTAAACTGACCGGGGGTCATACTTTTCCGTTGGTAGTAGTCCCGCAAATCCTCATCACCATCGACAGCCAAAATCAGGTGAACTCGATCTTCACTTCCATAGTTATAGGCCCAGTGTTGGTAAGAGGTGTTGAGTAGAGTCCAGGTGTTAGGCTGCATGTGGTACATCACCAATCGTCCACGAACCATGGCAAAGTTAAAGCAATAGGGGTTGGTTTTAATAGGGACATGAAGACGAACCGTGTACTTGGTGACCATGCCAATGTGGGGAACAACCCCAGAGTTGGGTGGTAAAACCGCAAACCGGGCCCTGGTAATGCGCCCTTTGACCATGCGAAATACGTCCTCAAGATATGTCCCAAATACAGCCGGGTCCCAAACGCTGTAGTTGCGTTCATCAAATAGGGGCTCATAGTTTTCGTTTAGTGTTCTTAGAGCTTCTATCATTTTACGAGGGTCTGGCTTTCCCCCTCGATCTTTCCAGTTGGCCCCTTTTATCTCATCGACCTGAGCTTGAACTTTTTTTGCCAGCTCAGTGGGGTGAGTGAGAATTTTTCGGTAATAGGTCTTTGGTGAGTAATCATGGGTGATGTCTTTTCGGCGAGCCATGACCCACTTTTCGTACTCGTTTTCCATTTGTGGTTGGATGGTTTCATAAACCTTGTAAAGGCGGTCTGAATCAACAGGCCTCTCCAGGTCGACGAGAGCAGGAACTTCATATTTATCGAGTCGTTCGTTCCACTCTTTGGCAATGTCACGGTCGGGAAACAGCTGGTGAAAATCTGGCAAGTCGGCTTTTTCCAAAGAACCCTCCTCTGTCCCTGAGGGGCCCATTCTCCTGCTCATCCAAGACTTTGGCAAAGGCTTTCTCTAAAGCCCCTCTCCGCGAACGCGGCGAAGCCAGGTTTCCTCATCCATTCGCTCAGCATTCCAGTCGTCGAAACGGTATCCCGGAAGAAGTTCTTTATAGAGAACCCTTTGTACACAGTCATAAACCTTGCCATTGCAGACTCTAACTAGCTCTTTAGAGGCCAGCCATCCTTCAGGGGGGTTACGCTCAAGGACATTCACTTTGCGTCCCGACTTTCCCAGTCTTTCCCCAACCGAAATAAATCCAAGCTTGCGTTTCATGGGATTGAGCTTCTCCTGCAATGGAAGCATCATGGCGTAAACCCAGGGTCTGGAGGTCCTGGCATTGGCGACGGCTCGATAGTTGGGAAAAACATAGCTGCGGTTGGCAAAACGAGCCACGTCACCCGGGTACCTTCCCCCGTTATAGATTCCAGAAAAACTCACCGGCTCCTTGTTGGTTCGATCCCAAATGACCATGAAGAGATCGTGTTCCTCAACGACGAGGCGATTTGGCTGGTAATTGTCGGCCAAGCGATTCTTTGGGTCCTTTACGCAGATCTGACGAATGCTTTCGAAGCGATCGTTGGTCTCGATTAAAACCTCAATTTCAAACTGATCATTTATTTGATAAATCTTTTCCATCCGTCCCCCCTCAGTTTCGATTATGGCGTTGGATGAGCTGGGGAGTAGGTCGGCAGAATGCGCTGCAAAGTTTCGCCTAACTCCTGATGGGTGAAGGGCTTAGGCAGGTAGTGGTCGACTTGGACCGAGGCCAACTGGCTTTCTTGCCGCAGCTCCTCTTCTCCTAGTCCTGATGTCAACACCAGCGGGATTTGATGGTTGAGTTTTCTCAGCTCGCGAAATACTTCCAGGCCGCTGATGCCGGGCAGTGAGTTGTCACTGATGACGAGCTCGATCTTGTCACCCAGTTCCTGGAAGACCTGAAGGGCTTTCTTTCCAGTGGAAGCTTTAATCACGTTGTAGCCCATGCCTTCGAGCATGGAAGTCTCTAAATCAAGCAAGTCCGACTCATCCTCAATCACCAGAACCCATTGGCCTCTTCCGGGGGTTGGGCTCATCAACGACTGTTCGGCACTTGTATCAGGGAGTTGTACAAGAGGTAAAAGAATGCGGAACTGAGTTCCCTGGCCCAACTCGCTACGAACCTGGATGTGGCCACCATGGGATCTAATCACTCCATGAACCACGGACAACCCCAGTCCCGTTCCCTGGCCCACTGGTTTTGTGGTATAAAATGGGTCAAAGATACGGTTCACCTGCTCGGGAGTCATGCCCTTTCCGTCGTCTTCAACCACAAGTTCAGCATAGGCTCCAGTGGCAAGGCCTAGGGATTCCGCTTCTTTGTCACTGACGCTTACCGAAGACAGATGGATATTAATGCTGCCCCCTTTTTCCTTCAGAGCGTAGAAGGAATTGGTGCAGAGGTTAATCAGGATCTGGTGGAATTGGGTCATGTTCCCATAAATAGATAGCCTTGGTTCAATCTGATAGTTGAACCGAGTCGTGGGCGGAGCCGTCGCCCGAATCATTTGCAGGAAGTCAGTGATGGCAGAACTGAGATCAAAAGATTTTCTTTCTACTTCTTCGTTGCGACAGAAGGTCAAAATTTGACGAATCAAGTGGCGACCCCGGGAGGAGGTGGCAAGGGCTCGCTCCAAATACTGAAGAGCTTGATCCGGTTTTTTAATATTCTGCTGGGCCAGCTCCAAGGACATGGTGATGATCTGCAGGAAGTTGTTGAAGTCGTGGGCTATACCGCCTGCGAGCGTACCCAAAGCCTCCATCTTTTGCGCATGTTGGAGCTGTTTTTCTAACTCTTCCCGATGGGCTTTGTCCTGATGCTCTTGGGTGGAATCGACAAGCACTCCGTTCCAAAGAATATCGCCGTTTTCCAACCTTCGGGGAGTGGAGGTTCCGCGAATCCAAACGGTGTTTCCCTTGTCCAGGCAGACACGGAATTCATGAGCCCAGATGGACATGTGTTTGGCTGAATCAGCAATGCTTTGGTAAAAAACCTCAGCATCCTCTGGGTGTACCAAGCACAATAGGGTTTCGACGTCTTCCTGTGCTTCCTCTGGTGTAACGCCAAACATTTCGTAAGATTTAGAGCTCACAAATGGCATCTTGAAATCGCCACCTGCGGTCAGCACAAACTGATAGACCATCATGTTGGGAATATTAGACGCCACATCACGATAGCGGGCTTCACTTTCCCTCAGAGCGTCTTCGGCCCGTTTCCGATCTGTAATGTCGGTAAGAAAGAAAGCTAAATTATGAATCTTCCCCGCAGCAAACAAGGGTTGAATCTGCACGGCATACCAAGCCTCACCAAAATCCCTGGGGTTGCCGGCCTCGTAGTAGACGGGCTCACCGGTCTCCAGGGCCTTGCGAATCGCCGCACGAATCACCTCATGATCATCTGGATCGGCAAATTCAAAAACGTTGCGGCCAATCACATCATCAAGGGTCAGCTGCGGAAGGGTGCGGTTCATGTAAGTGATGTTGGCCCGCAAGTCGGTGACAAAGACCATGTTGGGGACGTTTTGAATAATGGCATGAAAGCGTTTGGCGTCGCGGGATAGGATATGCTGAAGTTTGTGGTGTCGGTTGCGCTGTTGGTGGACGAAAAAATAGGCCAACAGAGAGGTCAGCAGAATCAGCATCCAATGGCTGTACTTATCCAGCCACACATAAAACTCAGCACCAAAGGTCTCAGGAGTGACCAGGTATTCGGCAAAGACCACCCAGCCAATGCCGAACACAAGACAGGTCATTAAGACTCGGTATTGGGCCCACAGATAGGCCCGATATGCTTGGCTATACGGTTGTTCCATCGTCCGGGTCTAGCTCCCATTTAAGGCTCTCAGAGCCGTACTTAGTCTCCCTAAGGGATGTAAGTGACGAAAGCCGTCACAAAATCCCTGTGAGATATCCCTGAGCCACCAATTTCCCGAGTCATATCACAGGTGTGCAAGGGGGAGACCATAAAGGAAACCTTAACGATCACCTACCCAAATGTAATCAGCCCGCTTTCCATATACGGGGTGAGGTTTCATGATCTCGTCCTGCTCTTGGGGAGTGGCTCCCTCGAGACTGACTTGGCCAATTGTCAAAATTTGATTCCAACCACGCTGATGAATCTTGTCGGCAAGGCCTCCACCATACACAGCGTGGAAGTCGCCGACCAAAATCACCAACACTTGGTCAGGATTCTGGCGAACAAAGTCCACCGCTCGCCAGGACATGGTTTCATCCCACAAGCTTTGAGCGGTGAAGTATCTAAGTAGAGCCTCTTCAGGTATATGCCCGTCGCCCATGACGGCTTTGAAGCGTTCGTAATAGAGATCGTTACCCAGGCTCCAGTTTGGAGGAAGCAACGCCGCCTCTTCAGGGGTCAGACTGCTGATGCCGGTTCGTGCGACCTTGCCGGTCACTGCGCGAGGGGCATTGAGGGCCCAAGAGGTTCCACCCGCCGAGAGGGGAAAAAGCACCTGCTCACGGTAGTTCGCCCACTTGTTGCCACCCCAACCGATTTGTTTGAGGAAGTCCCCCTCTTGCAGGCTACCGGTCATGAAGGCGTCCAAAACATGTTGCTTGGTGTACTCAAAAAACTCCATTCCCAAGCTCACCCCTGGGGCGCCGGCTCTTTTGAGTTCCTTAAGGACTTCGACCTGGTGGCGGTGGTGGGGTTCATGGTCATGAAATTCACTGACGATGACGATGGTGCCAGGGGTCACCTGTGCCAAAGCCTCAGTAAGGGTCACGGGTTGAAGAGTGTCTCCGGTGTAGATCTGATTGTTGTCATAGGCTTGTGCAGAAACGGCCACTCCAATAGCAAGAATAAATAGACCCAATAGTCTCACGAACACCCCTCCCTTAGAAATTTGCGCAGAGCTTACCCCGCCCTAGGGGGGCGTCGCAATGGAATTCAAATAAACAAGAGTAATGCAAGTATTGCAGAAGGACAGGGGCGATTCTCAGGTGAAATTTACTGGATTTAGGCAGGAGTCGAGCTGATCCCCCGGGGAGCGTCAATTTTCAACCCCGGGGAAGTTCAGGACTAGAGCATCGCGTTGAGTTTGTTCTTAAGCTGGCGAAGGCCCTCTTCCATGGTTTCGATTTCTACAAGGAGTTTGGCTTGATCAGGACGATGTCCGGTCAATAGCTCGCTCAGGCTGACCCCAAGGGCTTCGGACATTCTGACATAGGGCTCACCTTGAATGGCGCGGCCCACTTCCCACTCTCTGTAGGTAGTTTCTGGTACTCCAACCCGGCGAGCCATCTCGCGCATGGTGAGTCCCTTTGCTTTCCTGAGCGAACGCAGTCGCTCATGAAATGGTACGGTAATTACGGATGTAGCTGACATGGTCTTCCCCCCCCGGAGAAAAATATCTCCGGATGGAGGAGTTTTAACGAAGCTTCGTCTCTATGTAAATTGATATGAATTGAATGGTGTCATTGAATTTTTTTTAACGAGAACGGTCGCGAGAAGATTCACTCTCTAAGAAGCTAGAGGGGAGTGGCGTTGGTGAAATTTGCTGATTGTCCGGTGGCGACATTTCTGCCGCCACGCAAATATTAATTTTTCTTTTACCAGCCCAAAATATAGGCAAACATCAATGGCGCAACGATGGTCGCATCGGACTCGATGATAAAACTGGGAGTTTCTTTGGTGAGTTTTCCCCAAGTGATTTTCTCATTGGGAAAGGCTCCTGAATAAGAGCCATAGCTGGTGGTGGAATCACTGATTTGACAGAAGTAACCCCACTTGCGAACGTCTTCGAGCAACAAATCTTTTTCCAACATGGGAACAACACAAATGGGGAAGTCTCCCGCAATGCCCCCACCGATTTGATAAAATCCAATGCTGGACTGCTTTGTAGCTCCTCGGTACCACTCTGAAAGGGACATCATGTACTCCAGGCCACTTTTAATGGTTCGCGGGCTTTTGAACGTTCCGTCTAAGCAAGAGGCCGCCACGTGATTACCCATAGTGGAGTCTTCCCAGCCGGGAACATAAATCGGTAGCTTCTTTTCCCAGGCAGCGTAGAGCCAGGAGTTTTTTGGATCTACTTGAAATGATCCTTCTAGTTTTTTTGTATCAAACAGACGGTAAAAGAGTTCATGGGGGAAGAGGCGCTCGTCGTTAGCCTCGGCATCCTTAACAATTTGAACAAAATGTTTATGAATCACCTTAAAAGCTTTGTCTTCAGGAATGCAGGTGTCGGTGACCCGATTGTAGCCTTCCAGAAAAAGTTGGTGTTCGTCTTCTTTGGTCAGACTGCGGAAGTCGCGAATTTGTTTGTAGTGATCGTGGGCGACAAGATTAAAAACATCTTCTTCCAGATTGGCTCCGGTACAAGAGATGGCGTGTACCTGCCCCTGACGAATCATTTCGGCCAAGGATTTACCCAGTTCTGCTGTGCTCATGGCACCGGCAAGGGCCACCAGCATCTGTCCGCCCTTATCGATGTGCTCCTTGTAGGCCTCGGACGCCCAACGCAGGGTTTTTGCATTAAAGTGTCGATAGTGGGTATCGATGAACTGGGTAATCGGTCCACTCATGGGGCCAGGCTCCTTGGTTTAAGGTTTGGTTAGGTAGACTCTTCTTGCGTCAAACCGGGAACAGGTCAAGTTTTTTAAAGCGCCGAGTTAGTTGTCCTGTGCTCGGCAGTCGACCAGGATTCTTCCCCAGTTTTTTCGCTGCAAAATTGAAGCAAAACCTTCCTCTAAGTTGTCCAGGGTTACCGTCTTGCTGAGGGTCTGCTGCAAAGCGTGAGGCTTCCACTCTTGAGCCAGGCGTTTCCAGAGAGTTTGACGCAAGGGCATAGGGCAATTGGTGGAACTGATCCCTAGTAAACTAACTCCGCGAAGAATCATGGGGAATACAGTCGCTTTTAAGGAGTGCCCTCCCGCCATGCCGACGCAGGCAATGTTGCCCCACAAATCGATGTGAGGAATGAGTCCTGAAAGTAAGTCTCCTCCAACATTGTCGATGGCACCGGCCCAGCGGGCTTTTTCTAGGGGGCGCGAGCCTAAGTCGAGCTCGCCTGGCTCTAAGACCTCAATCGCTCCCATGTCTTTGAGCAACTTGTGGGAATCAGACTTTCCGCTCACCGCAAGGACTCGGTAGTTCACTTGACTCAGGATCTGGGTGGCCAATAGCCCCACTCCTCCGGAGGCACCAGTTACTACAATGGGTCCTTGATCAGAAGCCTGGCCATTTTGTTCCATGCGGTGGAGGCACAAGGCGGCAGTGAAGCCGGCTGTTCCCAAGATCATGGCCTCTTTTGTCGTCAGTCCCTCGGGGATGGGAACGACCCAATCTCCAGGGACGCGGACGACTTCGGAATACCCACCATCATGGTCTTCGCCCAGGCCACAGCCGGTGACGAGCACTTCTTGTCCGACTTTATACCGAGGGTCCTCACTGCGTAAGACTTGTCCCGCCACGTCGATTCCGGCCACCATGGGGAAGCGACGCAAAATCTTACCCGCCCCCGTCGCACCCAGAGCGTCTTTGAAGTTGATACTGGAGTAATGAGACTGGATCACCACATTTCCAGGATCCAGCTGTTCAAGTTCAGTGGCCTCAAGGCGCCCGCAGATTTTGCCATCCGATTCATAAACGCGAAAACTACGAAAGGGTTTCATGTCTCAATCCTGATCGCGAATACCGCAAACCAAGTCCAAACCGATGTCTGCATTCGGTAGGCGCTCGGGCATGGCACCCAAAGGGATAATGTGAACCTCTACGGTAACAGCCACTACGGCTTCAAACAAATGGCCTCCATAGACTTGAAAATTCTTATCGCCAATCGAGGTGTGAACGTGGACATAGGGCTCGCCACCTTTAAGAGTGATGTTGCCATTTAGGGAAATCAGTTCAAAATCACCCTCGGAAAAGGTCTTGCGGATGTAAGATTTTTCGTGGAGTTCATAATAGCCAAGCTCCACATGTTCAACTGCGCCAACTCCTGAGATGCGGCCGCCCTTGAGTTTAAATTCTTTAGCTACGGAGGTGAGAGTTTCCACCAGGTTTTGTCCCTTCTCGACGATCACCATGAGCTGTCCGTTTTGTCCTTCAATGACCACTTTATTCTCCTTTGCAGTTATGGATGCGGAGTGGTGCCACTGTTACCGACAATTAGACGATCTGTCTATGGGTGGCTATTGGGTGGCCGCGTTAGTAGGTTCTTTCTAGAATAGACACTCCCAGGGACCTTTTGTAATTTGTCCCTTCCGCAGAGGTATAGGGAGGGCGTTCATGTTGTCTGTGTTGAGAATGGCAGTGATCTTTGGTTTGTTGATTTTGGCTTCCACATCTTGGGGATTGGCCAACCAGGTGGAAAAGGCGGAGGCAGACCAGTTTTTGACTGGCCTCCACCAGTTGACACTTTCTGGGAGTCGCAGCGGTGAGGGATACTTTCGCCTAGACGGAAACTACATGGTCTTCCAAAGTGAAAGGGATGTCGATAATCCGTTTTATCAGATTTACTTAATGAATCTTGTCTCTGGCGAAACCAAGCGCATCTCTCCCGGCCACGGTAAAACCACCTGCTCCTGGGTTCACCCGCTCGAAGAAAAGGTTCTCTATGCCTCCACCCATTTGGACAAAGAGGCTAAGGCCAAGCAAAAGGACGAGTTCAAACAAAGAGCCGAGGCCACGAAGCGACGCTATGCCTGGGACTATGATGAGAACTATGATCTTTTTGTTTCAGATTTTAACGGTAAACGCACCAAACGTCTGACCAAAGAAAAGGGTTACGACGCCGAAGCCTCTTACTCCTACGACGGTAAGTGGATTGTCTTTGCTTCGAATCGCAGCGGCTATGCGGAAAAGCTCTCTGAACAGGATGCCAAAATTTTTAAGGTAGACCCGTCCTACGAGATTGATCTCTACATCATGCGCTTTGATGGCAAGGATGTGAAAAGGCTCACTACATCCAAGGGATATGATGGGGGTCCCTTCTTTAATGCCGACGCCACGATGATCACTTGGCGCAGGTTTGCCCCCGATGCCCGTAGTGCTGAAGTCTTTGTGATGAATCGCGATGGGTCGGGCGAAAAACAGTTAACAAAATTTGGTGCGATTTCCTGGGCGCCGTATTTCCACCCCAGTGGGGACTATTTGATTTTCTCCAGTAATCTGGGCGGCGGGCACAACTTTGAACTCTATTTGGTGAGAACTGATGGACAGGGCAAGGTGGTGCAAGTCACAAACAATGAAGGCTTCGATAGTCTGCCGGTGTTTTCGCCCGATGGACAGAGGCTGGCTTGGACGGCAACAAGGGCTCAGGAAGGCAAGGCCCAGATTTTTATGGCTGATTGGGATGATTCTGCGGCTCGCAAAGCCTTGGGGCTGGGAGTGGCGCCGATCCCGGCTCATCAGTTGAGGGTAGAGGTCGACCGCCAGGGGTTTGAGTCCCATGTTCGCTACCTGTCTGCACCAGAGTTGGCCGGTCGCTTGACGGGATCAAAGGGTGAGCGCCTGGCTGGTGATTACATTGCCAAGACCTTTGGTCATTTGGCTCTTAAACCAATTAAAGGTCAAAAGGACTTTTTCCATGGCTTTGATTTTACCGCACGGGTGGAAATGGCGGCGGAGAACAAGATGGCGATGAACTTTCGTGGTCAACAGGTGTCTTTGGTGGCCAACAAGGATTGGTTGCCACTGAACTTTTCGGCGAACGCGGACTTGTTAGGTGGTGCGGCCGTTTTTGCCGGCTATGGCATTCGGGCCCCGAAGACCGACGAATTTGAAGGGTACAATTCCTATGCTGACCTAGATGTGAAAGATAAATGGGTTGTCGTCTTTCGCTTTTTGCCCGAAAAGGCTGACAGCAAGACGCGCCAGCATCTGTCTCGCTATTCAACCTTACGGGATAAGGCCATGGTGGCGCGTGACCTGGGTGCAAAGGGCCTGATCCTCGTGAGTGGTCCCAACTCCAAAGTCAAAAATGAGCTGATTCCTTTTGAGGGCAACGAAGTTTCCGGCAGTATGAGTTTGCCGGTGATTTCTGTCACCCGGGATGTGGCCAAAAAACTGATGGCCCGCACCAGGGAAAAACTGAACACCTACCAGACTGAGTTGGATACAGGCAAAACCATTAAATCTATTGACCTCAATGAGATCAGTCTGGCGGGAAGGATTGCACTCACGCGCATCAAGTCCGAAGGGCGCAATGTGGTGGCAGTTCTACCCGGCAAGTCCTCTGAAGCCGTGGTCATCGGTGCCCATTACGATCACTTGGGCCAGGGGCACAAGATGAATTCCTTGGCCCGACCTGAAGAGGCCAATAAAATTCATGCAGGAGCGGATGACAATGCCTCGGGTGTCGCCGGAGTCTTGGAAATAGCCGCTCAATTACAAAATCAAGTTCAGACGACAGGCAAAAAGCTATATCACGACGTTGTCTTTGTTTTGTGGTCCGGGGAGGAGCTGGGAACACTGGGTTCCAACCGCTTCATTAAGGATTTTGTTGAGGCTAAAAAATTAAAGGTCCACTCCTATGTGAACATGGACATGATTGGTCGCATGAACAAGAAGCTGATCGTCCAGGGACTTGGCTCCAGTCCCGATTGGTTTTCCATTTTGGAGCAGGTGAGTGCCAATAAGCATTTGCCTTTGGCTCTCCAGGCCGACCCCTATTTGCCGACGGACTCAACGCCCTTTTACTTGGCAAAGATTCCCACCATCAACTTTTTCACCGGCGCCCATGAGGACTACCACAGCCCTCGGGATGTTGCCGACAAGGTGAATTTTGAAGATGCCACCCGCATTGTTTCCCTGGTTGGAGACCTGACCCATTCTTTGGCTCAGGAGCGCAAGAGTCTCCAGTATGCCGAAGTGGCGGTCAAAAAGGGTGAGGGAACCCGCCGCTTGCGTATCTATATCGGTACTATCCCCAACTACGCCGACGACAGTGGCAAGGGAATGCCGATCAACGGAGTTAAAAAGGGTGGCCCTGCTGAGAAGGCGGGAATCCAGGCGGGAGACGTGGTGGTTGAAATGGGTGGACACAAGATTGAAAATATCTACGACTACACCAATGCTTTGGATCACCTCAAAATTGGCGAGAAAACCAAGGTAACGGTAAAGCGCAAAAGCCAGCTCGTTCAGCTTTGGATTGTGCCCGAAAGCCGCAACTAGCGGGACGGAGCTCCAATCCCGAAAGAAGCCCTGTACCTTTCGGGAGTGCCAAATTTGGGCCCAGTGACCAATTGATTCCCAAAGATCACGAAATACCCAGCCGTCAGCAGAGGGCTAGGGCCCATTCGCCTGGCCCTATCATTGCTATGAAGGATCACTGATTCGAGGTGAAGATTTGATCCGCTGTGCTTTCATATATGCAATTCTAGTATTCGTGCTGATAGCAGCCCCTTCCGCTAGGGCGGACTTAATCGGCAGTTGTCGGCGTGGGATTGGTACCTGGTACGCCACCATCCAGGCCAAGGCCGCCGCTCGCAAGGCCGAGCGCACCTATCGAGATCACATTCGCCAGATTCTCGCCAACAAGGACATCAGCTTTGAGCAGTGGCAGTACCAGGAGTGGGGGCAATTCGCCAATAGACAGATGAAACGGGTTTCCAGATCCCAGCAGGATCGGAGTTTTAGGGATGACTTTTATGAAGCGCAACAGCTTCTTGCCGATCTTGCAGCTAATGCCGCTCTCAGTACCTATCACTCGATGGGTTCGACTCGCTTTGAGAAATCGCGAAACCATTTGCGGGATTTTTTGCGTTGGTCACCAGCCCTTTCGGCCAAAGACCCCTACTTGGGTCGCCTACCCGGGGAATTGGCTGCTCACCTAAGGGATTTCTATTCACGCCTTGATTTGTCGCACGGACGTGAGTCTGAAAATGGCCAGAGGGTCGCCGGCCAAAAGGCCTACGAGTATTACCTGGAGACTTTGTTTTGGCATTCTCAGGTGAGCCACTACGATGGAGTTTTGGCCAACCTCAAAGCCACCCAAGGGGATCCCCTCACACAAAGAACCATCGCGGCCTTGCTGCGACTGGCGCAGCTCAATTGGAATATTGCCGAGTATTTGCGCCAAGGCTATTTGTCAGAATCCAATCAGGCTCCCTTGGCCTTGGATCATCGTCTTGCCGGTGCTGCCGGAAAGTTCTGGGCCGAAGTGGTTGAGCTGCAAAAGCTTCTCTAAAGGTGCCAGGTTCCGAATATGCGTCCGTATGCGACAAATCTAGGAATGAAAATGATCCTCAGATTTGTCGCATACGGACGCATATTCGGAACCTGGCACCTTTAGAGTTTGCCAAGTAGGTTTACTGCTTGGCCATAGTAATTGCTGCCGAAGAGATTGAGATGGTTCAGGACATGGTAGAGATTGTAAAGATCAACCCTGTCCTCAGATCCTTCGCGCAGTGGAAAAACCTCCTCGTAACCTGAGTAAAAGTCGCCATGAAATCCGCCAAACAGTCGGGTCATGGCGAGGTCAGCCTCCCGATCCCCATAGTAAACGGCCGGGTCTATCAAAACCGGGTCGTTGGCGGCGGTACACATGAAATTCCCACTCCAAAGATCACCGTGCAGGAGGCTGGGGAATTCCGGCTCCCCAAGCAGTTGGGGGAGACGAGATTCCAGACGTTTCATTCCCTGGCGAATCTCATTATCGGCGAGGCCGTTTTGTTCTAACAGATGAAGTTGAACGAGAAGTCTCTCTTGCCAGAAAAAATCTAGCCAAGATTTGTGAGGGCGATTGGACTGAGGGGTTGAGCCGATAAAATTGTCTTCATAGAAGCCATACTCATCAGCCTTGTATTTGTGAAGGTGGGCCAGTTGAATACCAAACTCACGCCAAAATCCGGATTTCGGAGAGGAGGTTTCAATGAAAGGTAAAATCAAAAAATCCTTGGAGTTACCGATCGGCAAAGGAACAAGTACTGCTTCGGCCTTGGCCAGTTCACTGAGTCCGTGGGCCTCGCAGGCAAAGAGTCGGGGTGAATCTTGATTGTGGGTCTTCACAAAAAACTGAGTTCCGTCCTCACAGCTCACCCGATAAGACTGAGCAATACAGCCGCCAGAGACAGGCGCCAGGTTGAGGATCCTTTTGTTGAGCAGATCCTCAAGTTTGGACTTCATATCTTCATTTCTTTTTTTATTTCCTCAAGAAGCTCGGTACAACCGTCTTCCAGGATATCTAGGACCAGGCGAAAACCGTCGTCCCCGCCATAATAGGGATCAGGCACACGGGGAACGTTATGAATACGGCAAAACTGCACCAGAGGGCGCACCTTGTTGTGGTAGTCCCGGTTGGGAGCCAAATCGATAATGTCCGAGTAATTATACTCGTCCATGGTGACGATATAATCGAATCGATCAAAGTCCTTATTGTGGTCAAACTGTCGGGCCAGGCTGGGAAGTTTATAGCCCCGGTCGCGGGCATGGGTTTGCATGCGTCCATCAGCGGGCTCACCCACATGATGGGCGGAAGTCCCAGCGGAATCGATGGTAATCCGATCGGTGAGGCCTGCTTGTTCCACCATGGAAATAAAAATCCCCTCGGCGGCTGGACTGCGACAAATGTTTCCTAAGCAAACAAAGAGGACTCGTACCATACAACCCTTCTCCCTGTCAGAAACTCAAGCCTACCAGCAGCCGGGGAACTTGAAAAGTCTGGTGCGTAACAGTAAAAAGGATTTGTAGAACCTGTTTTTGAAAAAGGGGAGACACTTTGGTTTTAGAAGAGATTATTCGCGGACGGCGGACAATACATGATTTCAAATCAGATCCTATTGCTAATGACCTCATAAAGGAAGCTCTAAGGCTCTCTCTTGTTGCGCCTAACCATAAATTGACTTTCCCCTGGCAGTATTTTTGGCCCAAGGGGCAGACAAGAGCCCAGCTGGCAGACCTGGCTGTAAAACTCAAACAGGAAACTCCTGGAGACCCAGTGTCGCCGACCATGCTTGAGCGAACCCGAAAAAAATTTGTTGAACCTCCGGTTCTGATAGCCCTGGGAATTAAGCGCAGTGAAAACGCCTTTCAGGCCCGAGAGGACTACGCCACGCTTGCCTGTGGGGTGCAAAACATGGCTCTGTTTCTGTGGGAGCAGGGAGTCGGTTGCAAATGGTCCACAGGAAAGCCAACCCGGCACCCGGAAACCTATCGCATTCTCGGAGCAGACTCCGCTTTAGTGGAGCTGGTGGGCTTTTTGTGGATTGGTTATCCTTTAAGGGTTCCCCCGATGATGGAGAGGCCCAACCTCGCAGCTGTCCTAATGGAAGTGCTTTAAGAGGGTTATTGACGATCAATCATGAACTGACGATCGAAGGGGTTTTTGGCTTCGCTAACATTAAAATAAATGCGGCCAATTTCCCGTCCTTCAGTGGTTTCCACCTGCACCCGCCACTTTCCTGCAGAGTAATTGGATTTAGCCCCAAACCCACGAAATCCTTCGGCGCGGCCGCCTGTCACTTTAAGGGGGATTTTGTCTTGGGTGGTCCATCCCCGTTTGGGATCTTTGAGCAGCCAATGAAGGCGGATCTCATCCTTAAAACCACCCGGTGAAAACAAGCGAAAGTAACAGTAGATCTTGTCGCCAGAGAGCGACTTAAAATCTTGATCCCCGTTGTGCCAGAAGTTCCACCAGGGTTTTTGGTGGTGGAGTTCATAGTGGCCATCCTCGGTGCGCTGAACCTGATGGTAAATGCCCACGAACTTCAGGGACAAGGGGACTGGTGGTACCCATTGCATCATGTAGGCGACAATAAAAAACACCATGACGCCAACGGCAGGATAGAGCAGAAGTTTCTTAAGGTTCAGATTTCCCGATTGATTGCCTTTGGCCAGGTGTCTGTAGACCAACCAGAGAACCAGTGAAGTGAGGACAACCGAGACCAGGAATGTGGTGACGCCAATGAATCCTAATACAATAGGTGCCAAATAGGAGAGATAGGAAACCAAGCACAAGGTCAGCAGGGCCCACTTAAAAGGAAGCTCCAGGCCCTGGAACCTCTTAAGTTCATTGGCAACAAGCAATGCGCACAAAACAGCGAGGAAGCCAAAAGACACCACGAGCGAGGAGCTCTTAAAATAGAAGACGGTAAAGGCACTGAGAAGACTTCCGAATAGGAAGTGCATGGCTTCTACCCGATAACCCCAACCCTTATGAAGGAAACCAGGCCATTTTTCTGGTGGACTCCAGTTTTTGGTTTTGAGTATGAGAAGAAAAACCGCAGCCAAAAGAAAGATCCCCTGCTGAATGATCGTCAACCATTCGTCGATGCGCTTTAGTGTGATGATGTCGAATAGAAAACCGGCAAGAAAGAACTCGGCGGCCAAGTACTTCTCATTTTTGACCCACAGGTTGCGGACTTTGACCCAAGCCGGTACAGACTCAGGCTGTTGATTAAGATCAGGTAGTTCCATCTACCTCATGTTTCGGTATATTTGAGCCTTCATTTTATGGATGGTGTTGATCTGAGAACTCTTCCCCAAGCACTCTCAGTTCAGAGGCACGAAGCCTCGCTTACCACTTAATGATGCCTCGACCGCGCAGGCGCGCATAGACCAACACAGTTCCCAAAATGAGAAGAGTGAGGGCTGCAACCTTACCCATTGTGGAGTTTACGTCTGCCACCTGCAATGCAAAGAAAGCAAGAGCCAGACAACCGTAGGGCTTAACTTCGTAAACAATTTTTTCCATGACTTCCATATGTGACCCCATTGAAAAAAAAACTGATCGCGAACGACGTCCCCCCTAAATCCTGTACATAGTATACAAAGGACTAGACGATATCGCCAGAAGCCCACGGAATTATTTAGTAATTCGCCTTTTTCTGCGTTCAGCAATTGGCCAGGTGTCAAGATTCTCGACGGCCAATTGTCAATAGTTTGGATCTTTTCCCAAAATGACTAGGATCGAGCTGTCTCGTGATGAAACAGCTTTTTTACTTCAGGCTCACCTGTGAGGCGGCTTTGGCGGCCATGTTTCGCGCCTGTCTGGTGCTCTTACTGCGCGCCAGAGCGACTCCCATCCGTCTGTACTGGCGGGCATTGGGCTTGGCAAACAAGCGAATGTCAGTGCCCTTTTCACCGAGGGCCTTATCTACTCCCTCATAACTCTTAACACTTTCCATTTCACGATCAGCCAGAATCACAGCTGAGGCCGACGGACCAAAGTATTCAATCTCAGGAATGGGCAGGCCCAGAACGGCTCTGGCGTGAAGATCAAACTCCGAGAAGTTTTGTGAGATCAAGGTCACCATCCCCGTATCATGGGGTCTGGGCGAGAGTTCAGAAAAATAAACGCTATCCCGAGTTACAAAAAACTCGACGCCAAAAATCCCTGCACCACCAAGGCGATCAGTCATCTTCCTGGCCATCGACTTGGCTTCTTTAAGTTGATTGGGTGTCATCTCGGCAGGAATCCAGGACTCCTGATAATCACCTCTCTCTTGGCGATGGCCGATGGGATCGACAAAGAGAGTCTGGCCATTGCGCTGACGAACTGTGAGAAGGGTAATTTCCAGGTGAAAATCAATAAACTCTTCAACAATGACCTTGAGTTGGTCTCCTCGCTTTTGTTCCTGGGCCGCCTGCCACGAAGCCCTTACCTCTTCAGGTTTTTTGGCGACAGTTTGACCTTTGCCTGATGAGGACATCACGGGCTTGATGACACAAGGGAAGCCAATGTCCAGACACACTTCAAGCAGTTGTTCTTCACTTTCTGCGTAAGCAAAGCGAGCAGTTCTCAATCCCAACTCATTGGCGGCCACATCACGAATGGCGTCCCGGTTCATGGTCAGGTGGGCAGCCTCGGCCGTAGGAATCACAATGGTCCCTTGAGATTCAAACTCCTGAAGCTTAGAGGTTCTGATTGCCTCGATCTCAGGAATAATAATATCGGGTTGGTGTTTATCGACCAAACTCTGCAGCTCGTCTCCGTTTAGCATATCGATGACTTCAAACCCATCGGCAACCTGCATAGCCGGAGCTAAAGGATATTTGTCCACGGCAATTACCTTTTGTCCGAGTCTTTTGAGCGAGATGGTCAGCTCGCGGCCAAGTTCACCTGAGCCAAGCAATAAAATCGTGTTGATGGACTTCATTTCTCACTCCTTGCCGTGGGGATGAAGGGCCTAAAACAACATGGCTCAGCACCGATGTCAAAGTCCCTCATTTCCCTTGTTTGTTCCCTAAAGAGGGTTTAACAATCTGCCATGGGACTTCGCAAGCAACGACTGGAAAAAATTGGTGGACTGGACTGTGTTTATCTTCCAGGTGAAGATTGTGGACCGCTCATCGTGTTTTTTCATGGCTATGGTGCCGACGCCTGGGACTTGGCCCCTCTCAGTCACGAACTGGGAGTTGAAGGAGCCACTTGGGTTTTTCCCAACGGTACCCTGGAAGTCCCCATTGGCCCCGGTTGGACAGGCCGGGCCTGGTTTCAAATTGATGTTCAAGGCCTGGAGCAGGCCATGGCAGCTGGCACCCATCGAGAGATGTCGGATCTGCGGCCCGTAGAAATGGATAAGGTCCTCCTCGACGTCCAAAAGCTCTTTAAAGCGCTGGGTCCCGAAGACTACTCAAAGGTCATTGTCGGCGGCTTTAGCCAAGGGGCGATGCTGTCCACCGAGGTGGTGCTTTCGACTCCCATGAAGGTGGATGGAGCTGTTTTGCTTTCAGGAACTCTCCTGGATCAGGCGGCCTGGCGGGAAAAGGTGAAAAGCCGGCCACCAGTCCCCTTCTTTCAATCCCATGGGACCCAGGACGCTCTTTTGTCCTTTTCCGCAGCTCAAAAGCTTGAGCAGCTCCTCCGCGCAGGGGGCTGGAAAGGCCACCTGCGGGCCTTTCGCGGGGGGCACGAAATTCCCTTCCAGGTCCTTATGGAGCTCAAGGCCTTCATTCACGGCATAATCCAGGGCGGCAATAAGAATTCCTAATGGCTCCCTTCAGGGGTGGGCTAAAACCCCATCCAAGATTTCCAATTGTCCGATGTTAAAAATTTAGGTGTCCCAGTTGGCACTCATTTTTTTTTGTCAGCTGTGACAAAAGCAGTTGTGTAAGCAAATGGGTAAAACGGGTTCTTTGCCAAGAGGGGACTGTTATGAAAGCAAAAAAGTTCTATCAATGGGTTTGTTGTGTGGCTCTGGCTGCATCCTGCCTGGGTGCCAGCGCTGGAGAAGGTGAGACTGATCACTATATGGGAATGACCCCTGATCAGTACTTTGGTCTTCTGCTTTCAAGTTCCGAGCCCTCTCCGTATGCGGCCAATCCGGAAACTCCTTTGGATCTTTTAATTGGTGAGGCCCGCAAGGTTTGCCACATACCAGGGAAGGTCAGCCCCTTAGCTGAAGAGTATCTCATGCGCTATGTGGGGCAGGCCGTATATTCTGAGTGGCGTATGTCCGGAGTTGATTTTGTTCAGGGCTTTAACCATGAAGACCAGTCTTTTGAATATCAAAGCTACTGCATCGTCGCCTTTATGAACCGTCCCTGGGACCGTAACACCGAGGTGGTCAGTAAGATTATTGAGGCCGCTCGCCAGGGCGGGACACTGCCGGACAGAATGGTGGCCGGATTCAACCGTGCAGGCGACTGGCAGTTTGAGCCACTGAATCGTTAGTTTTGTTGTTGGGTTTTTCTCCTGCGGCAGCAGGCTGTTTATCTTCTACTTTCTAAAGGTCATACAAGGGACTGGCTCATCTCCAGTCCCTTGAGTTTTTAAATCAGGGACATTTGTAAGCGAGGCCAGTCACCGAGGTGCCGGTTGGGGAGTACTGCTCCACCATGACGTAATTGGCGCCCTTATTGGCCGCTTCCTGCTTCATGTCTTCCAGCACTTGTTCCGGCGTGGCCTTGGTGGAGATGCTATTTCCCGTGACCTTGCCCAGTGCCTCGCAGTCATCGTCTGGCTTTTCACGGGAAGTTTTAATGTCTTCCTTGTCTGGTAATACAGAATGAGTCGAGCATCCCATGAGCCCAGTCAGGCCGATGCCTAAGCTCAATATGAGTACGAATTTTTTTGTCATAAACACTCTCCAGGTTTGAGCCAGATTTCTTGAGACACTGTCGTATTCTAGAACAGCTCTCTCCAGGTGCAATTCTATTCTCAATTGGCGTCCACCTGGACGAAGTAAAAACACCTTATTTGGGCCTATTCCTTACCTCAGGGCGGCTCACAGAATTAACGTTGACTCGCTGAGTCCCGGGCTCTATTTACCTGGGGCATGGAAAAATCCCCGTCAACACAACCAACGGCTGAAATTCCCCAATGGGATTTTTGGGGGCTATTGCTATCCGGGCTTTGCATTGTCCATTGCCTGCTGACTCCAGTGTTCCTGGTGGTGCTTCCCAATTTGGTGCCCCAGTGGGTACAGGCTGAAGGGCACGGTCACGCATGGTTCTTCTTTCTTCTTGTCATCATTGCCAGTTTTTCTGTTTTTGCCGGCTTTCGTCGCCATAATAAATGGGCGCCGATTGCCTGGCTCTTTGCTGGTCTCACCGTGGTGGGAGTTGCCACTTTCGGATTAGATGGTAACTGGGAGTATGGTTTGACCATAATGGGAAGCCTGCTTCTCTTGCGCGGCCACTATCTCAATCGCAAGCAATGCCGCTTGTGCAAAACACTCGATAAAAAACCGGTCTGCTGCCACTAATCGGAAAAATTAATCCCCGGATGTAAAACGAACTTTCACCCGTTTGCTCATGGGTTCTGATTGGCAAGTGAGAATTTCTCGGGCTGAGAAGTTCTCAGGCGACAGGGAGCCGGGTTCCCTCTGACGAACGCGACCCTCTTCCACCTTTGCCATGCAAGCGGTGCAGGCTCCACTCATGCAGGAGTAAGGCGGGTTGTGGCCAGCCTCTAAAAGCGTATCGAGGATCGACATGTTCTCTTTAGCCGGCACTTCGACTCTTTCGCCATCAAAATAGGCTTCTATCACCTCAGGCTTTTCGCCGGCGTCGGCCATAGGATCTCCAACAATAACTGAACCGTCAGCCTGGGGGCCCTCGCCAGCCTGGCCGGCGGAAGCTTGATGAGGGTGAGAGCTGCCAAATGATTCACTGTGAATTGATTTTTTGTCCATGCCGATCGACTCCAATGATTCTTTCACCATATTCATAAACTCGGTGGGGCCACACACATAGGCTTGGCGGGAAACCGAGGGACCATTCTCTTGTGGTCCAAATAAAGCATCAAGGGCTTCTGCATTGAGCCGACCACTCAGTCCGGACCATCCCGGCAGAGGCCGGGTCAATACTTGTATCAGGCGAAACCGCTCCGGAAAACTCTCTTGCCACTTGGACAGCTCATCTTTAAAGATGATTTGATTTTGATCCCGGCAGGAGAAAACAAGACTCACGGTTGATTTGGCCGTCGTTGCCAGGGTGTGCTTGAGAATCGACATCAATGGAGTGACCCCGCTGCCGGCCGCCACCAGGATCAAGTGAGTGCCATCAGGATGTTTTTTAAAAAAGTGACCTTTGGGTTTGCCACACCAGATCTCGTCACCGACTTGGACTTCATCGACCAAATAAGTGCTGCCTCTCCCATGAGGAACTTTTTTGATCGTAATCTTAAATTCAGAATCGGTTTCGGGAGCCGTGCAAAGACTATAGCTGCGCACGATCTCCTCGCCGCCAACATTCATAAACAGGCTAGTGAATTGCCCGGCTTCATAGCGATAGTCCTCGCCCAGCTCTGGGGGGATGGTAAAGACCAATGATTTAGTATCAGGGGTCTCCTGAATGATTTTTTCGACTTTAAGGGGATGGGCCAATTTTTCTTTGTTTGCCATAAGCCACTACCCAAAAAATTCGCTGTGGATCTTAATTTCGCCCAGATAAACCGCCGGCCCAGCCAGAAGAGGGCGGTCTCCTGAAAAGTTCACAGTAAGAAGTCCTCCCGGCATCCCCACTTTAACTGTTGCGGGTCCCTGCTGTCTTTGGTGGTGGCACCAGGCGGCTGCCACGGCTCCCGTTCCACAGGCCTGGGTGAAGTTTTCCACTCCACGCTCGTAAGTGACCGCTTGAATCTCACCGGCTGCGACTGGTTTGAAAAAGGTGACGTTGGCCCCGTCGGGTTGGAGGTCTTCATGGTTGCGTAGGCGCGAGGCAAAGAAGCGCACTTCTTCGGTCAAAATCACATTGTCATTTCCTACTACCGCATGAGGAACCCCTGAATTCACAAAATGGTAATGGGTTTTCAGGTCGTCGATGGTCACATACTGATCCCACTTTGTTCCGGAAATGGGCGGCATTTGTACTTCGACCTCAGAGTCGTCAATGATACGAGCCCCCACCGGTCCGGCAATCGTGCGAATGTTCATCGAGGGTCCCACGTCACCAAGATCGTGAACAAAGCGGGCCACGCAGCGGGCGGCGTTGCCGCACATTTCAGCTTGGCTTCCATCGGCATTATAAAAATCCCACTGGAAGTCTTCACTTCCCTCGCAAGGTTCGACAAATAGCAGACCATCAGCATTAAAGCCCAAAGGACTTTGGCAGAGCAGGCCCGAAAGTTGGCTGCGATCCATGGTGCTGGCCGGAAACTGGGACCACAACTTTTGGGATTCAGGAGATCTTAGGTCGGTCATCAGGAAGACGTTTCCCGCCCCACTCATTTTGGTAAATGTGAATGTGTTTGGCTTCATAGGTGATTCTTACTAAGGGGGCGCCTATGCCGCAAGGGGATTCAAACTGTCAATGGGGAACAAGTTGCACCAGGTAAGGATTGTGTAGGGATTTGCTGAGATCAGCGTCAGGGATGTCTACTTACTAGGCATGATTTCCCGGGTCATAGAAATGCAGCGCTTAAAACACTAGATCTAGTGGATTGTTGAAATTTGGTGCGGTACCCATAGACCAATCACTTCTTCAGGATGAAGGGTATTAATAGGGATGTGGGGGTAACAAGTGAAGAAAGCAGCACAGATTTTCAACATTGGTCTTCTCTTAAGCGTGGTTTCTCTAACAGCATCGACTTCATTGGCCGAAGCTGATGCGAACCCAATGGCGGCTACCTGCCGACATTCGGAAACCAGATTCAATTGTGTGGAGTACGTCGACAACTACGATGGCGACACACTGACTTTTAATATCAAAAACGTTCATCCCCTGCTTGGTCACCACGCTAAGATTCGCATTGCCGGGATCAACACCGCTGAGATGCGCTCTCTCGATCCTTGTGAAAGAGATGTGGCTTATCGGGCTCAGATGTTGGTGCAAACGGAATTGTCCAAAGCCAAGCGGATTGATCTCCTTGATGTCGGACGAGGTAAGTACTTTCGAATCCTGGCTGATGTGATTTATGACGGTAACAAGTCGGTTGGGGATTTGTTGCTGCGGAGGAAGTTGGGGTTTAGGTATGATGGGGGCACGAAACCCGTCATCGACTGGTGCTCCCTCTGAGACAGGTGAAATGACCTCATCTGCGGCGTTGGACGGTTTGAATCTCGCTCCAACGTACCAGTTAGTACGATTCCACTCGCTTCAAACCGTCCGCCTTGCATCTAAGGTCATTTGACCTGTCTCATATGCAGATAGATGTATCTAAGCCCTTTTGACAAGACTACTGCTGAGGGCTTTACCTTGGGGAAGAATTGATGTGGGCCCCAGAGGGGTTGGATGTAATCCGATGCGACTGCCCGGCAATTTCCAGTGGGAGCTGCAAAAAGGGGAGTTGGTAGGTGTCACCCTCGGACCTTCAGCTTGTGGGCCCTATCCCGTGACCCGCCTCTATGATAGCCGTGAGTGGCAAATTCCAGTGCCCATCTACTATATCCAGGGAGAACAGGATCCGGCCACCCCGCTGGCTGGAGCCCTCTACCACTATGAGAATCAAATCCAGGCGAAAAAGACCTTCATCAAGGTTCCTGAGGGCGGCCATAACCCCTTGAGCTATGGTCTGGATGATTGTTATGAGAGCCTGCTGAAGGCCATTCTCCTTCAATCTGATCTTGGGGAGGCCTTGGGGAGATGTCAGATAAAGCCTGTTCTGGTACCTATCTAAATCCAATGAACCAGATGGCAAACAGCAAATCACTTTTGGTGCCTATTTGCCGACGAGGGAAATTCCCCGGCTGTTTCTCTGGAGCTTTCTCACTCATCCGAGCTCCCAGGGGCGATAATCCAAAATTTTTCAGTCGGAGCTAGTATCCACTCATCTCCATTTGCGGCCTGTTCAACATGAGGTTTAAAAATCGCAATCAAACCCACCACGACCACTAACAAAAACAGATACGCTACGAGCCTGGGTTCCTTTAGGTACTCAAACCTGAAAAGCCATCGAACAAACTCTCGTGTGGTATCTCGAATTTCACCTGGGTAATCGATATGAACGACTTGGCCACCAACCATCACCAAAAGTGCGACGGCCGCCGCCAGGACTATCTCAGTACCTGCGGAAAATAGCCAACCCGATCCCCACAGCCAGATGGAAGATAACAGGTAAACCACAAGGAAGGCCACGACCCTCTTCAAAATGGATCTGAAAACTCTCTCGTAAACCGTCATCGGCGGCTGTTTGGCCTTTGCCCGAAGCACTTTTTCTCTCGGGTCGCTTGGGTTGACACCCTGGAAACCTAAGGTTTTGTTGAGAGACACAGTTTTGCTTTCCATCCTTGCCGTAGTACTTTTGGAAATGACAACCGGTGATCCCCCGCCCAACTTAAAGTTCGGAGCTCTATTCAGGTATCCGCGCTACCCCTCTGATTGGATTCGGTATTTTGATTTGACCATAGGCTTAGTGCTTGTGGCGGTTTCAGAAGAGGTTCTTTTTCGCTCACTGATGATCAAACACCTCAAAGCCACTAAGCTCAGCGCAGGCCTTGGGATCGCCGTCTGTTGTATAGCCTTTGGTACCATGCGCTGGGGATTGGGTCTTTGGGACACCATCGGAACAGGAATTTGGGCTATTCCCTTTACCATTTATGCCTGGAAAACCTGTTGAGTGGCAGTATCAAAAGCGATTAGGAAAACTATTTACAGACCAACAGGGGCGCATCTACCTTCACCATTTAGATTTAGGTGATCTTGACATCAACCGATTTATACTAACTTACAAAGGAACTTCTGGAAGCCCCGACCCAACAAAATACATATGGGAACTTTCCCCCAAGATGTGCAGAATCTGAGTTCCCAAATTTCAGGCGCCTGTCAGCCGCCCAATCCACTACTCCGACGTTTGAGCTGCGGTCTTAAAAACTAAATCCTAACCTAATCTCGCTCGACACTTTCTCGGTAGTCGGTCGCCAGATCCTGATCTGCTACCATATCCACTTCTATGGGTAAGTTGGAGTTTTCCAGGTTTTCGTAATCAGAGAATCCGGCGGCCCGAAGTCCAGAGTAACATAACCGATTTCTATCGGGGAGTCGGCTGACATCAAGTGCTATACATTGAGCGATGGCTAAATATGGAGTTTATACGCCTTAGCCCTTATTGCTTTCTGGTATTCCATTAATCTATTGATATTATGAATGAAAACACAAATTATCCCAATTTAGGATAATTTAAATTTACTGTATTATTTTTAGCTACTTACATGTTATTATACTGGTTAGGGATAATAACGTAAGGATTAACGAATTGAACGCACAACCACGAATGCCAGGCAATCTGCCAGAATTGACCGCCATAGGAGCCGCTCTGAAAGAGGAGCGTATGACCCTGGGCATGACTCAAGTCCAAGTGGCAAATAAATTCGGCATTAGCTTAAAGGCTTTGAGAAATCTTGAACAAGGCATTGGCAGTGTGAGCTTCTCAACTGTATTGGAAATTCTAAAGATCTTTGGCAAGGAAATACGTATTGGGGATTTCGTGGTTTCACCAAAACCACCTCCCAAGTCGCGACCCCGCAAGAAACGGATCCTTGAAGTTCTCAGACTAGTTCGACCTGTCCTTAAGAAAAAATTCGGTATCGAAGAAATCGCCCTTTTTGGGAGTTGTGCAAGGGACAAGGCCAAAACTAATTCAGATGTGGATATAGCCGTTCGGTTCTCAGAACCACCCAGCTTCACCACCATCGGCAGAGTAGTAACCTTTCTAGAAACCCTTCTAGACGGACACAAAGTCGATTTGGTTGAATTTGATAAAATGATCCCCGAAGTTTTGGCCTCTGCCCGACAGGATTTAATCTATGTCTAAAAAGTACCAAGGAAGCGATCTCTATTTGACGGAAATGATCAATGCCTGCGTAAAGATTCAAGAATACGCAGCAAACACCAGCAAAGAGGACTTCCTTAAACAGCGTGAATCCTTTGATGCCATCTGCATGCAACTATCCCACCTGGGAGAACAGGTAACCAACCTAGAATCCTCCCCAGACCGAATTATCCAACACTTTCCCGAAGACTTAGAATGGCCAGCCCTAAAAGGCCTGAGAAACAGAATCGGCCACGCCTACATGACAATCGACGCCCAAATGATCTGGGATTTCGTCACCCAAAAAACACAAGAACTAGAGTCCTCCCTGCGCAGAATCCTGAAGAAGCGATATGGGCAGTAGTCACTCTACGGAAATGAGCTCCAAGGGGTGTTGGCTGGGTGACGGTGTAAGTGGTCAATAATTGCGGGTTTTTGATTGGGAAATGGGCTGGCGACTGATAGTTCGACAGGCTTTTGTTGATCAGGGTTGGCCCGGTTCAGAAGATTCTCTGTTATTTCAGGTGGTTAATAAAAACAGGCCTTGGCGCGCTTCTTGGACTATGAGAGGTCAGGAGGACCCCATGGGGCACTTGAAACAACAACAACCTAAGACAATCTGGCTCAGTCTTTTAGTGACTGGATTGATGGCTTTGGGGTTACTTCATACTTCTGTTTACGCTGATGAGGAAGTGACGGCAGCCAGTGCTGACTCGGTTCAAAAAGAGGGAGTCAGTGAACTGCCATCTTTATCTACTGGCGAACAGGTGATTGAGTTTAAACCGGAAAACGATCCCAATATGATCGACAATGAGGGCGATGGGCCCGACACCAATACGGCAATTCCACTGCCGACTGATTTAGAGCAAATCCTTTCCGTGCAAAAGCGCGTGGATGAGCTTCTTTACTACGGTTCTCAGCCGGCCCGCCTTCCCACTTCTGAAACTGCTCCTAAAGCGGCTCGCTAACTCAGCTCAATACAAACAGTTAAATAGGTCGGTTTTAAATCAATAAGATCTTTGCGAAAGACCTCGCTTTGAAGAAGTCAGCGACTTTGGTGGTTCTGGTTGGAGCCAGCCTCTGAGTGGCAAGGGACAAAGTCGTATGGCTTTGATATTGAGAACCCCATCATACTTTTCGAGAACACCCTGAACTTCAATTAAAGGCGACTGGATAAGGGTCAGGCGGTAGGCCTGATAAATGGGTGGGGTCATGACAATATTAAAAAAACCAGTTTCATCTTCGAGGGTGAGGAAGGCAAAACCCTTGGCGGTAGGGGGGCGCTGTTGGATGCTCAAGAGGCCTGCCACGCGCACCTTGGAGCCATTGCGTTTTTGTCCTAAGTCTTTCGCCTGAATGTAGCAAATGTAATTGTTCTTGCGTAATTCTACATTGGCCTGATCAATGGAGGGGCGTAACAAACTTAAGGGGTGATGATCTAAAGCAAAGCCTTTGGACTGATACTCCCGCCTGAGTTTGTCCCATTGGTTCTCATCGGGGATGTATTCCACGCCTGGCAAAGCCATCAGTTGATCGGGCTGGCCAAAGCTTTCACGGGGCTGACCAAACAAAAGACTCTGTTGGTCCAGTTGCAAGGATTGCAAGGCCCACAGGGCTGCTCGGGGATTGAGTCCCCAACACTCAAAAGCCCCGGCTGCGGCCAGGGAAATCAAAATATGTTTTGGCAAACGAGTGCGGCGGACAAGATCTTCCAGATTTTTAAATTCACCGCTGGATTGTCGCTCTTCTAAAAGGCTTTGGATGTGCCTTTCCTGAATGCCATAAATCGAGCGAAACCCCAGGCGCACGGCCCATCGGCTGCGATCTTCGAGTGTGACCAGTTTCTCCAAAGAGTAATCATAGCCAGAGCGTTGAATGTGAATGGGCAAAAAGCGCACCTTGTGTCTTTGCGCATCGCCAATCAATGTGCGAGGGGAGTAAAAGCCCATGGGCTGGCTATTTAAAAGAGCACAGGTGAAAACCTCCGGATGGTGGCGTTTGAGATAACAACTGGCATAGGTAATCAAAGCAAAGCTGGCGGCATGACTTTCGGGAAATCCGTAGGAGGCAAAACCCTCAATGGTGCGGTAAATCTGTTCGCCATCCTGAAGGCTAATCCCATGATTGAGCATGCCGTTGAGAATTCGCTGTCTAAGACCTTGCATGACATCCGGGTGCTTCCAACTTGAGGACATCAGGCGCCTGAGTTCATCAGCCTCACCTGGAGTAAAGCCACAAACCGTTGAGGCAATCTGCATGATCTGCTCTTGAAAAATGGGAACTCCTAAGGTTTTACCGAGAATAGGTTCTAGATCGGGATGGGGATAGGTGACCTTTTCCTTGCCATGTCTTCTGCGAATAAAGGGATGGACCATTCCGCCCTGAATAGGGCCAGGGCGGATAATGGCCACCTCAATCACCAGGTCATAAAAACAGTTGGGTTTAAAGCGGGGGAGAAGAGACATTTGCGCCCGCGATTCAATTTGAAAAACGCCCACCGTGTCGGCCTTTTGAATCATGTCATAGGTGGCCTGGTCACGAGGGGGAAGGCTGGAAAGGTCAAGAGAGAGGCCCTTGTCCGCACTCAACATGGCAAAACTCTTTTGCAAGGCGGTGAGCATTCCCAAGCCCAAGACATCAATCTTCATCATGTTTAAGGTGGTCAGGTCATCCTTGTTCCACTGCACCACATAGCGATTTTCCATGGTGGCCTTTTCCACCGGGACACACTCAGTGATGGGTCTTTGGGAAATTAAAAATCCCCCGGTGTGAATACCCAGGTGGCGGGGAAAGCCTTGCAGAGAAGCACTGACCTCCATCAGCAGTTGGAACTTCTCAGGCGGGATCTTTAACTCAACCGCTTTATCCGGGTTTTCCATCAGGCGTTTAAGGCCCTCGCGGCCCATAAATTTAATCATGTGGTCAATGGTGGCCGTGGGAATCTCCAAAACTTTGGCGGATTCACGAAGGGCCATGCGTGTGCGGTAGCAGATCACGGTGGCCACCATGGCGGCGAACTGGGCCCCGTATTTTTTGTAGATGTATTGAATCACCTCCTCACGGCGGCCGCTTTCAAAATCAATGTCAATATCCGGAGGTTCTCCCCGTTCTTTGGAAATAAAACGCTCAAACAACAATTGAATTTGGGTGGGATCAACCGCAGTGAGTCCCAGGACATAACACACCACCGAGTTGGCCGCAGACCCCCGGCCCTGAAAGAGAATCTTTTCCCGTCGGGCGAACTCGCAAATGTCCCAGATAGTGAGAAAGTAATCTTCATATTGAAGCTCAGTGATGACGTCCAGCTCATGCTCGATCAGTTGGCGAACCTGCTTGGGTTCACCTTCAGGATACCGCCAAAGAACGCCGGCCTCCACGCGCTCACGCAAATACTGTGCGGGCAACTTTCCTGGAGGCAAATTAGCCTGAGGGTACTGGTAGCGCAGCTCGGTCAAAGAAAACTCCAGTTGATTGGCAATTTCCACGGTACGGGTCAAAAGATCAGGGCGCTCCCGCCACAGGTAAGCCAAATCATGAAGGGGCTTTAGGTGGCGCTCACGGTTGGAAAGCAGTAGGGATTTGGCTTCCGTCAGGTTGGTCTTATGGAAGATACAGGTCAACACATCGTGGAGAGGCTTGCGATCCGGGTGGTGCATAAAAGGACGTTGCGTGGCAAACAGTGGGATCCCCAGTTGTTGTTCGATCTGTAGTCCTTGTTGAAAGTGCTGCACCGACGACCAGGAGAAGTCTTTCCACACCGGAAGATAAAGCCGGCGGTAAAAAATCTCCCTGAGACTTTTAAGTGTCTTTAGGTTCCAGGGTGGAAGTGGACAGGCAATCAGGTCGTCGCTGTGAAGGAGAATCTCCTGAAGAGTGAGGTCCGAATATCCCTTTGGCGCTTTACGCCGGGCCAGAGTGATCAGTTGGCACAGGCGCGAATAACCGTCTTTGTTCATGGGGAGAAGAACCAGTGAACTCTTGTCGGCTAAGGTGAGTTCTGCCCCCAAATGATAGCGAAAGTTCTTATTGCGGGCGGCCTGCGTGTGAATTTCCTGAACGCTAAAGTGGGAGGGTTTCTCTGCGGCCTCAAAACCTTTAACCACACCATACAGGCCATTGATGTCACAGATGGCCAATCCACGATAACCGAGAGCTTTTGCCTGTAAAACCATTTCCTCTGGATGGGAGGCTCCCTGGAGAAAGGAGAAATTGCTGCGACCTAAAAGCTCCACGTACTCAATTGAAGTCCCAGCTGAAACAAGCTGGGAGTTTTTTCTAATCAAAGTAGCCATGGAGATAGTACTCGTTTTCGATTCGGTCCATAAACAGCCACAGGCATTGGCCCTGTGAAGACAGGGCGAAGTAATAATCGCGTCCTCGGGAGTCGTCCCACCAACCGTCCTCAAGGCGCTCCACGGGGTAAGAGCTTAAAAAGTGCAACTGCCGCAGCTCCTGCTGGGCAAGGCGCTTGGGTTTTTTCAATAAACGAGTGGGGCGGGGTGAATGAGCCAGTTGGTGACTGTAAGCAGGTCTTAAACGAAAAGACTGCCCCTCGACCTCCACTTCGTCTTCAATGGCGTCAAAATCTTCAAACTCAGGAGTCAGGTCCCATGACTTTTCCGGCAAAATCTCATTGTGGGGTTTAAAAAAACCTGTGGTCAAAGAGGCCTGGTTAAAAAGACTAACCAGTTGATCCAGTTTGTCCTGATCCCGGGTGCGTGGCTCCCAAAAGTCGAGCTGTTGGATTTTCTCCGGACAGGGGACAATTTCAATTTCCATTTCACGAATGGGATTTTCCAAATCCACTTCAGCCAATTTGTTTTCCATGAGTTTCATAAGAAGTTCCAGGTTTCGCCCCGGGCTGGCCGGTGTGAGTTCCAGGACATGACATTTAGACGAGTACTCACAATACAGATGAATGCGAACCTTGCGGACAAACTCGGCCCGCCCCTGCAGGCGGCGACACAGGTGGCGTAGGGATTTTTCCAGACAGTGAAGTAAAAAAGGAAGCAGAGAAACTGGAAAATCCAAGTGGATGTAGTCTACCAAAGATTCCGTGGGTAGCAGGGGCGAGATCACTTGCCTTTCCATACCATGGAGGCGCTTCCACAGAGTGGCTCCTGTGTCCCCCCAGCGCTCGCGCAGGGATTCCATTTGGAAACGATCCAAATCGCCGATGGTTTTCATGCCCAACACTTGAAAGAAAGAGATGATGTCTTCCACTTCGCGAGTGCTGTGCCAGGTGATCAGGCCTTCAAGGTGTAAAAGAGAGTCCAGGGGTAGAGTCTTTAAGTCATCAGATTCCTGGGTGGGGGGAACGATGGTGGTGTCCTGGAGAAAGGTGAAAACCTGCGCGGGAGCGGGAGTGTCAGCAATAGCTCCGGTGGCTTGGGGGTAAAAGTCACGGGCAATTTGCAGAGCCTCACTCAATAACTTTTTCTCTGAGCCAAACAAATGACTGGTGCCCGTGATATCAGCAAAGACCAGGCCTGGCTCACGGAACTGCACCCGTGGGCTGAAGGTCAAAAAGTTTTCAGCTACTGAGGGCTTTTCGGTTCTGTGCAAGTTGAGGCACAAGGTCCGCATAGGTGTTTCTCCTTTTTATGGTGTGGGGGGTGAGTCGATGTTGGGCACGCTCAATCTTGAGGCGGGGACTGTTGAAATTAAGAATCAAACTGTAAAAAGAGCTGCGCCGGACAAAGCGATTGGCGCTGGTCAGGACCACAGCCGCCTGGGCGCGGCGGGCATGGCGGGAAAGTTTAAGAACATCGCTATCCCGGAGTTGGAGTTCCCCCAAGTCACAACCAATGAGATCGAAAAGACTCAAAGACAAAAGCTCATGTAAAGCCCAGAGGAATTTTTTGCGGTTATCCGGGGAGGAGACAACGAGCAGGCGTGAGAAGTCCATCTTCTTTTGCCACCAACTCCATGGGCACAAGTGGTGCTCACTGCTGTTCATCCAGGCTACCCACTTCTTTTGTTGGGTGAGGGGGATGGCCGTATCGCCCCATAGGCTTGTGGCACCTCTGCCATGAGAGCTGACAAGTAAACTAACGGCACCTTTAGGAATGCCCTGCCAAATCAAAAATTGATCCAACTCGGTCGAGCCGGTGGGAAGACCTTCCCGGGTTTTCAGTTCGTGAGGGCGAACAAACAGTGCTTGTAAAGAGTCCTTCATAGTCATCCATTATTCAGAGAATAAGATGCCCCTAGGCCTTTCGCCGAAAGACATAAATCCTCACAGTTCTGGCAAAGCCAAAACAAATTAAAGTAAAAAAAGTCAGGTGCTGACCTCTTGGTTGCATACACAGAAAGTGTTGCGCCCAAGAGTCATAGCGTGGGACCGGCTTAGATCAATAATGCCTAAGTAGACCCACCACTACGCCGCGAATTTCCACTTGCTCCGGCTGAAACCACATGGATTCCATGGTGGCATTTGCCGGACGCAATTCCACTTGTTGTCGAGATGCAGATCCGCGATGTGAAGAACTCTGTGGATGTTTGGGGATAACTTTTAAATTGTCCCCGCGATGCAAATAAAAATGTTTAACAGTGGCCTCATTGTCTACAATTGCCACAACGATTTCCCCATTGTTGGCATAGGACTGTTGCTGAACAAAAATAAGATCACCATCTAAAATGCCATCTTCGATCATTGATTGTCCTTCAACCCGCAAAGCAAAAGTTTTACTGGGGTTGCGGACCATGTTGGCCGGCACTTCGACAAACTCATCATGATCAAAAGCTTCAATTGGTGCACCAGCTGCCACTCGACCCAAAAGGGGCAAAGAGAGAGACTCCGGCTGTGGTCGGGCAACGAGAGCCGGAGTCTCCTCTTTGGAAGGGTAGAAGGAGTTGGAAGGGTGTCGCTCCTGGGAAGTGGAGCGACGAGTGCTTAAACCTAGGGAAGACGAAACGGTTTGGGCCGACTGCAAAAGAGAGATGGCGCGTTTCTGGTTGCCACCCGGATTATGGATGTAACCTTTGGCTTGGAGCTGGCGCAGATAAGATTGAACCGAATTGATGGACTTAAAACCAAAATGATCCTGGATCTCCTGGTAAGAAGGGGCCACCTGTTGGCTCTGCATATAGCTCTCAATAAACTCCAGGACCTTTTTTTCCTTCTTGGTCAGGGGACGGAGAGAAGAGTCGGTCTTAGAGTTTTTCATGCTTCACCTCTGTAAGTAAGGTATAAGTTATGTGTAAGTAGTTTGTAAGTCAAGTGTAGGTATTATGTAAGTTCTAAGGTCCAGGTGTTTTTAGAAAGGCCAAAGCAATCGCCTACATAGACCCATGCTGCCGGGCTTCAAGGGGAATAGGACTTACATTAATGCTCTGTTTAAATTGGTGGCACCAAGGTCGAGAGACTGTTCCTCTTGGGATTCGCCTTCTATAATTGGACACCATTGAGGGGAAAGCGAATGCAGATCGAAGATTTAAAAAGATACATGACGAGACTGGTGGAGATCCATTTACATCAGAACTTTCAAATTCCTCTCAATGAAGACGAGAGCCAAGTCCATCATCGCATCCGAGAGAAGAAAGTTCGTCCTCAGATTGAAATTCAGCTACCGGACGGACTGACAATGAAATGGAATTTTCCCCGTTGGTGGCCCCGTTGTGAAATTGCCTACGGAGCAAGTTCGACGGCGACTGATGTCTTTCGTTATCAGGCGATGGAGCTAATACCCTTTGTTACCGGAAAAACATCCACTGTGAATTACCAACACATCAAGGTGGGAGAAGGTGACTCTCAAGCAACCACTCACTCCTGGCACCCCATGGCGACTCTTAAAGGCGTTTGGAAAAAAAGTGTTCAAAACCCTATGCTCAGTCCCATGGAAAGAGATCGCGTCCGGTACCCACTCTAATGAAGTCATAAAAGGCAACGTCGCGAGCATTAACAAGTACAGAGGACATCATGGCGGCCAAATTTCGTTTTAAATTCCGCTTCAAACGACTGGGCCTGATTCTGGTCCTGGTGCCAACAATTATTCTTCTCGGGATTTTATTGCTGGAAGGGTTTCTTTCCATACAATCCTACCAGCAGTGGAAAAGCTGGGATCGGGAAATTCACATTGTTGAGCGCAATGAGCTACTGGGCACACTGACCAATCTCTTTACTGTCGGAACTGACAAAAAGGCCTGGGAATCCCGCCTGAAACTCCATCCCTTGTTTGGCTATGTCTACCGACAGGGAGAAGGTGAGGTGAACCGCTTTGGTTTTCAAACCCGCTATGATTTTCGCTCCTGTGAATCCGGTTACTGTGTGCCGGGAGCCGATGGAGAGCAGGGCCGCCCTTTTGTTGTTGGTATCTTTGGCGGCAGCCTTGCCCACATGGTGGGTGAACAAGCAGATAAATTAGAGCAGCTTATCGGTGGGTGGTTGAAGGGGCGAACTGTTCGCGTGATCAACCTGGCTGCCGGCGGCCACAACAGCACCATTTCCCAACAGGTGTTTTCCTACTTTCGCGAAGCTTTTGATGCCGTGGTCTTTGTTGATGGTATTCATGAAATTTGGAGTGGGCAGGAAAACAACAAGGCCGGTTGGTTGCCAGACGGAGTGCGCCTCAGCCATTTTGAACACCTGATACGCACCGCAGACTGGGGTGAGGAGGAGATCCAAAAGGCCCATGAGATTATTGAGAAACGTCAGGCTTTGGCGGATCTGACTCGTTCGACATTGAAGGGCTTTTGGAAGCACTCCCTCTTGGTGCATCGGATATGGGGTATCTTAGGAGCTCAACTGATGCGCGACCTGGTTCGCCTTAAGGGAGAGTTGCCCAAGGCCGAAGGAGGGGAGGCCTTTTTTGCCGGCTCTGATCGGGAGTTGTTTAAATGGTTGGCTCAGCGTTGGGCCTTAGTCCATGGTGATATTTCGGCGGTGGCCGAGAGCCTGGGCATCATTGACCTTCACTACCTGCAGCCCAACCCCCATGTCCCCAATTCAAAGGCTCTCACCAGTCGCGAAGATCACATTTTAAAGTACTCCTTTCCGATTCGCGAATTGGTCATTCAGGCCTACAACGAATTTCAAACCGCAGCGAAACAATCGTCCAAGCGGGTAACCATTCATGATCTCTCCAAGCTTTACCACGGAGAAGGTGAGGAAATTTGGCGCGACGGTCTTCATCCCAATGATCGGGGCTTGGAGATCTTATTGGAGAGAATTTCGTCCGATCTTAAATCCAGCCTTCTAAAACCAGCTAAAGCCAAGGCCCGCTGGCGCTAAACTTCAGCTATTTTGCGCATTCACCCGACGGGGGTGTTTGGCAATTTTTTCAACCTGTTTTGTTCAGTTCTGTGCGCTTTTGATCTGAGCTGAAATCTTTTCTCCTACACTTAAAATTCACAAGGGAAAGTTGGACAGGAGAAAGCCTCTGGGCATAAGAACGGCTAAAGTACGAAATAGGATAGGTAGATCGGCATAAACATCTTTGACTGCTGCTTCTCGTTGGCAAAGGTCGACCCCTCCCCCCTCTAGACTGAGCTGGCACTTGAGTGCTGATCCCTTCCTATCCCGTACGATCGAAGTATAAAGCAACAACTTCGGGTGACTTTGGTTAATCAATTATTCCCGAATGAGCGAGCATCCCATCTCTACATGTTTGATCGCCCATTCCCCGGCCCCTAGGCATCCCCCTAGGGGCCACTTTTATCGATCAAACAAAAAAGCCGGCTCAGCGAGCCGGCTTTAAATTTTTTAGATGTTCAATTTCAGCTTAATGAACCTGTCCGCCCTGGGAGAAGTACTCCACTAATTCGTCTCGACCAGCCGTTGCCGAAAGGGCGTTCACCAAGGGTGAGAGGCGGGAGACGAGGGAGCTTTTGGCCTTGATGCAGGCTTCGAAGATATTTGGGCTTTCACCTTGAACCTCAATTCTTCCGCCATCAGGGGATACCACAAGGCGGATGAGGAAGTTTTCTTCCACTTGGCCGCCTTCCTGGTGTTTTTCGGTTTTTTCAACAAACACACCGAGGCCACCGACCTTTTCCAAAAAAGGCTCCAGGTCCTGGATTTGTTGAAAGATAAAAGCCTTTACTTCAGGACTGGGTTCATATTGAAGAATTTTTTGTTCAGAGTCCTTCATAAATGAACTTCCCTCCTTTTAACAAATCTGTGTCCAAAATGAGATTTGTCAAGGTTGGGAGTATGGCTAAGAGTCTGGTGTTTACAGGTAGTTAGGTGATTTTACGGGAGACAAACAGGGGTGGCCCGAGCAGAGGAATCTGAGGGGCCAATGGGCCGCATCTCCGGTCGATCCGATACCGATGCGCGGAGTGATTTCAATTTCCATAGAATGGCAAGTTTCCTCGGCCTGGCGAATAACAATCGGCGACTGACAGAGATCGAGAGCATTGTGCTCCCGGTTGATCTCAAGGGTCTTACACAGTTTGCCGGGGCCATTGAGCAGTTGGTGAGGCTTTGTTCCGGGTTTACAGCGGCTCATCAGACGTCCGAGACCAAGGCGTGGTTCCAGTGCCCGAATAAGAACGGCTTCAGGTTCGCCTTCATTCATGGTGACGACATTAAAGCAGTGGTACATGCCGTAAATAAAGTAGACGTAGGAAAAGCCACCCAGGCCAAACATGGTTTCTGTCCGCGGAGTGCGGCGGTTGTTAAAGCTGTGACAGGCAGGATCTTGATTGCCCAAATAGGCCTCTGTCTCGACGATGATCCCCGAGAGAGTGCCCAGTTGGGGATGTTCGTACACCAACTCCTTGCCCAAAAGTTGGCGCGCCACTTCCACTGTGTCTTGTAAATAAAAGGAGCGGGGAAGGCATTCGGTTGTAGGCGGGTGAAAATCCATTTGCACAGTTGTTCCTGACCAATCATGAATCATTCATTGTTGGCGTCGTTATTGGCCACATCGGAAAAAGGGCCTCACCAATGACTGATCACAAGGCCTCTGTCAATAGCAAACGAACTTAGTTCACTTTGGGGGTTTTGCCTAATTAGGTGACGAGGCCTGGTCTTGAATGGTGGGTTCAACTCGGGTTCGTGGCAGGCGCATAATTAAGGAGGTGTGGGGGTGGGAAAAGTCCACCTCAATGATTCCGTCTTGTGATTCGGCCACCCCCTTGGCAACGGAAAGGCCAAGCCCCGCGCCAAGCCCCGTGTCCTTGGTAGTGAAGAAGGGGCGAAAGATTTTTTCGCCATCCTCTTTGCTGATCCCGGTGCCACTGTCGGAGACGCGGATGTTGATCCAGTTGTGATCCCGGCTGACCTCCACCCGCACCCAGCGAACGGGGTAACGACTGGCGGCTTCGATGGCGTTTTTCACCAAATGAGAGATGGCCTCAAGGAGTTTGGATTTGGGGGCCTTGAGATGCATATCGGTTGCGTCCAACATGGTGAACTCCAGGCGTACGCGATTTTGGTTGGCAAAATCCTGAGTCAATACCAAAACGGATTGCCAAAGATCGCGCATCGAAAAGGTCTCGTCCCCGCCCTCGTAGTCTCTATGAGAGAAGGTCAAAAGGGCTGAGATGATGGTGTTGATTTGGCCGGCCGACAGCTTGATCTTGTTTGCTGCCTTTTTGACTTTGCCATCGGCCTCACCCTTTTCAACCAGTCGAAGTAGGGCCTCGGAGTTGAGCATGATGGTACTCAAAGGGGTGTTGATCTCGTTGGCGGCCCCAGAGGTCAACTCGCCAATGGCCATCATTTTGTGACTTTCAATCAGGTGCTCCTGGGTGGCCTTAAGATGACCGTGCTTGTCCTCCAGCTCACCCAAGGTGTCGGCCAATTGTTGGGTTTGTTCTTCCACCCGACGGTCGAGGCTGGTTTTTTCCCTGTTGAGCAATCTCACCAGAGACACCGTGACGAGGGTGGAAAACAAAACATAGATGGAGCCACCAAATAGAATTAAGCCATTGGCAGGCAAAGTGATTTTACGGGCGTCATTTAAAAGAAAGTAAAGCGTAAAGGAGTAGGCCAAAACAAACAAGATGGAGAACCCCTGCAGAGCAGTCCACCCGCGCAAAAGCCGACGACTCATTCCAGTCGTCCGCAATCTCCATCCCATAAAAACTGAAGCCAAGAGAATAGGAATACTCAGGCTCACCAATAGGATCTTCATTAGTTATTAACCCTCTCTAAATGAAGCCAATTTAAGTTTACTATCAATCGACACAATGTACATCGCCTCCAAGCGATGGTGCGGGGAATTGGACCTTGGCATGAGGCCAGATTTTAGATTAAGAAAGCTTTAAGGAGACTTAGGTGGCAGAGAGTCGAGTGCAGCTGGAGCCAGGCTGGAAGAAGATGCTGGGAAGCGAGTTCACCAAGGAATACATGGTGAATCTGCGACAGTTTCTAAAGGACCAGCTTTCGTCAGGGAAGAAAATCTACCCGAGAGGCAAAGAGTTTTTTGCCGCATTTGATTCCACGCCATTTGCTGAAACCAAAGTGGTAATCCTTGGGCAGGACCCTTATCATGGTCCTCGTCAGGCCCACGGTCTTTGTTTTAGTGTGCGACCTGAGGTGGATATTCCCCCCTCGCTCAAAAACATCTACCAGGAGTTGAAAAACGACCTGGGGATTGAGCCTCCTGGCCACGGATTCCTGCAAAAATGGGCGGATCAAGGTGTCCTATTGCTAAACGCGACATTATCGGTGCAGGCAGGAAAGGCCGGATCCCATCAGGGAAAGGGCTGGGAAGAGTTCACCGATCAGGCTGTGGCAGCTCTTAACCGAGAGCGGGAACATCTGGTCTTTGTTTTGTGGGGAAGCTACGCCCAAAAAAAGGGTCGGGTGATCGACCGGCAAAAGCATTTGGTGCTGGAAGCCCCTCATCCCTCGCCTCTTTCGGCCCACCGGGGTTTTTTTGGCAGCAGGCCCTTTTCTCAGGCGAACCAGTACCTGGAGAAGTGGGGTCTTGAGCCCATTGACTGGTCGCTTCCTGCCAAGCAAGATCTTCTCTCCTAACGGGAGTTGGTTGACATTGCGCATCTACTCCCAGGTCTTTGGGCGTTGATAAACCCCTCTCCATGCTATAACTCTTCTCTATATTATAGGGGCCTCTTAATAGGGGTGAATGTTCTAAGACGCCTCAGGCGTCCAATGACCAGGATAATGGGAGTATCGAATGAGAGCTCGGAATCTGTTTTCTGCTCTGGCTGCGGTGTTGTGTTTGTCAGTAGGTGTGGCACAGGCCGCTGATAAAACCTTTGTATACTGTTCTGAGGGAAGCCCCAGTACTTTCAATCCTCAATTGGCAACTGATGGTCCGACATTTAATGCCAGTTCGAGAATGATTTATAACCGATTGGTGGACTTCAAGCAGGGCGGAACGGAAATCATTCCCTCCCTGGCTGAGTCCTGGACGGTTTCCAAAGATGGCTTGGAGTTTACATTTAAGTTGCGCAAAGATGTGAGCTTTCAAAAGACTGAGAACTTCACTCCCAAGCGCAAGTTCAATGCTGATGATGTCATTTGGTCCTTCCAGAGGATGAAAGATCCGAGCCACCCCTTCCATAAAGTGAACGGCGGAAGCTATGAGTACTTTTCCTCCATGGAAATGGATAAGATCATTAAGGACATTGTGAAGATCGATGCCTACACCATTAAGTTTGTGCTGAGTCGTCCTGAGGCGCCCTTTTTGGCGAACCTGGGAATGGACTTTGCCTCGATCACATCGGCTGAATATGGAACTCAGCTTCTCACCGAGGGAACTCCAGAAAAACTGGATACCGAGCCCGTCGGCACCGGCCCCTTTGTTTTCAAACGCTATGTTAAAGACACCATGATTCGTTATGAAGCCAACCGAGAGTATTTCCTTGGCGCCCCTAAGTTGGACAAAGTGGTGTTTGCTATTACCAAGGATCCAAGTGTGCGCTTCCAAAAGCTAAAGACCGGAGAGTGCCACCTGATTGCTGAGCCTTCGCCCACTGATCTCAAGGCAATGATGGACAATCCCAAGATCACGGTCTTACAACAAGATGGCCTCAACGTTGGCTATGTGGCGATGAACACGGAGAAAAAGCCTTTTGATAACGTGCTTGTTCGCCGTGCTGTTCATCATGCTTTGAATCGTGGTTCTTATATTGACGCCATCTATTTGGGGAATGCCAAGGTTGCTGTGAACCCCATTCCACCGTCTATGTGGTCCTGGAACAGTAAAACCAAGGATTACAAATACGATCCCAAAGAGGCTAAGGACCTGCTGAAGAAGGCGGGCTTTCCCAACGGATTTGAAACCGAATTGTGGACCTTGCCCGTCTCTCGCCCCTATATGCCTAACGGCAAAAAATTGGGTGAGATGATCCAAGCAGATTTGGCCAAAATTGGGGTCAAGGTGAAGCTAGTGAGTTATGACTGGCCGACTTATTTGGCTAAGGCCCGCAAAGGTGAGCATAGCATGATCCAACTCGGTTGGACGGGTGACAACGGTGACCCTGACAATTTCTTGAACGTGCTACTAGGTTGTGCCGCCATTGAGGCTGGAAGCAACGTGGCTCGCTGGTGTGACAAGGACTTCGCTCAACTGATCAACCGTGCCAAGACCATCACCAATATCAAAAAACGCACGACATTTTACAAAAAAGCTCAGATGATCTTCAAACAAGAAGCTCCCTGGGTGACTGTGGCTCACTCAACTGTCTTTAGAGCCATGAGTAGCTCGGTCAAGGGTTACAAGTTGAGCCCCTTTGGCACTGAGTCCTTTTATGAAGTTGATCTCAAGTAAGTATTGAATTGATTTCGGGTCGTTCCTTGGGTGATTCGGGAGCGACCCCACCGGAGAGTTGTCCTTCGTGATTCTGCGCCTGATCCTCCGCCGCCTGGTGGTTTCCATTCCAACTCTTATCGGCGTTTCTATCGTCGCCTTTTCTCTTATCCGCATGGTGCCCGGGGACCCGGTCATGTTGTTGTTGGGTGAGCGCGGTGCTTCGCCCGAAGTCTATGCGGAGATGCAAAAGAACCTGGGGTTGGATCGCCCCCTGCTCGAACAGTATCTTAGTTTTATGGGGAATGCCCTGACGGGTGACCTGGGAGTTTCCATTCATTCAAAGCGACCGGTTTTGGAAGAGTTCGCCGATCGGTTTCCGGCCACGGTTGAACTTGGACTTTTTGGTATGTTTTGGGCGGTGCTTTTGGGGATTCCCATAGGTTTGATCGCCGCCGTTAAACGCAACACTCCTTTGGATTACACGGTTATGGGTGGAGCCCTGGTGGGTTACTCCATGCCGATTTTTTGGTGGGGATTGATTTTAATCCTAATCTTTTCTGTCACCCTTGGTTGGACTCCCGTCTCTGGGCGCATTAGCGTGATGTACGACATTGATCCTAAAACCGGGTTCATGATTTTTGACACCTGGCTCAGTGGAGAAGGCTGGGCCGGATTTAAGAGTGCCTTTTCCCACTTGATTCTTCCCGGGATCGCACTGGGAACAATCCCTTTGGCGGCCGTGGCGCGCATGACCCGCTCCAGTTTGTTAGAGGTTTTACGTGAAGACTATATTCGCACGGCAAAAGCAAAAGGTCTTGGTGCCTATGGTGTGGTTGTGGTTCACGCTCTTCGCAACGCTTTGATTCCGATTATTACGGTTGTTGGTTTGATGGTAGGCGCCGTCCTCACCGGTGCGATTTTGACCGAGACCATTTTTTCCTGGCCGGGAATTGGCAAGTGGCTGGTCAACAGTGTGACGGCTCGCGATTATCCGGTGATTCAGGGTGGAGTGCTGTTGATTTCTATTGTGGTGATTTCCGTCAACATGGTGGTTGATGTTCTTTACCAGGTCGTTAACCCCATGATGAGAGGGAAGGCCTGATGGAGTGCCGGCGGCTGTGGCGGTCATTTTGTCGCAACAAAGGGGCTCTGGCGAGCTTGGTCCTACTCACGGTTCTTTCATTAGTTGCTTTGTTAGCGCCCTGGGTGGCGCCTCATGATCCCACTTGGGTGAATGAAGGGGCACTCAATATTCCTCCCTTTTGGATGACGGGAGGAAGTGTGGAGTTTCTTCTCGGCACCGACGACATCGGCCGAGATGTCTTAAGCCGCCTGATCTACGGGGCCCGAGTGTCCCTGGGTGTCGGGTTGATGGTGGTCACTCTGACTTTGGCGACAGGTAGTTTTTTTGGTTTGTTGGCTGGTTATTTTGGTGGCTGGGTCGACAGTGTGATTTTGCGAGCAGTGGACATCCTGATGTCACTACCGTCGATTCTGTTAGCTATTGTGGTGGTGGCGGTCTTGGGTCCGAGTTTGACCAATGCGGTGATCGCCGTCAGTATCGTTGCTCTCCCCAGTTTCATTCGCATCGTTCGTGCGTCGGTTCTGGCTGAAAAGGCCAAGCCCTATGTGGATGCGACGGTGAGTTTTGGGGCCAGTCATACCCGGATCGCTGTTCGCAATATTCTCCCTAACTGCATGGCTCCAATTATTGTTCAGGCCACCTTGGGCTTTAGTGATGGCATCTTAAATGCCGCAGCCTTGGGCTTTCTCGGCTTGGGCGCTCAGCCTCCCACTCCTGAATGGGGAGTGATGCTGTCCGATGCCCGCAGCTACATCGAGAGCGCCTGGTGGCTGGTGACTCTTCCTGGAGTTTGTATTCTGGTTGTGGTTCTTTGTTTTAATCTTTTGGGCGATGGGCTGCGGGATGCCCTTGATCCCAAGTTGAAGTAGGTTCATTTAATGGCAACCTTGGTACGATATTCAACCAATCTTCCTTCTGCCGCCTGGTTGAAGCGGCATTTGCGTCTGACCAAGGACACCCATTTTCTGGTCATCTTTGACCGCAAGCTCAAAAATAAGGGTCGGTTTGCCCAGTGGGTGAGGCAGTTTCCTTTGCGCTACGGCGTGGCGGCAGGTGAAAAATTAAAGGCCGTGGAACAGTTTTCCCACCATGCCCATCGTCTGAATAAAATTGCTGGTGCTGTTCCTGGTCGAAACCTTGTGGTTTTAGCTGTGGGCGGTGGTTCGATTGGTGACTTTGCCGGTTTTTTTGCCAGTGTCTACAAAAGGGGAGTTGGTTTAGCCCATCTGCCTTCCACCTGGTTGGCGGCCGTTGATTCGGCCCACGGTGGGAAAACAGGCCTAAATTTAGGAGGCACTAAAAATCAAATCGGGACTTTTTATCCGGCCTCAATAGTCGTCATGTGTCGCAATCTTTTGGCAACCCAGAATCCCTACCTGCATCAGGCGGCATTTGCGGAACTCTATAAAGTGGCACTTTTGACCGGTGGCCCTCTGTATCGCAAGACAATCGGGTTGCCAAATCTATCCACCAACTCTCTTTGGGAGGTTTTGCCTAAGGCGGTTGTTGCTAAAAATAAAATCGTTGAACTGGATCCCCAGGAAAAGAAGGGCCACCGCCAGATTCTAAACCTCGGCCACACGGTCGGTCATGCCATTGAGGCTTTTTACGACATCCCTCATGGCTGGACTGTAGCTCTGGGTTTAAAATTTGCTGTCCAGTGGGGGGCTCTTCTTGGAACGACTAGCAAGCAAACAGAGAAAGAGGTCCTTGAGGAGTTGGAGACAAGGCTGGGTCTTGTAGAGCTGCAGAGACAATTGCATCGCCGCAAGCGCATCCCATCTATGACCCTTAAGCGGCTCCTGCATCGGGATAAGAAACTAGCGTCTTCGGATCATGTGACTTTTGTTTTTCTCTCACGAATAGGCAAACCTAAGAGGGAAAAGGTGAAAGTCTCAGACGTGATTCGTGAAATGCGTCGGCAGGGTTGGTAGATGTGACTCAGCCATTTAGCTTTATAGGCAAGATTCCGGCGTCGAAATCTCTCTACAACCGAGCTTTGGTGGCGGCTAGTTATGCCAAGCACGAACTCGACATCGTCGGTTACTCGGATAGCCAGGATGTGGAGCTGATGAAGGAAGGTCTTCTGAGCCTAAGTTGCTATCGGCCCATTGAGTGTGGCCACGCCGGGGCAGTGCTGCGCTTTTTGGCACTCAGAGCCTCACGTCAACCCGGCGAGCATGAACTCAGGGGCAGTGAACGGCTTTTTAGTCGCCCCCAGGACGAAATCGTGCGGATCTTGAGCCAACTTGGAGTGGAAGCGAAACTTTATAAAGACCGACTCGTAATCAGGAGCTATGGGTGGAAACCCATGGGGGATTCCCTTCATATTCCCAGCGATCGTTCCAGCCAATTTGCTTCAGCAGTATTGTTGAATTGTTGGAACTTGCCAGAGTCCCTTTATCTTTCTGTGAGTTCACGCATGGTCTCCAGACCCTATTGGTTGATGACAGTGGGTTTGATGCGCCATTTCGGCATGGAGCTGGAAAAATGGGAAGGTGATTTTCGCATCTGGTCTCAACAGCAGGTGAAGATCGATCACTATACTGTAGAGATGGACATGAGTTCAGGCTTCGCCATTGCCGCAGTCGCGGCCGTAAGCGGTGAAGCCACTCTTGAGGATTTCCCGCTCAAGAGCCCCCAGCCGGACGCCATTTTTCCCCATATTCTGGAACAAATGGGGGCCGTGGTGGAGCGAGTTGATGGCACTCTCAAAGTTAAGGAAGCGCCTGAGCTACGAGGTATCGATATTAATCTTAACGACAGCCCGGACCTATTTCCGGTTCTCGCCGCTCTCTGTGCTCTCGCTAAGGGGCCTAGTCGTCTTTGGGGGGCAGATCAGCTAGTATTTAAAGAGTCCAATCGCATAGAAAAACTCGTGGAGTTGATTCGCAAGGCGGGAAGAAGAGTGGAGACAGTCGAGGGGGGATTGATGATCGTCGGTGATGAACCTGCAAAGCCAGGCACTCCCTTTGATTTTGATACGGACTTGGATCACCGCCTGGCCATGGCGGGCGCGATCTTTTTGCGTGCGGGATTTCCTATTCGTATTCTCAACCCTGACGTCATCGCCAAAAGCTACCTGGGTTTTTGGACAAGCCTTGGGGTACATCCATGATTGTCTTGATCGTCGGACATCGGGGAACGGGGAAGACATCTTGGCTCAGAGCTTTGAAAGAAGCCTTACCTGATCGTAGATATTTTGATTTGGATACGGTGATTGAGCAGGCAACGGGTAAAACTGTTGCCGAGATTTTTGCCGCAGATGGTGAACAGACTTTCCGCCAGTTGGAAGTGAGCCACCTTGAGGCCTTGGTGAGGAAGTACCAAGACAACCCGCCGGACACTTTTATTGCCGTAGGTGCTGGTTATGGTTCTTATCCGCCAGAAGGTGTTCACACCATTTGGTTGCGCCGACCGAGTGACGAGTCTGGACGTATCTTTCGCAATCGTCCGCGGTTGACGCAAATGCGGTCCTCTTATGATGAGTACCACTATCATTACGGTGACCGGGATCAGCGCTATGCCGAGTGGGCCGATGAAATCTTTGACCGTCAGGAAGGGCTTGATGAACTCTTGCACCAGGGAGACCAGTTGTTCTGGGAGGTCGAAACACCCCATGTCGGTGGGGTCTTGACGGTCATGCCGGAATTTCTCCGCAGCGAAGATGCGGCTCATTGGTATCTGCAAAAGAGACTCAAATGGCCTGATGTGATGTTCGAGCTGCGCGAGGATCTTATCAATGGCGAGCAATTGCAATGGGCCTGTGAGGTGATTCCTTACGAAAGACGCATTGCCAGTTTGCGATTGAGTAACCAAGTTAGCTTGGCTCGATCGACAGCTGGCATTTGGGATTGGGCTCTGGAATTGGGAATGCCGCCAGAGGGAGAAGATCCCCCAATCATTTCTCAACACGAACGGGGTGATCAAAGCCTCGATGCCGTTTTAGAGCAGTTCACTGAAGTCGGAAAAAAGTGGCGGCTGAGTGTTTTGAAGATGGCCGTAGAGGTGAATTCTTTTGAGGAGTTGGAGGAAGGCCATCAGTGGTGGTCTTTGGATCCCCATCGACGGGTGTTTCTGCCTCGTTCAAAAGACGGCCGTTGGAAGTGGTACCGCCAGTTGATGGGAAAAAAGATGGTCTATGGGTTTTGGCGGGAAGGCAGAGGCTCGGCGCCAGATCAGCCCTCACTTTCCGATTGGCTTTCGGTGCCAGACAGTTGGAAGAGCTTTGCAGCCGTCATAGGTAAACCCATTCGCCACAGTTGGACGCCCGTGGAGCAGGCTGCTTTTTTTGCGGAACGGAATATGCCGATTGTGGCCATTGAAATGGATGAGGACGAGCTGACCCAGGAGTCCTTGGATTTTCTTCGCGAGTTGGGGCTCAGGGCCGCGGCCATCACCAGTCCATTGAAGAACCAAATTCACTCTCTGGTTTATGATCGCAGCCCTTCAGCCGAGAGTTTGGGCTCGGCTAACACCTTGGCCTTGCGAGCTGACAACAAGTGGATGGTTGACAACACCGATTTGGAGGGCATTAAGGTTCAACTTCAAGGGCTTCCAGAAGGTGTGTCCGTTGCAGTCTGGGGAGGAGGAGGCACAAAGGGGGCCTTGCGGGATGTGATCCCCCATGCCCGGTTTTTTTCAGCGCGAAGTGGTGAGGAAAGAGCTGGCCCCGGACCCGAGGGTTTTTTACCCGATGTGGTGATCTGGGCGGTTGGCAGAAATCGCCAGGCGACAAGTGTTTGGCCTCCCGGGGAATGGCAACCCAAGCTGGTGATTGACCTCAACTACACGGCGGACTCTCCCGGATTGGAGTATGCTGAACGAGTGGGTGCTGAGTACGAATCGGGGGTCGCCATGTTTCGCACTCAGGCCGATTTTCAGCGAAAGTTTTGGCAGTCCCAAGGCCTCTAAAGAGCTGACTCTGTGAGCTTCTCAATGTCTCATCTTAAAACACCACGTCCTCCCCATCCTCGGTGCTAAATGTGGAATTCCCTTCAACAATGACTTCGATCAAAACCTAGAGCCTTGTCATTGTCTCATGCTGAGTGAGGACGGCTCTTTTGTTAAGACCTCCGTAGGTAAATGTCGATAAGATCTCCAGAAACAAGTCGGCGCCATCAGTTCATTCAAGGAGTCACGATTGTCCACCCAGGACGTTAAGCACGAGGAAATCACCAAAGAAGTCAGACCTTGGCTCCATCGCTTGGGGCTTCCTGTTGTTTTGGTTGAACTCAAGACTCTTGAGATTATCTATGCCAACTACCAGTTTGAGGAGCTCATGGGGGTGGCAGAAGAGAATCTTGTTCAACAGTCTTGGTCTGTTCTATTTGATGGTAAGGCCAAAGAGACTCTGAATTCCATTTCCGATCTTTACAATCTGGAGTTTGAGGTCTTTACCCCGGTTGAACATGATCTATCGATTGTGCGAAAGAGTGGACGAAGTGTTCCGGTGATCTGTTCCTTTTCAGGCATTGTCGTCGCTGGCCATGAGTTGTTAATGGTCACCTTTTTTGACCACACGAAAGGGGTCAAAGAAAAGCAAAAGCTGGCTGAGGATTTGAAGTCGGTTTACCACATGGCCAAACTGGCTGATCTGGGTAAAATTGCGGCCTCGGTGGCCCACGAAATGAATAACCCTCTAATGGTGATTCAAGGGCAGGCGGAGCTACTCGAACTGAAAGCTTCTAAAAATGCTCTCTCAGAGGAAGAAGTCAGGCGATTGGTGGACCCCATCTATCGTTCAGTCGAGAGGATGTCCCAAATCGTCACCCAAATGAAGAACATCGCCCGAGCTCCTGACGGCAAGATGGATAAAATGGATCTAGCAAGGGTGATGAACGAGGGTCTATTGCTGGTTCAGCATCGATCCAACTTTCTTGGAGTTGAAATTAAGGTGGAATGTCCTGCGGGAGTGATGGTCAAGGGTAACCGCACCCAGATTGAGCAGGTCGTGGTCAACATGATCAACAATGCCATGGATGCGATGGAAGAAGCCTCCTATGAAGTGCGAAAGATCACTATTACGGTGACTCCATCCTCCGATTACACTCTTGTCGAGATCTGGAACACTGGACCGGCTATTCCTAAAGAGGTTCAAGACAGTATCCTAAATCCTTTCTTTACCACCAAGGCTGTCGGCAAAGGGACGGGACTGGGGTTGTCTGTCTGCTCGGGAATTTTGCGTGCTCACAAAGGAAGTTTGAAGCTTAAGTACTCAAACGACAAGGGAACTTGTTTTGAAATGAAGTTCCCGGCGATAAAAGATGATGGTTCTAAAGACAAGGTGAAGGCCCTGGTCGTGGATGACGAGCAGTTGGTCCGTCGGGTGATCAAAGAACGACTGGAGGAAGAAGGCTTTCAGGTGATTACTGCAAAGAATGGCCAGGAGGGGCTGGAGAAAGTGATCAGCCATCCTGATGTGGCCATCGTCTTTACTGATTTGAAAATGCCGGTCATGGACGGAATGGAGTTTATCCGTCAGGTCCGTGGAGCCTTTCCAGAGCTCCTTGTGGTGGTCATTTCCGGCTTTCTGGACTCATTGGATACCAGTGAGGCAAGTGTTTCCGTCGATGAAAAACTCGACAAGCCATTTACCAGTCGGCAATTTCGCGAAGTGCTCAGTTCTGTGCAGAAGAAAATGGACGGCAGACGGAAAATCTTGGCCGCCTAGGCGACAACACCTTTATAGAGATAACTGGCGCCGCCGAGAAGAGAGCGGCACTCCACCTGGCTGAAGGCTTGAGAAGCTCTCATCAAATCCAAGAACTTCTTCTGACCAGGGAACTTGTTGGACGAGTTGTTCAGATACTCGTAGGCCGATTTCTTGCCGGTCACCAGACCACCTAAAAAGGGAACGCCCACTTTAAAGTAAAACTGAATCATTGGGCCCACAACCGGCATGCGGTTGTCACCGGTTTCCAAAATCATCACTCGCCCGCCGGGTTGAGTGACACGCGCCATTTCCCGTAGGGCTTTAACCGGGTCTTGCACATTACGAATGCCAAAGGCAATGCTGGTGACATTAAAGGAATTGTCTTCATAGGGAAGATCAAGAGCGTCAGCCACTTCAAACGAGGCCCAGGTCACGCCAAGTTTTCTGGCCTTTTCAGGGGCAACGGCGAGCATCTCGGGGCAAAAGTCAGAACCGACGACCTGACCGGTTGGGCCGACTTTTTCCGCAAAGGCCAAAGCCAAATCACCCGTACCGGTTGCACAATCCAAAACCCTGTCGCCCTGCTGAGCCTCACTCCATTTGACCAATTGCTTGCGCCAAAAGCGGGCCACACCAAAAGTCATCAGATCATTGGCGCGGTCATAGCCGCCAGAGATAGAGCCAAAGAGTCCTTTGATAAATTCGGGATCTGGGCCGTGGTGTTGGGTGGTCATCACTTAGACCTTGGCCAGGGGACGGTCGAGAGCAGTCAGAACTTTCTCCAGACGAATCATCAGAGTTTTAAACTGATCCAAATCTAAGGCTTGAAAGCCGTCGGACTTGGCCTGATCCGGCTGATGATGAACTTCAACAATTAAACCATCGGCACCAGCTGCAGCTGCCGCCAAAGACATGGGAATCACCAGTCGGCTGTCACCTGTCGCATGAGAAGGGTCAGCCACCACCGGGTAGCTGGAATACTCTTTCACATGAGCGATGGCATTGAGATCAAAAGTATTTCGTGTGCAGGTTTCAAATGTGCGAATGCCCCGCTCGCAAAGAATCACTTGGTCGTTGCCGCCACTGACGACGTAGTCAGCGGCCAAGATCCACTCTTTCACCAAACCAGAAAACCCGCGCTTCAAAAGAACAGGCTTGTCCGTTTGTCCCAGCTCCTTCAACAGAGCGTAGTTGTGCATATTACGGGAGCCGACCTGAAAGGCGTCTACAAATTCCATCATGTCGCTGATTTGTCGGGGATCGGTGACTTCACAGAAAAAGGGCAGATTCGTTGAGGCCTTTACTTTACGAACAATTTCAAAGGCTTCACGGCCGAGTCCCTGGAAAGAGTTGGGATCAGTCCGCAACTTAAACATGCCTCCGCGCAAAGCCACGGCGCCATTGGACTTCACACTCTCAGCAATGGTGCTCATCTGCTCCTGAGACTCAATGGAGCAGGGGCCGGCGATAACAGCAAATCCGCCATTATTTCCGCCTATTGAAATTTGACCCACCTTGACGGGTGAAGCCTTCTCAGTCATTGTCACCTCAGCTTGCCGATTCGAGATGTTTGTCGCATAACCCAGCCTAAAGGGCCTGGCGTGGAACCCTCGTAACATACAGCAAAGCGGCAGGCATCTCTAGTCTTTTTGAAGATTGAGTTAAAGGGCTGAGGAGAAGATGTCAAAGAAAAGCCCCGAATTACCGGAAACATGGCCAGATGGGACGATTCTCCCAAGTGAAGGGTTTTGCCTTTCTCTGCCGTCCGGGCAAATTCTACTTGGTTGCGGGCTCAGGGCCCGTGGTGCCACTCCGGAACCTGGGGCCTGGAACTTCTATTTGCCCGATTTCTTTCTTGAAGATCCACAGCCTTGGTGGACCCCCGAAGAGGTGTTTTTCCTCGCGAGTCATGAGGAGCAGGGGGTTGACGGACTAACAAATCGCATCAATGCGAGCTGGAACCTGGGAAATCAGGGGAGCTTTTTCTCTCAATTTGAAGATCTTCAGCAGCTCTTTGCCCAAGGGGAACTAAGAAAGGCCGTGCCGGTGGTGGTGGCCCAATCGGAGTGGGTGCCAAGTTCTCAGGATGTGGCCCAATTGATCCTTCGCGCTCAATCGGTGGAGCGGGCTCACCCGGCTCTGCACACCTTTGGGTTTTGGACCCCATCAGAAGGCATGATTGGTCTGACCCCCGAGCTGTTGTTTCAGTTATCAGGGAGTCAATTGCAGACCATGGCTTTGGCGGGCACGCGCCGGAGTGGCTTCCCTGCAGGGGAGCTTCTTGCCGACAAAAAAGAGAGAGCTGAGCATCAGATTGTCGTTGAAGACTTGCATCAACGACTGAGTGAGCTGGGAACAGTGAATATGGGCAACACGGATGAACTCAATTTAGGAACTCTGACTCACTTAAAAACTGATTTATTTGTAGAGTTAAAGTCTTCCCATGTTCCCAACTTCGAAGACTGTGTTCGACTTCTGCATCCGACGCCGGCCCTTGGAGCCTATCCCCGCCAAGCGGGATTGCAGTGGTTGAGGAAAAACCGCACTCGTCAGGCCCCACGTTTTGGTGCACCCTTTGGAGTGAGTGACCCCGAGGGCAATTCTTGGTGTTTGGTCGCCATTCGCAATCTTCAGTGGTCAAAACAGGGAAGTTTACTTCCCGTTGGCTGTGGGGTGGTGGCGCAAAGTCAGGCCGAGGCTGAGTGGCGTGAGTTAGAATTAAAAAAGCAATTTGTGCTGGAGTCACTTGGTCTATGAAGCAGATGTTGGGTGCCCAAAAGCTATTAACTCAGCTCGCTCATCAAGGAGTGGCCGAGGTTCTTTTGTGTGCAGGTGCTCGCAATGCCCCGCTGGTCAAAGCACTGTCTGTTTGTTCAGGCCTTCAGGTGTTGCCCTTTTTTGATGAGAGAGCCGCCGCCTTTTTTGCTCTCGGTCGCATTCGCCGGACGAATTGTCCGGTGGCGGTGGTCACCACTTCTGGAACAGCGGCGGCCGAACTTCTACCGGCCACTATTGAAGCTTGGTACTCGGGACTTCCTCTGGTGTTGGTCACAGCCGATCGACCGCCAAATTACCGCGGGACGGGAGCCCCTCAGGCCATTGAGCAGGTGGGGATTTTTTCGACCTACGTTCAAAATGAGTTTGATTTCTTGGGGGAGGAACCCGGAGAAATCACTTTGGCCGATCATGCTCCCACCCATATCAATGTCAGCTTTGATGAACCACTGATAGACGGGGAGTTGGGGATGTGGACTATTGTTCCTCGGCCGGGAGCTGAAAGCGACTTTGTTCAAGATCGCGTGGCTCTTAGCCAGGATAGGGTCCAAGAGTTTTTGCAGAACTGCCAAAAACCTCTCATCGTGGTGAGTGAACTTCCCACCAACAAAAGAGAACTGGTGATAAAAAAAGTCTTAGAGTGGAAACGACCCGTTTATCTTGAGGCGAGCTCAGGGCTTTATGGACGAAGCGAATTAAAGCCCTGGCGACTGAATTTGGGCGAAGGGGTATTTAAAAGCTCCTCGTTTATGAATGAGTTTGATGGAGTGATTCGTATTGGAGGAATCCCCACCACCCGCTTGTGGCGGGATTTGGAATCAAAACTCGGTCATTGGCCAGTGCTCTCTTTTAGTCAGCGTTCCTTTTCGGGCTTGGCGCGGATTAAGGTCGAACCGCTTCCTCTTGCAGCTTTAGAGTTGATTCAGGGCTTCTCGCAAGATCAGAGTAAGTGGCTCGATTGCCAGCAGGCTCAGAGGGATCGTCTGAAGAAGCTGCTAGAGACCGACCCTCACTCAGAGCCCGCGGTATTTTACGAATTAGCGAGAATGATTCCCTCAGGCAGTCATGTCTTCTTGGGTAATAGTCTGCCGATTCGTGAGTGGGATTTGGTGGCAGGGGTATCGGGGAGTGATCATGTCCCCATGGCCAATCGTGGGGCCAATGGCATTGACGGGTTGATTGCCACATTTCTTGGTAGTGCGACAGCAGACCAGGAGAATTGGTTGATCCTGGGTGATTTGTCAGCCTTGTATGACCTCAATGCTCCTTGGGCCTTGAGGTTTTGTCAGCAACACAAGATTCGCATCGTGGTGATTAACAATCGGGGTGGGCAGATTTTTCGCCGGCTGTTTGCTGATCCACTGTTCGAAAATCAACATAGCTTGAGTTTTGAGTCTTTTGCTGAAATGTGGGGTCTCGATTACCACTTGTGGCGGCGGGTGCCGGAAAAACTTCCTGAGCTGGCCAAGCAAGTGATCATTGAGATTCGCCCCAATGATGAAGCCACACAAAGATTCTGGCAACAGTACGAACAAATGTGGAAGGACCACTGATGTTTTGGGTGGGTCTTCACGGCTTTGGGGGACAAGGCGGGGATTTGCGCCCCTTGTTCGAATCGGTTGTGACAGAAACATCCCCCGACTCGGTTTGGCTTCCGGACTTGTTTTTCCCCGGGCCCCTTTCTCCTGTAAACAATATCGCGACTTGGACCCATCACTTTGTCAAAGAGATCAAAGATCGTGGACAAGGAAAGCCGGTCAGGGCCATTGGTTACTCGCTTGGTGGTCGCTTGCTCCTTCATGCTCTTTGCCGCCATCCAGAGTTGTTTTCTTCTGCCGTTCTGATTTCTTCACATCCGGGGATCAATGAAGAGGAAGAGATTCGGAGTCGTCAGTTCTGGGAATCGACCTGGGCTGAGAAGTTTCAATCTTTGCCCTGGGATCAGCTCTGGCAAGAGTGGAATCAAAACCAAGTCCTACAAAACTCGACGACCAATTCCCAATTGGCTGAGAACGAACAAACCCGCCAATTGTTAGCTCAGGCCTTAGTTGAATGGTCGCCCACGCGACATGGGTTTACTGAATCCCAGCTCAGGAGTTTGCCAGTCCCTGTTTTATGGGTGGCGGGCCAAAAGGACAGGAAGTACGTCCAGCTCTATGAGGTCTTGAAGGCACAAAAGGTGATCCAACACCTGGCCTTCGTTCCAGGTGCAGGACACCGGGTCCACCTGGACCAGCCCAACCAACTGGCAAAAGTTGTCTCTAGCTTTTTTCACGCGTAACATAGAAGAATCAGCAGCAAGGAGGGGCGGTTATGAGCAAAAAGTACATCGAGCTCAAAACAACGGATAACACCACCATCGTGGTTCGCAAAGAATCCGTTGATGTTCTGGAAGAGTCCCCCGCCAGCAGCCGAGTTGAAGGTCATGTAAAACTCTTCGTCGCCGGCTTCAAATTCGCCATCAAAGGATCGGTCAAAGAGATCCTCGCCCAACTCGAATCCTAAAAGGTTCCAGGTCCTATTCGTGGAAGCAGGGAGTTAATTCTCCGTAACCCGTGATCTGTAACCCGTAAGCGTTGCCGTGCCAGTTTCCGGTACCGTTAGTGGTTTTCGGTACATACCGGGGTACATACCGGGTACATAGTTTACAGAATATACCGGAGACATAGTTTACATTTTCTTACCGGAAAACGGATCACCGCCCGGATTCGGAAACCGTCCCGGAAACGTTTACAGGTTACGGAGCACCGGTTACGGAAAAAGCAAACTCACCCTTGCCACCTAGCCGGGTAAGGATAGGGTCGATGTGCCAGAAAGATGTTGGGCGCGATGATGTCCCGAGCAAAGCAGGGTCAGATTTTCAAGGTGGTCACCTCCGCCAAGAGCAATGGGTTTCAGATGATGGATCTCCAGAAACTTAGTCTCCCGACATCTTTCTCCCTGGTGGTTTTCATGACTACATTGGCCGGCAAATTTCAGCATCACCCGGTGTTTAGTGGCGGCTGGAAGTGGTTTTCGCTTTCTCCCCGTCGTTTTAGTTCTATTTGTATTAACTGGCCCACCTAATTGTTGATTCGCAGAAACCTTTATCAGGTGATTCAGTCCATTGCCGACCATTCTCCGCAAATCCTCACACGCCTTATCGGCCGCAGGCGCGTCTTCGGACTGCGTCAGCTTTGCCGCCGCAGTTCGGATACGCCCAGCGCGACGGCGAGGATTCGGATTTCCGGAAATGGCTCGGCAATCGGACCGACTATCGGACAAAGGGGAGTCATTGTTCAGCTGATCGACAGTTAGGTGAGCCGGTTTTTTAGTGGTAGGTTTACCATCTCGATAGATTTCCCTGTCAGGAGTTTCCTTTGACGCAGCCACTTCGCCAGCTCTCCTCAAGGAGAGTTCAGGTTTTGCTTCTGTCACTGATATTTCAGGCGATCCTTGGTTATCGGGGATTGGAGCAGATGTAGACTGATTCTCACGGGAGAGCTTTCCGCGAATCATTTGCCGTTCCGCTTTCTTCAGCGGATCATGCTTTGCCAAAAACAAGTCGACTATGGATTCCAATGTTGCTTCCAAGTTGGCTGGCTTTTGGGCCTTCTGACTCATGAGGTCCTGAGCCCGGCGAATCTTAATCATCAGTCTTTCCGAGATCCCCACTTGAAGTTGCACCCGAACAGCTGTCGGTTGTTGCTGGATGGCCACCTTCTCCTGAATCTCATTTTGCGGGTGGACATAGGTCATCTTCCCCTTGCGAGCCTCTTGAGGGTTTGCCTTTGCCACTTCCCGCTCCACTTTGGATTGAGTTGAGGTTTTGGCTAACTCAAGCCATTGGGTTTTGTTTTCATTGTTGATCACCGAAGTAATTCGTTTGGCCTTTGAAACCGTAAGTCTACCCTCTTTGATTTCTTCCTTCAGTTCCGGAACCTCGCGAGATTTGCGGGTCACAGCAATCAGAGCATAGACCACGCCGTCCGAGAGCCCCAGGCATTGGACCCCATATTGAAAAAGAGAGTTGTAACCATAGCGAAGGTAAACCCGGTTTTGCTCTACTTGGTCTAATATGTTGATGAGGTCAATTTCAGCCGTTTTATATCTGGCCGAGGCCTGCAGGGCTTGCTGGTGAATGTTGCGGATCTTGACTGGCAGATGGTCTTCGAAATTCATGTGATCATTCATGTTAAATCCCCCTCGAAACGAGTAATGGATGTATAGCATGGGTTTTATAGCGCCTAGTTTGGCGAGCTGCCTAACGTAGATCAAGTCGCCTGGGAGGCGCACCAGGAAAGGCGTTGGTAGGTTTTTAGTGAGAGCGAGAGAGGAAAACCAAATTTGCGAGTTAAAGCGAATATTGGGCGTTTAACGACGACGAAAAAGGCGTCAATAGTAGTGTTTAAAATATTTTTGAAACGAACGGAATTTTTTCTCGTTAACCAAGAACCGTAATCCGTGATCGGTAACCCGTAAACGTTGTCGTGACGGTTTCGGTATCCGTAACTGTCACTGTCACTGTCACGTTTACTGGTTCCGGGTAACGGGTTACGCAAACGGAAATTCCTCCTTTGTTGCGTTCGTTGGTCCCCTTTTTCCGTAACCAGTAAACCGTAACCTGTTAGCGTTTCGGCGACAGTTCCCGTATCCGTACCGTGATCCGTTTTCCTTTGTGGCAGTGGTTGGCCCACCTTGGGGTGATGGCCAACACACTTTACAAAGGAAGTTAAAATGACACAGAAAAAACACGAATACAGATTTAGGACCTTAGATTTGGCAGTGGAATTTTGTCAGCAAGTGAAGCTGTTGAAGCTGCCGATTCATTTGCGGGATCAGATGCTCCGGGCGTCTTCATCCGTGGCGCTGAATCTTGCCGAGGGGAGTGGCAAGCCAAGTCCAAAGGACAAAAGGCGGTTTTACTCTATTGCCCTTGGTTCTCTGCGCGAATGTCAGGCGATATTGAGAATTGAAGGAATCGAAGACCTCAAGCTCTTAGATCTTGCCGATCATCTAGGGGCCTCGATCTATAAGCTTACCCTCGCGACCTAGCGAGGGTAAATTGCTTGAGAAAGCGTTTCGAGAAGGGATTGATCTTAATCAAAGTTGAGTCGAGGCCCCGAGCGAAGGCCCGGGCGTACCTTCTAAATCTGAAACACTCTTGTGAATAATCCTTATTTTCCCCTCAAAGCCTGAGCCAATGCGGATTTGCTCGGTTTCCCCCTCTCTGGTTTTGGCCTCTAAGTCCTTGATTTGCACGACCCTCGTTTTGCCGGGTGATAGGTCAACAAGGATTGTTAGGTTAGAATCAAGTCTTCACAAAATAAGAACGACTTCCCGTGTTTAAAAGTGGCACGTTGACGGGATAAAAAGGGAGAAGTCATGGCGTTTGGAGTTGAGAGAGCTTGCGGTCGTAGCAGTAGTTGGTGGTTTGTTGTTACTTCAATTACCTTCAGAGCCTTTTTTGTGCTCTTGGCTTTTGGGTTCCTTGCCCCGGAAGTTTCCTACGCCAAGATGGGCCACTGGTTTAAGCATGGTCCGTCGGTCGTTCAACCACCAAGTGATTCGAACAATCAAAATTCATCTGAAGAACTCGATCTCGTCTGGGGCCCCGAGACTTTCCATGGCCGCATCTTTAAGCCTCACGTTCAAACGCAAAGTCTTGATCTAGCTAGGGGGGGGGTATCTCCTTGTTATTGAAAACGGTCTTCCTGTTGATTTAGGAGTTTGTCCAAAAGAGCGAAGCTTTGTTTCGTTTGTTTGCCGGATCAAACATGGCCTTGCAGCCTTTAAGACTTTGTTTACTCGCGTTCATGCCGGTCATGTGTGGCTCAATCAAAATTTGATCCTAACTCCGGGTAGCCTCAACATCGGCACCCAGGAAGTTCGAATACCGATTGACCTCACTGAAGACACATCAACACTGTCTTTAAAGCTTAAAGGCTTTCCCGGTTCCTTCGTTAAAGTGAGCATTTACGGTGAAGACTCCAATCAGCCACCTATTTTGAATTTGACCTGGAGTACCGATCAGCCCCTTGAAGATGAAGTGGTGCTCTTTGATGCCATGGCCTCAACCGATCCAGATGGTTTGGTAACCGAGGTGCATTTTGACTGGGGGGACAATACCTCAAGTACTGGCTTTGTAGCCGAGCACTCGTGGCAAGTGGCAGGGGTTTATGTGGTGACAGTAACCGCAACTGACGACGATGGCGCTCAGACCTCGGTTCCCATTGAGTATACTGTGCTGCCAAAACCAAAGCCTCCTACTGATGGAGGCGGAATCTTTTTTGTTACGACAACGGATCACGTGCCGACCAAGGCGTTGTTTTTCACTTTGATGCCAGCTGAAGACCAGGATGGGGGTCAGATAGTGAGCTACACCTGGGATTTTGGCATAGGTAAAATCCTGACTCTCTACCCTCATGAAACGGACCTATATGCCAGTGTGGAGCACTATTATCAAAACACCGGAGTTTATCAGGTCACTCTCACCATTACTGACGACTCAGGGCTTTCAACTTCGACTTCAAGACAAATTGAAATTGTGCCCAATCAGCCCCCAGTGCCTCATATTTCGGTTAATCAAGCCAGTGGCCCAGCCCCCTTGACCGTGACATTTGATGCCTCAGAGAGCTTTGACCCAGAAAACGATGAAATCCGTTATCGTTGGCGGTTTGGGGATAATTCACCTGAAGTGATTGGTACTGATCAAGCAGTTGTGAGCCATACCTATTCACAGCCTGGAACCTACACTGTCAGGCTCAGGCTTCGAGATCAGTTCTTGGCCCGGCGGGAAGTGACAACTCAGATCGTCGTGGGCGAGACTGATGCCAATGTACCTCCCACACCTGTTTTGATTTCATCGGGGTTGTTGGGGCAAAGTCCATTTACAGTTCAACTCGACGCCTCTCAGTCATTTGACATCGACTCAGGTGATTCGATCTCCCAAGTCGAATGGACCTTTGGGGATGACCATGATCCGATTGATTTCACTCAAGGGGCAATGACAAGCCACACCTTTAACTACCCAGGATCTTATTACGGAAGACTCACCGTCAGGGACGCTCAAGGAAAGTCCTCAGTTGAGCACTTTACGGTCCACGTTCTTTCAGGTGACCCTGCAAAAGTAGATTTTTTGGCTCAAGCCAACCCTTCAGATCCTCTAGAGTTGTGGTTTGATAACTCAGTTGGCCTTACAACAGCTCCGATTGAGTATCACAATTTCCACTGGTTTTACGGAGACAACAGTTACGCCAGAGGCCGAAACCAAAGCCACACCTACCCAGGCCCCGGTCCCTACGAAGTTCAGCTCTCAGCCTTTGATGTCTTGGGTCAAAGGTATTTGACGAAAAAGACCGTCAATGTCCAGCACACATCAGCCGATCTACCCGTAGCGATTGCCCTCGACAATTACTCGCCATCGGTCAATGAAGAGATTCAAATCTGGCTTGATACCTTTGATCTTAATCAAATTGCCGATTTTAATCTAAAATGGGATCTGGGAGACGGTACAGTTTTAACAGGCATTGGATCAGACCTTCACAGCATAAGCCATACTTACGCGAAAAGTGGCCTTTACAAAATCACTCTTTCACTCACAAATCCAGAAAATCTCACCACTCGGCTTGAAACTGAAATCAATGTCTATTCGGGGACACCACCTCTGCCACTTTTTATTGCCACACCGCTTGTAGGCCAAGCTCCGGTAGAAGTCAGTTTTAATGGCAGTTACACCTGGGACAGCGACGATCAGGTGACAACTTGGATTTGGAGCTGGGGAGACGGACAGAAATCAATCAGTGGCCCCTATGAAAGCCACACCTACCAAGAGCCTGGCCAGTATTTTCCTAGCCTCACAGTTATTGACCAAGCAGGAAATTACGCGACCCACACAGCCGAGATCCGCGTTCTCAGTGCGCCACCACCACTAGATAATCAGCCTCCCGTTGCAGAAATTGTGGCTCTAACTCCTACGACGGGGACAGCCCCTTTGCGAGTCGAAGTCGACGCCTATAATTCCTACGATCCCGATGGAGAAATAATTGAGTATAGATGGGACAACTCAAATGGCCATGTATGGACTGGTCCCTATTACGTCGATACATTTGACCAACCCGGGGCACATTCGATTGTGCTTACGGTCACGGACAATCACGGGAAAACCGCAAGCTCATTTTTAGTAGTCACAGTCTTGGACCCCAACCCGCCTGGTGGTGATATCGTCCCTAACTTCATTTCATCACCTCAAGCTGTGTACACAGGACTGACCACAACCTTTTCAGCAGTTCCGACTTACAACCCGACAGGCCTGCCACTGGCATATCAATGGAGTTTCGGGGACGGTGGATCTGGTTTAGGAGAAATTTCGTCTCATATTTTTTCTGTGCCAGGGTCCAAGACGGTAAGACTAGAGGTGACTGATTCATCAGGGGCAGTGTATCTGGCTGAAAAAGTCGTTGATGTCTTACCAGAACCCTTTCCAGTATCAAACCCCACGATCATTGACTCCAAAAAGTACCCGCGACCAGAATTCGCCAAAGGGCAGGTTCTTAATATCGATTCAATTCCGGCAATCATCGAGTTTTCATCAGATGACTCAGTGATGTATGACGACGGCACTCAGGCCCACTGGGATTTTGGGGATGGAACCAGCAGTATGCTGAGAAATGGTCAACATGTCTTTGAGACCGAGGGAGTGTTCCAAGTAGATCTTACTATGACCAGTCCATCTGGAAAGTCAGACACGGCTTCTTTGGCCGTCGTGGTTGCCGTCAACGATGTCGACTGTTCATTTATGGCACATCATTCAACCTGTTTCCGCGTTGGGGATTCGATAGGTAATGTGATTCCCACTTCAAAGCCAACTTTCAGGCTGCGAAACAATCACGGAGTGGCTCTGAGTTTTCCTGAGCCCTCATCAAGCCAAGAGCCAATTTTATTTGTTCACTGGTCGCCAATGGGAAAACCGATTCCGCTTGATTTGACCGATATTATTGAAATTGATGGCACTGAGATTGTTGTCGATACCCAACAATTTCTTTCAAAACTTGATAATTTGACCGATACCTATTGGTTTGAAATCCATGGGTCTAATGCCGTTGATGGAACTCCCGTAGTTGGCGCCACAGAACCACACTATGTTGGAAGTTCTGGAATCACGGTTGGTTTACCCCCCGATGCCCGGGAGGTTCTGGTTCGCGCCCTTGGTACTTCCATTGTTCGGAGTCGCCACGAGGTCTCTGGAAATGTTTCTTTTGAGGATCTACCAGCAGGAAAGTACCTGGTTGAAACCACGTCGCCATCGACCGGCCCTATGGAGAAGTTGGCGGACTTAGAGCCTGGTACCTATGCCTTTATTGATTTCAATCAACCAGGTAACGAGGTGAGTCAACTGGCGCAGAAGGTCGGGGCTCAGGAAACTTCGTTTGCGGCACTGGATTCAAGGCAGCCGAGCTTTTCGTTCTCCCTGCCGGAATATCGACCAAGCTCCTTTGATCAGGTCCTAGAGGTTGTCCGAGGGTCAACTGCCGTCAAATCGGCTAACGTGGGGCTTGTCCAAGGTTTCGATATTCCGCCGACGGTTGATTTCCCCATACAGTCTATCACTGGGCCAGAATACATGAACACCAATATGACGGACATTTGTCAAAGCCGAGTTTATCCTGGCGATGGTATCATTCACCAAGTGGGGCCCCACAGTAATCCATACTTGAATCATGACCACTACGTCTCGACAGACCCAACTAAGCCAAGTTACACGGATGCCAAAAAGATTCCGCCTTTTGCTGAAGAAGTCATCGTCAACTGTAATTTTCAATCCTTATCTGGCTATATTCCCTACTTGCAGTGGTATGAGCGTAGTAAGGCTCTTTGGTGTCGCCCTCCCAACTATGATCCCGCAACCCACGCCAAACAATGGTACTGGAGAAATGTGGATATCAATACCATCAGAGGTAACGATGCCAGAGTATTCCCTATCAGGGTCAATTTCTGGGATCCGGTGAAGCGGGAAACCATTACTAAGACCATTTATGATAGTGCCGCCAATGTCAGGGCCCGCCTAGGGATTTCAAGTGACGAAGAAATGGCAGATTATGTGAAGTTCCCTCCAGCTGGGGAGGCAGGTCAAAATGTGATTGATTGGGGTCTCAACTGGACTTGGCGAGTGAAAATTCCGAAAGATCTTCATCTTGTAGATTTGGATCCAAATGATAACTTTGATCCTAGGCCATATGTAAGCCTTTCGACGGACTGGTTCCATTATTGGGAGGCATTGCCACACCGAATGAGCTGCCATATCTCTTGGCCTACCGGACCCTATCCAGAAATCAAATCTGTCGAAGATGGAATTGGGGAAACAACTCCGGTTGTCGTCACTGCATCGGCGCAAAACACGATAATGGCCGCCACCACGACACCTCCCACTCCAGTGTACACACCAGTGGAGGATTCAAAGCGAAGTCTCGCCTATGCAACCGGAATGTTTCCAGTGGATGTGGATGAATCGACCCACTACAACCTTTATGAGAACCACGGCGGAACTTGGAGGCCCGAATACACTGTCACGCTGTCTGTCGGAGACAACCAACGCTTTAGGGTCTCCGGAGTGGGTGGCCTCGTTGGTTTTTCGACCTCGACTCAACGTCGGTACTATTTCAGGATCTTGGAGGAAATTCCCAGCCAAACAAAGAGGAGCGAGACGAAAGTCCGGATTGAGGTCGATGTCAAAAACCTCACCGAGCATTTGAACTGGGCGCCCTTGAACCAACCTGACAAGTTCGCAATCAATTTTTTCGTGGAGGTCTATGATCCTCTGACGGACCAGATCCTGATCACTCCAACAGCTCAACGAGCTCAGTTTAAAGCCAGTTTTAACCTCAATCCTTTTATTCTAAAGGCCAGTCATCAGAGATCTCCTGCCAAGGCCTTTAATTTTGTTCCTGGTGTCTGTGATCGGAAGTATGGAAACAATGTGTCCATATTTGCCCGGAGGCCGATAATTGATATAGTCAGGGCTGTGAAATTCTATGATCCTCATACGGCCTATTGTAATGATGCTTCATTACCTTTTGGCGGGAAAATTCCGGCTCATGATTCCCACAAAAATGGGCTACATTTGGACTTTCGTTATCATGTTGATTTAACGTGTGATAATGCCGATCTTCACCTTGCAAGGAAGAGCAGTTGTCAGCAAACATCAGCATATCCAAATGGCTTTCCTGATTATTATGATGCCAATGATGCGCAGGAAAGATTAGTAGATCTTCCTCTGGCGAGGAGATTCCTCCAATGGGTGAATGCATCGGGTAATTCGACTTTGCTTTTAACATGCAAGGACAGCTATTCTGCATGTGTTGCTCCTCAGAATTTTAGTCCGGAAGATAAGGAGGCGTTTGCCAATGGCAAAGCTGCAAATTTTAGGCTTGCACACTGGACGATGAATCAAAGAAGTATATTGTCGAGTTACGTACTCCAGGACAAGACCCTCGCCGTCCTAGTCTCCCAGGGAGTGTATGCAAATGGCAATCCTTCGTATTTCAAAAGATGGCAGGAGAAGTTGTTATTTGATGGCAAAGTGGACAATTTCCCTCTTCTCGAAAAGACCACTGATGGGAGGATGGAAGCGATTGGAACTTGTTCGGAGGATCTGAATTGTAAAATAGGCAAGTTTACTGTCGGTCCACAGTCATATACCTCCTGTCAGATTAATCCGACATCTTGTGATTTGTCGGAAACAAACGTGTGGTTTGATCCCACAGCGACTCATCTAACGCATTTCCACCTGCATGCCATGGAAAGATAGGAGGCTCTACGTGGTTACAATTGGAGCACTGTTTGTTGTGCTTGCATTCAGTGGCTTAGAAGCTTTGGGCCAACTTGCGACGCTTCCTTCAGGATCTAAGGAGACCTCATGGACTTCTGGTCAAAGAAAAAGTATCGATTATCTGATGGGAGTGCCTGGATTTGATAAGTTAAAACAAGGTGATTATAAATTGGTTATCAGTGAGTATTTGGATCCTGATCCTGAGAGCGGTTTCGCCGTACCTCGGTTTGAATTTGAGCTTAAGATTAATAAAGACTTCCGATTTTACGATTTGCATGGGAAAAGGGGGACGGTAGTTACCGGCCTAGGAGGAGGGTGGGGAGGTCCACAGGTTCATTTTTCAGGTGGGCCAGCAAAATGGCGAGGAATTGATATTTGGGTGGGAACCTTCGATATTGATACGGGTCTACCAAGGTCGATAAGCTTGGTTTCAGAACTTAGAGTTAATGACTTAACTCTCCCAAAGTCCACGAAAGTCTACTTTCGTCGTCATCGTGAAAGGCTAATAGCGGGATTCCCGCCGATTGTATGTATCCAGGCCGAGAAAGAGCTGACAATTGCTGGATTGACGATACCAGCAGGCAAGGTGGTGAATTTTGATGAAAAAGGTGCCCCCCTTCTCGAGTTTACCTCGACTGCATGTGCTCATACTCCCCCGGACATTGTTGATCCGCCGGCAACTGAGGCTCCCTGCCTTAATTGCGACGGGGCCGGTGAAGGAGCAGCAAAGGGATCATCTAACTAGATAGGCAGGTCACCTTTCACCCGCAACAAGAGACCGATGGGGAGTTGATGTGAAGACGTTGATATTTCTTCTCTGTATTGCCTGGAGCGCAGCAGGTTGGGGTCAGGAAGGATTGGTTACCTTGCCTGGTGGTTCAGAGGGGACACCATGGACAGAAGGGCAGCTTCGGAGTATCAAATATTTGATGGGTATTCCGGGATTGGACAAGTTGAAGCCTGGTGACTATGAGTTGAGTATTAGTGATTATCTTGAAGCTGATCCGGAAAGTGGCTTCGCAGTTCCTCAAATTCAGTTTGAACTCATCATTAACAAGGACTTCCGAATCTATGAGGTACATGGCAGGAAGGGCACAAAGATAACTGGACTAGGTGGAGTGTGGGGAGGACCAGAAATGCGTATTTCTGGTGAATCCGCTGCCCTGTGGAAAGGAAAAGAGATAGCAGTAAGCTCAATGGATATCGATACCGGAAATCCTCGAGAAGCCAGAACCTTGAAAGATGTAGTCATTAATGGAGTTAGGCTGCCTAAGTTGACATCAATCAACTTTAGGCGCCATAGGGGCCCATTAACCTCGGAGTTTCCGCCAATTGTTTGCCTTCAGGGGAAGGAGGATATGACGATCCAGGGGACTCATGTGTGGAAGAGAAGACTGGTTCATATAGATGATGCGGGAAAGCTTCAGCTGGAGTTTAATGAGAACACCTGCCTTTACACCCCTCCCGACATTGTGGAGCCGCCGGCGACGGAGGCGCCATGTGTTAACTGCGACCACACCGGTAAAAGCTCGGATAAAGAGGGTTTGGATGAAAATGGAAAGCTACTTTGGCGGGCGGGAGAAACAAAGAACTTCGATTCCGTGCGGAAAGCCCCGGGATTGAGGGAATTAAGTCCAGAGGATTATGTACTGGCCTACAGCCAAATTTCCTCCCTTAAGAAGATAAGGCTTGGATCCTCATTTCCAGACATCCGATATGTGGTTTCGGTCAAAAAGGACTTTCGGTTCTATGATCTCCAACGGCCGAAAGGCTCTCTCATTTTTGTTGCGGGTCCGGATGGGAAAGAACAGGTGCTGTTTGGGGCCGAGTCGATCAAATATGGAGGTGCGGAGTTTGGCGGCACAGCGGTTTTTGATGTGGACAACGGCAACCCTCGCTCTTTGCAACTGATGAAGGATGCCAAAATCAACGGATTGAAATTACCTAAGGGGGCGACCTTGTATTTTGGCCGTCATGAAAAACGGATCAGTCAAGGATTCCCACCTATCCGCTGTATCCATGTGGATCAGGATACTAAAATCCTAGGGACAGTCCTTCCCAAGGGAAGTCTTGGGTTAATTTCGAATGGTAAAATCATTCACAAGGATTTTTCACCCGGGAACTGTACGAAGTAGTTCAGCGGGGTATCCCAATTATCCAGATACAGACATACTTTTAGTAAGGTGACCGTCACTATTTAGTATTGTACTGCAATACCAAAAAGTGACGGTCACTCTACCTCGTGGGTACAGAAACCGGCACAGGACTCAAGGTTGTTTCAGGCGAGCCACTAGAAAGAACTTTTAAGACTTCGTTCAATTTGAGACGTAAGGATAATCAGCCCCATAATTACGTTGTGAACGGCTGCATAGATGATTACAGTGGTACGATGAGTAGTTACGTGTCATCTGAAATGGCGGAAGTCGTTCATTGCCTCACCAATGTGATGGGAGTGAGGACGCTGTGCAACGATGGGTCTCTGCCTTTTGGTGGTCAGTTTCGAGTTAATCTGGATATCCCTCAGTTGGGACATGGTACCCACGATGGAGGAAAACATATAGATCTTAGATACTTTTCGGATCAAGATTGCTCTGCCTTTTTGGTAGATCCGGGAGATCGGATTCCGTTCAAGTTTCAAGGAGCGATTAATGTTAATCAGCCTGTGATCCCTGATGAGCATTCCGCGTGTGATACTAAAGGTAGTTTTGAAGACTACTATGATCACCCAAAAGCATCGAGGCGGATTAAGGACTGGGACCATACAAAGGAGTTCCTGGCAGACATGATGGGACTCAGCGAGACTGCTCGTCAAACCTGCTTGACAACTTCCTCGACTTGTCCCGAGCTAATTGCCCAAAAAATCACGCCAGCTAGTGTTTCCAATTACTATCTGGAGCTAGAGAAGAACCGAAGGATTTCCGTTAGGAATCTAGCAGCGATGAAAAGACTGAGTCGATGGGTCGTGTATAACAGACGAACGTGGACAGCGTTGAGTCTGAGATTTGATAAAGTTCAGGTGATGATTTCATTTATTAAGGAAACTGATAGCCGCCCCGAATGGCAGAAAAAGCTATTTTTAGATGGAACAGTGGATGACCATGACATGTTGAGTCTGTCTGCAGATGGTTCGGGTTTAGTGAGAATTGGATCGTGCGATGAGGATGCCCAGTGTGATTTACACCAAGAGCCTGGAGATAATAAGAATTTGAGAAACGATGGTGCGTCAGGGCATATCGATCATCTACATTTGGGAATTTATCAGTGATATTGGTTGAGGGGGAGATCTGTCATGATTTGGAGAAGTGCTTTTCTAAGTTGTTTGATTGTTGTCTCGGTCTCCGTTATTGCAGATTCGAACGATGATATCCCTAAGGTAATGAAGAGTAGTCCTCCAGTTGTCCTAAAGGATGATTTGGAAAAGCTATCGAAGTGGCCGATCTTTAAAGATATGGTTTGGGACAATGTGTACATAAGCCAGGTGTTTAATGAGGGGCCATCCCCTACAGACTTTGTTGTTAAATTATGGGTAAAAAAGCCTGTGAAGATAGGGGGTATTACCTATCCGCGAGGAACATTTGTATCGGGAATAGGTACTCTTTTCCGCCTGGGTGGAGAGAAGATGGTTGTAGAAGTGAACTCTATAAAAGTATGTGGCAACCTGGGCCAGCACGCACAGACGCTGGAGATTTTTGAGCTCAAGCTATGTGAGGATTCGGAGATCAATGGTTTGAGGATACCGGGAGGTTCCTTTGTCTCTTTTATTAACGGCAAGGTTAAGGCGGGTCAGAGGTGGCCCGAAGTAGGGTGTATTTCACCTGGGGCAAGTATGAAGTTCAAGGGCCGCACCTTTTTGACGGGCTCTATCCTTGCACCTCGATCTGAAACGGGAATGCCATCGGACCCTGACAAGATCACTTCGTGTGAGGTTCAAGTGTGGGAAACCTCCGAAAGTGAGTAATCACGTGTATCGGCGAATTCTGGATTGGGATTATACTAAAGAATTTCTGACTGGCTTAATGGGCTTGTCGGCTGCGGCAAAATAACAGTGTTTGAATGACTCAAACACTTGTGCTGAATTGAGGGCGGAGTTGGCAGCCTACCATGTTTCGCCCTGACCGATCATGACTTCGAGTTTGAAGCTGATGGAGGCGACATAAGTGAAGTTCTCTTCACGGGGCCAGAAGCCGCCAGGTTTGATGTTGAAAAACAACCAGTCTTTGTGAATGCGGCGACGGAAGTTGACGCCAAAGGAATAGGAATCAACGGCGACGGCCGGAACATCGCGGCCGTGCATCCCGGCGGTGTAGGCAATGGCCAAGCGGTCGCTCACTCTCTGAAACAAATTAAGGGTGTTGTCGAAGCGGTACTCCAGATCATTTTTGCGCCAGGAGGCCTGGTTGGCAAAACGAAACAGAAAAGAAAGGCTGAGAGGATAGTCAAACTCTAGGGATTCCGTATGACCATAGCCTTCGGACTTAAACCAAAAGACGGTTTCTGTGGCGCGGATTTCCCAATTTCCTGGCCACCAGGTACGGCGCATACGAAAGCGCAAAAAGGGATCAGGGGGTGAAACCAGTTTGATACCGGCATCCGTTCCCAGGCTCCAGTCCTTCTCAGTTTCGGGTTGGTAGCGGAGGGCAGCTCCCAAGTCTTCGTTGTCCACGGACTGACCGAGGTTGCTGCTTTGACCGCCCTCTTCATCCTCACTAAAGCTTCGCGAGATGTTTTGTAGTAAGGTGACCGTCAACTTTTAGTATTGTACTGCAATACCAAAAAGTGACGGTCACTCCACTTAAATCAATCCTTCGGAAAGATACAGCTTCAGATGATACCAACTGCTCCTCAACAATGGGAAACTGAGTATCGGGCTCATTGTTACGTCTCTTTTCCCAGGGTTGACTACATCAAGTTAACGGCAATCAACAAAGGAACCAACGGAGACGCCGATCAGCCATCGGTCCCCAGCAGCCAACAAGCCAGTCAGATCTACTCTTCAACCGGAGATGCTCAGCGGTCCTTGAGCAAAACAGAGGGGCTGTTTCCTGTTGATTTGGATTTAACAGGGTTATTTCAGAGCACTGAAACTTCCAATACCTACAAAAACAGGGGTGGTCGCTTTGTACCCCGGTACTCGTTTACTGCGGAATACAATGAAGACAAGGTGACCTGGGACAGCGTTCGGGTTTTTGTTGGCAACGAAAGCCACGATTTATTGGAATTTGATCTGCCACTCAGGGAAGACCACGCGACAAATACCGGGAATGCCAAAAAGAAGGACGTTCTTTATTCTGAGCTTTTGGCGTCAGGAGGCATTGAGGATCACATTGAAGGCATGATGACGACCATTTCGCAAAAGTATAATTGGGCCAATCACAACTCCAGAAAGATCAGCGACCTAAAGTTTGCTTACACCTTCGTGGGTACAGAAACGGAAACTGGACTCAAGGTTACATCGGGCGAGCCACTAGAAAGAACCTTTAAGACCTCGTTCAATTTGAGACGTAAGGATAATCAGCCCCATAATTACGTTGCAGGCGGCTGTACGAGAGATTACAGTACTTCCATGAGTAGCTATGTTTCATCTGAAATGGCAGAAGTGGTTCATTACCTCACCAATGTCATGGGAGTGAGGACACTGTGCAACGATGGGTCTCTGCCTTTTGGGGGAAGATTTTCTGTAAATTATCAGGAGGAAGCACTGAACACCACCCATATGTCTCACAAGGATGGCGAGCACATGGATCTTAGGTATTTTTCGGATCAAGATTGCTCTGCCTTCGCGGTAGGTTCAGGAGATCAGATCCCGTTTGAATTTCAGGCTGTGGTCGTGAGTCAACCCTCGATTCCTGACGAGCAATCAGCATGTGAGGTTAAGGGCAGTTTTGAGAATTATTATGATCATCCTAACGCTACTAGGAGAATCAAGGATTGGGACCATTCCAAAGAATTCTTGTTAGCCCTTGAGGGACTTAGCGAGACCGCCCGTCAAGCCTGTCTGGCCACATCTTCAGTATGTCCTGAGTTGATTGCCCAAAGTGTGACGTCGGTAAGTGTGCCTGACTACAATTTGGAGCTAGAGAAAAACCGCAGAATTGCCGCCAGGAATTTACGTGCAATAATACGCCTAAGTCGCTGGACCGTGTACAATCGACACAAATGGACCGATCTAACGCAGCGGTTTCCGCGAGCCTTCATATATTTTTCTCCTGGCCCCAAAAAACCGCCACCACAGCCCAATTTACCTCCTCCTGTGGCTCCCGCAAGAGAGCGATGGCAGCAGAGGATCATGCTTTCGGGGACTATTGAACAAAAAGAAATGTTGGCTGAGAGCTTAGGTGGTGCTTTGGTGCCGATAGGAAAGTGTGTTGATGACTTTTCGACTCCGGATGTTGAGTGCGATCTCACACCATTTCCTGATAGTGGTGTTGGAAATCAGCCGATCAAATTCAAGACAAAGATGATTAAAGGTCACTATCATCATATTCATATAGGATTAGTGCCTAATGCTCAATAGTAATGCATTTTGGAAATTAATAATTCGATTCATGGGGAGTTGCTGTTTTGGTCTGATTGGATTGAGTGGGTTGAGGTGCTTGGCCGATTCTGCTAAAAATCCAACATCATCATTGTCTGAGAATCAAAATCAGAACCTCAAGGTAATCCCCTTCTTTGCCAAGACTGATTTTCAAAAAGTTGATGTCCGCTTGAATCTCATGGATCCAATCGATGGTCTGAATGTTGGGCTAACGACGACTGCTCAAGTTGAAATGGGTGGGCGCAATTACCCTGCCGGTGTTGTGGTGGAAGGTCGATCTGACCTTTGGCATGTTTACTTTAAAGGCCCCATCACGATCAATGGCATCAAGATCTGTGAATACTTGGGTCAGCACGCGCAGACGCTGGAAGTTTTTGAGATCAAGCTTTGTGAGGATCTGAAGTTGCCTGAAGGGGTAATTCCAGCTGGGTCCGTGATTGATTTCCCAAAGGAGCTTCCCAAAAAGGGAATCAAGTTTTCTGACATTCGCTGTTTGCGACCGGCAAAAGAGACGACGCTCAAAGGGCGACGAGTAAAATCTGGTATAGAGATAACGCCAAACTATGAGGTTTGGGAAGAGCCAGATCGGGGCTGTATGCGCGGAGCGGATTAAGCCATGTATTTGGCAGTCTGGGTGCCGATGTTCTTTTTTGGATGCAGCTGATCGATCCAGGTTGAGATTCAATTAAATACAGTAATTACATACATTTGAGAAATTTCAAACGTTTGTTTGAAAATGTCCTTGTGGGGGAGGGGGCTTTCCGGTAAATTAAAACAAACGTTTGAATTCCAAACCGGAAAGAGGGCGAAGAGATGAAGCAGTTGAAGTGGATGATCGCGGTTGTGGGACTCACCCTACTGGCGGTGCGCTCGGCCTGGGCGCAGGCGCCGACACTCAATTTGGATGAAAAAAAGCTGGTGGAATTGGCCAAACAGGAAGCTCCCATTGCCCTACAAATTGAAGCCGGAAGGCTGCAGGTAGAAGGACAATTGGGACAACTGGAAGAGAGATACCAAACCCGATTTGTCGGCCAGGGCAATTATCAAAACTCAAAAGAGAAATCCATTGCCGTGTTTATTCCCACTTTTGGTCCCACACATTTGTTGTCACTGGGAGTGGAAAAGGCATCGTCCTATGGAACCACTGTTGGGGTTCATGCCTTTACCGATCAAAGATCAACCGCCGATGGCAGTATTGACCGCGCCACTCGCACCGGACTTCAAGTGAAAGCCACCATGGATTTGTGGCGGGACTGGTTGGGAAAGACAGGTCACACCCAGTTGGAAAACCTGAGTCTGCGCAATGAGATTCAAAAACTGGACAGTGTCGTTCAACAAAAGAGCTTTGAACTGAATGTGCGTAAACTCTATTGGTCCTTAGTGGCCAACCAGGAGGCCTGGCGCATCTCCCAAGGGCTTTTGGAAACCTCACATCGACAGTTGAAAGATGCCAAACAACGCCTGCGCAACTCAGTGGGCGATGCGGGTGAAGTGGCCCGGTGGGAAGCTCTGGTGGCTGCCCGGCAGGGGAATTTGACTTCGCTCGAATACCAAAAGGAAATTTTGTACCGCCAGTTGAAGGAACAGCTGCCCGGTCTTCATCAGCAGGTCCTGGGTCTCGCCCCCTATGATTTGGACAAGGCCGTTAACGGGGTCTTGGCCTGCACCCAATCCATTGCCGGCAAAAAGGAAACCCCCTGGGAGGCGACTTCACTTGATGAAATGGTCAAGCTCCTTGAACAGGAGCATTTGGGTCAAAAAAGAATCACCGCCACCCACAGTGATGTGGATGTCAAATTAAGTGCTGAGGTTCAGGTAAGCGGAGTGGACCAGGGAACATCCCTTTCCACGGAAGATCTTCAGGACAACGGCCAAGCAGGCTATGCGGTAGGGCTGTTGGTCTCTGTTCCTTTAGGGGGACAGAGCAAAAAGACGGAAAAGATCTTGGCGGATTTGGATCGGCAAAGGTTTCTCGCCGAAAAACAAAAACTCCTTGGCCGCATCAACAGTCAGCATGAGGAGATCGGTCCTCTGATTCGGCTCTTGCAACAGTCCATTGCCAGTGCTCAGGTGAATAGCACCAATCTGCAGAAGTCACTCAAGGTGATGAATCGTAAATACCTCCAGGCCCGGGTGCCGGTGACGGCCTTGATCAATGATGAAGATGCCATGTTTCAAAGTCTTTTGGCTGAAGTGAATATTAAACTCTCAGTTGTGCATACTCTGCTCGATTATTTTCAAGTCTTTACTGATTACCCCTGTGAAGTGAATCAGTTGTAAAGGAAGCGGCAAATGGAAAGATGGGCTCGGTTTTTTATTGATAATAGCAAGTTCACCGTCGTGCTGTCTTTGTTTGTGGTAGTGTTCGGGATTGGCGGTCTTTTGCGGCTGAATGCGGAAAGTTTTCCCGCGGTGGACTTTGCCATGGCCCAGGTAACAACTTCTTATGACGGGGCTTCTCCTGAGGACGTGGAAACCAAAATCACCAAACCACTGGAAGATGAAATCCGTTCGGTGTCTGGAATTAAGGATGTGCGCTCGGTCAGCCAGGCGGGCCTTAGTAAAATTCTGATTCGCGCTGATATCGACAACGTGAATGTGCCGGAGGTGATGGCAGATCTTCAGCGGGCAGTGGACCGCGTGAATGATCTCCCCCCCGATCTCCGCGAGCGGCCCACTTTTTTAGAAATCAAATCGGAAGAGTTCCCGGTTGTGGAATTGGCGATTATTGGCAGCAATGTAAATCGCCAGAGGGATTTGGTTGCGGATCTTTTGAAAGAAGACCTGGAAGACGTGAAGACGATTCTAAGTGTGAGGCAGGACGGCTACAAGAAGCGTCAGTTTAACGTGATTCTTGATCCAGCCCGCATGCGCGCCCTGCACATTGGGGTGGATGAAGTCCTGGGTAAGCTCCAGGCTCGCAATATCAATGTCCCTGGAGGCTCACTTAAAAAAGGTGAGACTCAGGATTTGCTGCGCATTGAGGGTCGTATTCGTGACCGCGAAGAGTTGGCTAATGTCTTGATCCGATCGAATTTCTCCGGCCAACAGATCTTTTTGAAAGATGTGGCCACGGTCGAAGACGGGGAAGAAGACGCCCGCATTTTGACCCGTTATAACGGCCGGGAAGCGACTCTTCTGACCGTCCTCAAAAAGGGTGGGGCCGACACCATTGCCATGGTGAAACTGATTGACGAGAAAGTTGGCGACTTTCGAGAGAAGTACGGAGATCAGTTTGAATTCACCATCTTTAACAATGAATCCCAACGGGTGAAAAACCGCTTAGAGGTGCTCACTTCGAATGCAGTGAGTGGACTGGTGTTGGTGATTGTTTTTTTGATGATCTTTTTGCCCGGCAAAATTGGCTTTGTGGCTTCTTTGTCTTTGCCGATCGCGGTGATGGCTTCCTTGGGTTTCATGCCCATCTTTGATATGAACCTTAACGCCGTGACCATACTTGCTCAGGTCATTGCCCTTGGAATGCTGGTCGATAACAGTGTGGTTATCAGTGAGAACTTCACTCGTCTTAGGCGCTCTGAAGGTTTGGATGCCAAAGAGGCGGCCCTCAAATCGATTCGCCAATTGGCTCTACCTATTTCAGCCACCGTTTTTACGACAATTGCAGCCTTTTTGCCCATGTTGGTAACAACCGGCATTATGGGGCAGTTTATCAAGTACATTCCCATTGTGGTGAGTGTCGCCCTGATTGTGAGCTTGGGTGAGAGTTTTTTCCTTCTTCCTATGCGTCTGGTCAGCTCAAGCTCGGAGCGGGACAAGTTTAAAGAGGAATCCAAAGACTGGTTTGAAACCAAAGCCGTCAAGCCATTCAAGAAAATCGTGCGCTGGACGGTCCAGCACCGATACATTGCTTTGGGTATTTTTACGGTTGGTCTTGTGGGGTCGATTGTATTGATGACCGTCTTTAATAAGATGGTGTTGTTCCCGGCCGATCAGACCGAAATTTATATTGCTCGAATTGAAGCCCCAAAAGGCACCCAGCTAGAAATTACCGACAAGGTATTAGCAGAGGTTTCAGTTAAGTCCAAAGAGGCCATTGGCGAGCATATGCTCCACGCCGTGGCCCGCACAGGCACGGTGCAGGTGGGGCCTTCTGACCCCAAAGGCAAATCCGGCAACACGGTGGGCTTTATCACCATGTATGTGGACGAGTACGCCAAAAATAACATCAAACACACCGAGATGTTGGCCAAGCTTCGTGCCCTGAAGTTTGACAGCCGGGCCGATGTGACCTTTGAGGCTATGGTCAATGGACCTCCGGTGGGAGAGCCCATCAATGGTACTTTCCGCTCGAACAATGCGGAAAGCCTCAACCAAGTGGTCACCAAGGTCATCGAGGAAATGAGTAAGATTGAGGGTGTTCGCGATATGCGTGCGGACGATGTGATTGGTGATGATGAGGTTTACGTAGAGATTGACTACCCCAAGGCCGATCGACTTGGCCTTGAGGTGAAGATGATCGGTGATACGGTCAGGGCTGCTGTCCAAGGCAAGGCAGTTTCCAACGTCAACTTGAACAATAAAAAGGTGGATCTTCGCGTTCAGTTCAGACCGGAGTTTCGCCGAGACCTAGAGGATTTGGAGAAGCTGAAGGTGATGGACCGCCAAGGGAATTTGATTCCCTTAGGCAGCATCGCCACTTTTCGTAAGCAGACCGGTTCTCCACAGATTAAGCGCTTTGATTACAAGCGCAGCAAGACCGTTACAGGGGACATCGATGACGCTGTGATTACAGCCATCGAGGCCAATAAGAAAATGGAGGAGATCTTTGCGGGGCTTCGCAACCAACACAAGGATGTCTCTCTGGTATTTGGCGGCGAAGCTGAGAATACCAGGGAATCCATGGACAGCTTGTGGAATGCTTTAGGGCTATCGCTCATTGGAATTTTTGCCCTTCTGGTTTTCCTGTTTAATTCGTATTTGCGCCCAGGCGTGATCATGACCACTATTCCTTTGGGGCTGGTGGGCTTTTCCATTGCCTTTGCTCTCCATGGCAGGCCCATTAGCTTTCTGGCCATGATAGGTATGATTGGATTGGGTGGCATCATCGTCAACTCAGGCATTGTGCTCATTACCTTTATCGATGAATTGCGCCAGGACAAATCCCTGTCATTGGAGGATGTGCTGGTCGAGGCTTCAGGACTAAGACTTCGCGCCGTTGTTGTGAGTTCACTGACGACCATCAGTGGACTATTGCCGACGGCCTACGGAATTGGCGGCTCCGACGCTATTTTGATCCCCATGACATTGGCGATGGCCTGGGGATTGACGAGCGGTACGATTCTAACCCTCATTTGGGTACCAGCCGCTTATGCGATTATCGAAGATATTGGTCGACTGGGCGGCCGCCTGATTGGGAGGAAAGATTCTGTGGAAGAGCAAGGGGGTGATCGAGTGAGATCTCATTCGCCCGTGGTCACCGAAACCATCAAAGAGGTGTCGCCATGACCAAGGATGCTTGCGAAACAAGACTGAAAATTCTCGAAGTCGCCAGCCATTTATTTGCCCGTTACGGCTACGAAGGGACTTCGATCCGCGACATTGCGGGCAAGGCTGAAGTGAATATCGCGGCCATTAACTATCATTTTAAGAACAAACAGAGTCTTTATTGGCAAATCTACGAGATGGCTCACAACCGTTTGTCTGAAGACATGAAGGCCATTGCCGCACAGGAGGACAGCCTGGTGCAGTTTTGCCTGAAAGTTTTTGATCTGATGCTCAAAAATGGCGATATGGTCAAAAATACCTTTAAGCTCATTCTGTCTGACTCCATTCCTGAACCTGAAGGTGAGATGGAGGCCTTTTGCGCCAACCCCAGACGAGTCGGACCACCAGGTGGTGAGATTATGCTGGCCGTGATTGAAAAAGAACTGGGGGAAGAAGTGTGTGAGGCCGGAAAGTTTTGGGCCGTTCGGGTGTTGTTTTCAAGCATTGCCCATTGGGCGCTTATGCACAGCACGTCCTACATGAAGAAGGCCTGCCAATCCAATCCCGACATCGCCCCGGATCGCATCCGTCATTTGATCCGTTTGCATGTAGAGGCCACCTTGGCCTATCTGCAAACTCACGGCAAAGACCAGGCCCGCTTTATGGGGGCTACTCAGGGCAAATAGCGCATCGCATAAAATCCCTCGGAGGAGTGCTCTCTTGACGGCAAGTCCTTTCCAGTAGGGGTTTTTGGTGGGCAAAACTACTGGTCCCCTCGATTATTTTGCGCTATAGCACAGGTCGTCTATTCACATCTAAAACCGAGGATTTGCAGGCATGGCAAAGGAGTCTTGGACGCCCATTAAGGAATACACCGACATCAAACTGGAAGCGACCGAGGACGGCATTGCCAAAGTCACCATCAATCGCCCAGAAGTGCGCAATGCTTTTCGGCCACAGACGGTGATGGAACTCAAAGACGCCTTTGAAGTTTGCCGCGAAGACTCGCGCATTGGCGTCGTGATTCTCACCGGTGAAGGCAAAGAGGCCTTCTGTGCCGGGGGCGATCAAAAAGTTCGCGGTCATGCGGGTTATGTGGGTGGTGACGGTGTTCCTCGCCTGAATGTTTTGGACCTACAAAAGCAAATCCGTTCCATCCCCAAGCCCGTGATCGCCATGGTCGCAGGATACGCTGTAGGTGGTGGTCATGTTCTTCATGTGGTTTGTGATTTGACCATCGCTGGTGACAACGCTCGCTTTGGACAAACCGGTCCCAAGGTCGGCTCCTTTGATGGCGGTCTTGGTAGCTCCTATTTGGCCCGCATCGTCGGTCAAAAGAAGGCCCGCGAAATTTGGTATTTGTGTCGCCAGTACGATGCCCAGCAGGCTTTGGAAATGGGCTTGGTCAATACCGTTGTTCCTGTAGATCAGTTGGAAGAGGAAACTCTTAAATGGTGTCGCGAGATTATGGTCCACTCGCCATTGGCGATTCGTTGTCTGAAGTCGGCCATGAATGCCGACTGTGATGGACAAATGGGGCTATTGGATATGGCTGGCAACGCCACTCTTCTTTACTACATGAGTGAAGAGGCAAAAGAAGGCAAAAATGCCTTCGTCGAAAAGCGACCACCAGATTTTTCTAAGTTCCCCCGCCTGCCATAAGTGGACTTTAGTGCCAGGCTAAGAGATCAATCATGAGCACACTCGTCCTAAAACCATGGTTATTGGCTTTTCGCCCCAAAACTTTGACGGCGGCTGTGGTGCCCGTCCTTGTTGGGACGGCTCTGGCTTTTCGTGTGGCAGGGGACACTAACCTGTGGATGAGTCTGTGGGCGGTTTTGGGTGCCCTGTTTATTCAAGTGGGGACCAACCTGTTTAACGATGCGCTGGATTTCAAAAAGGGTGCTGACACCGAGGAACGCTTGGGTCCCCAACGGGTGACCCAGTCCGGATTGATTTCCGAAAAAGGGGTGATGTTGGCTGGAGCTTTGAGTTTTGTCTTGGCGGTCTTGTGTGGAATACCGCTGGTCATGGAAGGCGGTTGGGTCATCGTCGGCATTGGCCTGGTGTCTTTGTTTTTTGGCTACGCCTATACGGGTGGGCCCTTCCCCTTGGCCTATAAGGGCCTGGGAGATTTGTTTGTGATCCTGTTTTTTGGCTGGGTGGCGGTCGGCGGAGTTTACTTTCTCCATACCGGACGCTTTGATCAGGAGGTTTGGGTGGCGGGAAGTCAGGTGGGTTTACTGGCCACCGTGTTGATTGCCATCAACAACCTCCGCGACGTGAACCAAGACAAGAAAGTGAACAAAAAGACTCTCGCTGTGCGATTTGGAGTGAGGTTTGCTCGTGCAGAAATCACTTTGCTGATGTTGGCCAGCTTTATTCTTTCAGGCTACTGGCTCATCAAAGGTCATTGGGCCGCGGCCCTTTTGCCCCTTGTGGTGGCACCACTTGCATGGGGAGTGGTAAAAGGGGTACAACAGAATGAACCCGGGCCGGTTTTTAATTCGTTCCTAGCTCGGGCGGGATTGATTCACCTATTGTTTGGGCTACAGCTCAGTTTAGGACTCATTCTTACATGAAGGTTTGGTACTCGCCCTACACTCTGAATCCCCTTTTTGCCTTAAATGCCAAGTCCAAAGACCCATCTCCGCGCCAGGGGTTTTTATTAAAGGTTGAGTTTTCTGATGCTGGCCTCGGCTATGCCGACTGTCATCCGTGGCCTGAGTTTGGAGATGACCCGGCTTACATTCAGCTAGAGGGACTGCAGAAGGATCGGCCCAGCCCACTGTTGGCCCGTTCCCTTGAGTTGGCGCGCTGGGATGCAGGGGCACGGAGTAAAGGTGAAAGTCTCTTCCCCACTGAACCCGTGTTGTCCAGTCATTACACTTTACCCGATTGGGAGAATTTTTCTCTGCCTCTTCTCAATGATATTTCCAACCAAGGGTACGCCGTTATTAAGCTCAAAGTGGGACCTAATCTGGAGGAGGCCGGTCATTTTTTAAGGCGATTGATATCAGTCTTACCCGAAGACATGAAGCTCCGGCTTGATTTTAATCTGACGGGAGACCCCGAGAGTTTAAGTCAGTGGATTTCTGGATTGGGCCAAGATTTTCTCCCCTGCATCGATTTTTTTGAGGACCCCTTTCCCTATGATCCTGATCAGTGGAAGGCCTTTCGAGATAAATGGGGCATTCCCATGGCCTTGGATCAGGAGTTGCGCTGGGATCAGGACCTGAGCGGTGCCGATGTCCTGGTGATCAAGCCTGTGCGCAACTCAGGTGAAGATATTGAAAAGTGTGCCGATCTGTTTGGCCAAAAACGCTGGGTGTTCACCCATGCCATGGATCACCCGGTTGGGCGAATGATGGCTTTGGCTTACGCCATGAACTTTTATGGCATTAACCCGCAGAAGGTGGAGGCCGGTGGATTTGAAAGTCGACCCATTTATCATCCGACTGCCTTTGACGACGGAATCTTTACGGATGGTTACTTGCAGTTGGGAACCGACGATGTGGGCATTGGTTTTAGTCAGCAGTTGGACGACTGTGAGTGGACGGAATGTCTTTAGGGCCCATTGACTGGCAGGGCAACGGTGCCCAATTGTTCTTAAATCCGCGGCTATCGAAGAACGAAACAGATCTACTGGAGCAGAGCTTTTTTGCCTGTGATCAAGCTCATCAGGCCATTGGCGTGATGAGTTCGGGAACGACGGAGTCCCAGGAAAAAAAGATCATCCTTCTGAGTCGGTCTGCCTTTTTAGCCTCGGCCGAGGCGGTGAATCAGCATCTGCAAGTAAAGGCATCGGACGTTTGGTACCATTGTCTTCCCGATTTTCATGTTGGTGGACTCTCCATTTGGGCTCGGGCCTTTTTGTCGGGCAGCTCTGTTGTCCGCCACCAAGGGGGGTGGAATCCACAGGTATTCACCAACCAGGTGCGGGAGGGCAAAGCCACTTGGACCTCATTGGTGCCCACCCAGGTTTTTGATTTGGTGCAATCGCAGCTGCGAGCGCCGGAGTCGTTGCGTGGTGTTCTCGTAGGCGGGGGCTCATTGTCTAAGGATTTGTATCTTCGTGGACGAGAACTGGGATGGCCGCTCCTTCCCACTTACGGCATGACGGAATGTTGCTCGCAAGTGGCCACGGCATCCATGTCTTCATTAGAGCATCTGGATTATCCGGCTCTCAGGATTTTACCCCACGTTGAGACTCGAATAGATGAGGCGGGGTGTTTAGAGATATCGTCTCCCTCTTTGTTGCAGGGCTATTTATTTTTCTCTCCAGGCGGATTTCGGTTTCAAAATCCCCTTTGCGATGGTTGGTTTCACAGCCAGGATCGAGTGGACCTGAGTGTACCCGGAACCCTGAGGCCTCTTGGGCGCACCGATGATCTGGTCAAGGTGATGGGCGAATTGGTGGACCTCAATCGGTTGCAGAGTCTTGTTGAGTCCCAATTGAGTTCAGATCTGAATCCCGGTCAGATTGCAGTCCTGGCCATCCCCGATTCTCGCCAAGAAAACAAAATCATTCTGGTCACGGAAAACAGCCGTTTAGCCACTAATGAATCAGCCTCTCTGTTGGAAAGAATCAACGCCAGTCTTTTACCCTATGAGCGCATTTCAGAAATCAAAACAGTTGCAGAAATTCCCAAAACCCCCCTCGGCAAAATCCGCCGCTCTGAACTCTTAAAATTAATCCTCCTTCGCCCCAATTAAATGTTGGACTGCAAAACCTTTGGCTGCCTTTGTCTGTGTAAGGTCCGAGTGCCGAGCCATTCCCGTGAATCCGAATCCTCGCCGTCGCGCAGGGCGGGAGGCTGAGTGACCAAAGGGAATAGGCTCGGCCGAACGAACTGCGGCGGCAACGCTGACGCAGTCCGAAGACGCGCCTGCGGCCGATAAGGCGCGTGAGGATTTACGGAGAATGGTCGGCAGAGGACCGACCACACGGATAAAGGATTTTGTAGATCAACATTTAATTGGGGCAATCAATTTTAGGTGAGGTAGCGCTGCAAACGTTCGGAAAACTCGCTGGGCAGGGAGGCTTTTTGCCCATCGGATTTGTTAACAAAAACATGGGCTGATTTGATAACGGCACAGGCTTGTCCCTGCTCGTTTTGCAGAGTCACGGTAAAGCTGAGGCTGGTTTTTCCCATTTTGGTGATTTCGAGAACCGCTTTGAACTTTTCACCCGCGCGAATGGGGACTGTAAAATCGGCTTCGCTGTGGCGGACGGGAACGGCATAGGTGGGGTGGCGAAACCACTCCTCCCAACCGATGCCAATGTGTTGAAGAAAACACTCGATCGTTTGGTGGCTAATAGTAAAGACATGGCCATAGAACATGATCCCGGCGGGATCACATTGATCAAAATGACATGTCAGTTGCCGGGAAAACTTCATTGGATGTTCTTCGTTTCTGCCATGAGGTTTTTGATTTCAGATCGGTGAGCTTTGAGCATTTCAGACATTCTGGTGAGGGCCTTGCGGGCCTTCTCCAATTTTTCCGCATCAGCCTCGCGGCCATCCCTGGATAACAGGGCATGGGTGGTCTCCACCATGCCCATGGCGATCATTAGCTGGGACGAAATATCGTGGAGGAATTTCCTCTGCTTTTCAATTATTTCCTGTTTCGAAATCTCAGCCATAGGTCAACTCTAGTAGATGACCTAAGCAATTGGAATTTATTTTTTGTAGGGAGAGCTCTCGTACTTCCAAATCAGATTCTTGAGAGATCGGGGCGTCAGGCGGGTGATCAGTCGGGAGGATTGCCTGAGAGCCGTAAAGCTCTTCATGCCCCACGGGTAGTGGCTGAGAAGGACTTCGGAATCCAGAACTTCAAAAAAATAGTCCAAGACGATGGCCACGAGAACAAAGTCGTCGACCAAGCCAAGTATGGGAATCCAGTCCGGAATAATGTCCACCGGGCTGACGATCAGGGCGATCAGAGCCAATAGCACCTTTTTGTCCCTTGCGGGAATGCGTTCGTCTTGGACCACATTGCGGAGAAAGGTGAGAAGTTTTTTGATAAAGGTCATAGCTCTTGGTTCCTAGGTAATGCGCCGCTCACGCCCCAGTCTATCCTCAGTTTCATGAGACTGCCAAGGCAGATGGCAAAATCCCAGTTGTTTCAATAATTTCCGCATGATTTTCGGGGGAACTTCTCCTTGACAGCAAGAGTCATTCTGTTAAAAAAGGCCTCCAGGTTTTGCAACCAATCAGGGCGAGAATGAAAGACTATAAGATCTACTCCGAAAGCGACTTTCCCAGTTATCTGCCAAAGCTGAGTGCCTTGTATGATGATTTATTTTCTGCCGGCAAGGGATTTCGCTCCAAGTTGATTGGCATGGTCTCGGAGCCGCTTTCCTTGCCTGATGAAACCGTTCGTCTGCTCGGGCAAACCATTGAGTTTGTCCACAACGCATCCTTACTTCACGATGACTTGATTGACCGCTCTCCTCTGCGACGGAATAAGACCGCAGCATGGCTGAAATACACACCTGAATATGCCGTGTTGGCAGGGGACTATCTTTTAGCCCGAGTAATGGTGAACCTTTCCCGCTTTGGTAATCTGCGCCTGATTCAGTACACGGCGGAGATAATCTCGGACCTTTTGGAGGGGGAGTGGATCCAGGATACTTTGGTTCACGATTGGAATGTTCAAATCGGACAACTGGATCAGGTTCACAGCCTTAAGACGGCCTCTTTGTTCAAGTGGTGTATTCGCGCCCCCTTTATTGCCAACGAACACTATGATCCCAAATTACACGAGGTATTGGAGAAGTTAGGTGAATTGCTGGGCCTTCTTTTTCAACGAAGTGATGACCTGTTGGATTTTAATGTGCGCAATTTTGAAAAAAAAGAAGTGTTGGGTGACCTAAAATCTGGTTACCTAAATTCTTTTGGCGCCTATCTGGCCCATGATTTGTCCTCCACACAAAGAGCTGAGCTTAAAAGGGCCGAGTCCATGGAAGCTGTCCTCAACGTGGTGGGCGTGGAAGAATTCCAAAGAAAGTTAGAGAGCTTTGATCGAATGAACCAACAGGTGATCGATCTTTACCGCCACCATTTGGAGACTCTCCGGGAAATGCTGCCAGAAGGTCAACACGGGTTGATCTCAAGACTGGATACACTGCCCATGCCCTTGTACTGGAGGAAAGCTTGAAGCCCAGCATAGGCAACCGATTTATTACTTTGGCAAAAAGTGACGATCGGATCTCCGCCTATTTGGACGGCACCTTTTCAGAAATCGAACGAGCCTTGCCTGTGGACTCCCTTCATGTGGGAAGTGCCGATGAAAAGGTCACCTTTCGGATTGTTGCGATGACGGAAGTCAACGCTCCACCACTGTGGCGCGTGCTTTGGCAGGGATTTCGTCCGCTGTTGCTGCCGTTGACTTTAGGTCCGGTGGCCACCGTGCTGATTTTTTCATTGGCCTCGGGTTGGTCGATCAACTGGTGGATGGCCTTGTCTTCAGTTCTGGCCGTGTTGTCATGGCATGGAGCTGCTTTTTTGTTGAATGACTACAACGACCACTGGGCCGGCGTGGATCGCCTTACGCGATTTGGTGGCAGTCAGATCATTCAATGTGGCTGGATTACCGCCGCCCGCGCCAAGACCTGGGCCCTGTGGTTTTTTGGATTGGGACTGTTGTTGGGGTTGCCGGCTCTGACCCATCACACCTGGTCGATGCTCCTCATTGGTGCTCTGGCCATGGTTTTAGTATTGAGCTTTTCCTACGCGGGAAAGGGTTTCAAATCCCTGGGCCTAGGGAATCTGTTGGTGTTTTTGGGCATGGGTCCTTTGCTAACGGCTGGGTTTTCTTTGGCGGTTTCTGGTCGGGTTCAGCCGGCGATTTTCATCATTGGCAGTCTTTATGGTATTGGCGCCTCCTTGTGCATACAGCTCCGTAATATGGAAAACCTGATGGCCGACAGTCAGGCCAAAACGGGAACCTTGGTGAGTCGGCTTGGCTTTGAAAAATCTAAGCTTTTGATCGGTGGACAGTTTCTATTGTTGTTTTCTCTATTGGCGGTTTATTTGGTCACGCGAGTCGAGGCTTACTGGCAGGCCCTGGTGTTTGTGCCTCTGGTGGCAAGCTTGTTGCGAATCTATAGTCGTTTGAAGGCCGTGCGTTCTCCCCTGTCGTCGCAGCTGATTGGAATTTGGCAGGAAGGCTTGGCCTTTCACCTGCTCATGGGCATGGGGTTGAACCTCTTACTGTTTTTGATTTGGCGAGCCCAGCTGTCATGAGCAGAGTGTCTCTTCTGAACACTTCTGCGGGGCAAAATCAGGACCTATCCAGTCTCGCCCTTGAACTTGGCATTCCGCTTGTCGATGATATTAAACAGAGTCCCGTTTGTCTGGTGGTGGTGGACAATGCCTGGGGTTTGGTCAGTCGGGAGTTACCCGATATGAAGCCACTGGTGATTGATTTCTCCCTAGGTGAATGGAAGCGCAGACGCTTTGAGCTCAAGGGGCCGGGTGATGTGCTCTCCAAAGCACTGGGAAAAATCAAAGGCCACCGGGCGGTGGATGTAACCGCTGGCCTTGGGCGAGACAGTCTTCATCTCGTAGGTTTGGGCTTTGAGGTGACGGCGGTGGAGAGATCTGCTGTTTTGAGTTTCTTACTGCAAGCGGCTCTCGGCAGGGCCTGTGCCGCGGAGGGGGATCGGTCTGATCTAAAATCCCTCAAAATCATCCATGCTGATGCTCGGCAGTATTTACGAGAACTTTATGATCGGGATGAGTCTCCGGATGTGGTATTTTTGGACCCAATGTTTCCGAGCAAAAAGAAATCAGCCCTGAGTGGCAAAGAGGCTCAACTGCTTCAGATTCTGTTCTCTCATACTCCCGAATCGGACGGGGAGTTGTTGGCGCAGGCGTTAAAGGTGGTGAAGGATCGGGTGGTGGTCAAACGACCCGTGCAGGCTCCACCAGTGGCGACGGGAGCCCGTCATCAGTATGTGGGCAAGAGTGTTCGCTACGATGTTTACTTTCCGGGCGACAAAGTTGAGTTTCAGGTGGAGGGTCTTTGAGTAGTCCCGAGATTCTCTTTATCCTGGTGTTTTCCTTGGCCGCGGCGCTGGGCCTTACACTGATGGGGCTGCGGTTTTTGTCCGACTCACTTCAGGTCCTGGCAGAACCGCTGCTGCGGCGATTGGTGAATGGCATTCATCACAACTCTTTTGTCGCCTATGGTTCAGGATTGTTGACAGCTTTCTTTGTGCAGTCTGGTTTGTCCACTTCAGTCATGTCCATTGGCTTTGCCAATTCGGGCTTGCTCAATTTACCGAAGCTGTACTTTTTCTTAACCGGGGTACAACTCGGCACAGCTGCAACTCCGCTTCTGTTTGGATTCAACACCGGCCTGTTGGACATTTACTTTTTGGGGATTGGCGTGTTCCCCATGCTCTATGCCCGTTGGGGAACTTTGGCCAACGTGGGAAAGCTCGTCTTTGCCTTTGGCTTGTTGTTGCTGAGCACTCGCTTAGTGCATTTTGGGGTGGTAAATCCCGAGTGGGTCAGGGACATGGCGGGGAATTGGCTAGTTGAAAGTCACCTTTCGCCAAAGATATTTTTGGTCACCGCTGGCCTAGCTGGCCTATGCAGTGTCTTTATTCGTTCCTCGGTAGCCTTGGCGGCCATTGTTGCGGTCATGGCCAATTTGTCTTTGATAAGCCCTGAACTGGCGGTGGTGTTTTTGGCTGGAGCCAGTTGGACGTCGGTGTTTCCCGCCCTTTGGGCGGCCCGGGATGCCAACACCATTTCCCGCCGTGGGTCTGCAGGCTTGGCGATCAATTATCTAACCGGACTTTTGCTCCTGTATGGATTTTTTGAGTTGTTTTGGGCTTGCACTGAGTCCGTAGCCAGTCTTTTAGGCTCGGGTCTTCCATCTGAAGCCCTAAAAGTTGTCGTGGGCTTTGGTCTTTATCGAGTGTTTTTGTCTCTCTACGGGGTGTTGGTCAGCGGGATCATATTGCGATTGGTGAAGCGGGTGATTCCCGATCGCTACCGCAAGGAATCCCAGCGATTGGTATTTAACGGTTTGCCCCATCACCTGCCACCGGCTCTGGCTCTGACTCAGGCCCGGCAGGAAGTGCAGAAGCTTGCGGCCATGACAGAGACCATTCTTCAGCTCACCAAGGTCGAGATTGAAGGGGAAGGCAAGGATTCAGACAGTCGCGATAAAGTTCTCAAGTATGAAGCAATTACCGACAACATTCAGCGCGAAGTGTTTGAGTTTCTAGGTCAAGTCATTCGCGTAAGCCTGACCCAAAAGCAGGGTGAAGAGGCGCGACGTCTGCTCAAAGTGGCGGACGAGTTAGAAAGTATCGCCGACTGTTGCCAAAGGTTAGTATCCAGTCACCAGCGTCTGGTTTTGGACGAACCTTTGGATGTGGAACTGCGCTTAGCCCTTCGCCAGTACATGGAATCGGTGATGGAGACTTTTGAGTATGTGTTTCACCTGCTCATTGGTCCGCGGCTTTCCCATGAAAAGGAAGAAGAGGAGTTGTGGCCACAATTTCGTGACAAGACGGCTCGTGCAGAAAAGAACTCCCATCGCTTGCTTGGCCTATTGGGAACCATGTCCGGCCAAAGCGAGGACCTGGTGCAAATGGGCGAGATTGTTCATCTGCTTCGTCAGATCAACAAACATTCGTACAATTTAATGGTGGCGATTTAGTTGGGTGACTGACACCTAGTGCAGGTACTCGCCCTGTTGAGCGAACAGATTGGGCTCTGTGATTTGTTGCAGCTCCAAAAAGGCCATTTGCAGCTCGGGAGAGGCCTGGCTGCGATCGACAAAAGAAAAGTAGCGCTTCAAATCGGCAATGGCCTCTTTGGCTTGGCCCATCTCACGCAAAAGCAGTGACCGCCTGGCCAGAACCTTGAGATTTGAAGGTTCCATCTTGAGCAAAACATTATAGAGCAGCAGAAGTTGGTCCTTTTCGTCGACCATTTCGTGGTGTTCCAATAGCAGAGTCAAATAGCGAAGAATAACCTGGCGGCTCGGCAAAATGTCGAGAGATTCTGATTTGGAATCTTCGTCACTATTGAAGGTGCGATTTACCAACTGGATCAATCGATCTTCTTCCAGAAGACTGCCATTCTCTGTGAGATCCACATAGCTGGAACGTCCTCCGCGCACCCACTTCAAGATTGCGTGGCAGGGGAGGTTGATCAAAAAGGCGGGAATATCCACCTGGGTGGCCAAATGACTGTAGATGAGGGCCAAAACCATTGGGTGTCCCACTTTGTTCTGTAACACGGGTTGAATCAAAAGATCTTCACGGTGAATGGCACCGCTGACGGGCGGGCGGCTTTGAAAGCCTTTGCGATTAAAAAAGTAGTCATTCAGTAACAGAAATCGATCTTGTTCGTTCAAATCGGACGACAGAGCAGAAAGTTCGTAGGCCATGAAGTTGAGAACGCGCAAGATAGCTTCGCCCGAATCCAGATTCTCCAATAGGGTGTTCACACCGATCAGCACCGGTGCCAATGAGCCAGGGTCTTCGACCGTCAACAGCTCCAAATCAAGGGAGAGTTTTTCCCAGGTAATTCGACGTTTTGGATCCATATCTTAGCGGTAGAATAGCTCTGTAAAACTTTCAAGAACTTAAAATAGTGCCCCGCATTATTGCCCTTATCCTGGGCATTTATGGGGAGAAGAAGGTGGGGGAGGCATCTGTTGACATCCATCGTCGAGACTCTGACAATCTAGAGTCAATGAGCGGCCAAGAAAATGAAACTCACCTTAAAAAGCGCATTCAGGAACTTGAGGGTGAGGTCCGTCAGCGTGAGGAGGATTTGGCTCGCTTTCGTCGAGAGCTGTCGGAAGCCAACTCTCGACTGGAAAACCTGATTGCCCAGGTGGCTGCCGATTTGAAATCCGCAGAGAATATTCAGCGCCTGCTGGTTCCGACGGAATTCCCCAATATTTCAGGCTTAGAGTTTAGCACCAAGTTTATTCCCAGTGCGGTCTCCGGAGGCGACTACTTCGATATCTTTGAACATGATGATCCCATGCACTTCGGCATTGTGGCGGCAAGTTCCTCGGGCTATTCCACCTCGGCGCTTTTTATGTCGGTTCTCCTAAAGATGTCGGCACGCATGGAGGCGCGCAGAGGGTCGGCTCCACATGAAATCCTTAATCTGCTGGCGGGTGATTTGCGCGCCGGCCTGAGAGAAGGGGACAAGATCGACATCTTTTACGCCTTGATTGATCGACGCACCTTCGAACTTCACTACTGCCGCCTGGGGGACGTGGTGGCATTAACCCAGGATTATGCTTCGGGTGAACTGAAGCCCTTGAAATCGTCCGGGGGAATGATAACCAACGAATTTTCTGACATCACGGAGAGCCATAAAGTGGCTCTGAACCCGAGGGATCGTTTGGTGGTGTGCACACGGGGCATTTCGGGTGTGACCAATGCCGATGGAGAGGTTTTTGGTCAGGAGAGGGTGGTCAAGGCCGTCCTCGAAGGGCCTAAGCGGGGCGTGCATGAGTTGAGAAATCAAATACTCTATCAGACCCAGAAGTTTGGTCAGTATCAGGAGCCCAAAAGGGACCAAACAGTCATTGTGGCGGAAGTGAAAGACCGAGTGATCAAGTTGGCCAAAAACTAGCCTGAAAGCGACACAAGTTCACCCATTCCGACGCACAATGACGAGTGGGGATTTCCTAAGGAAAATTAAGGTCCAGTCCTTGAGGCTAGGCTTGATTGAATGGTAAGGAAAATCGGATACAATAAGAGTTTCTCAGGTTGTCCCGACTCTGTGAAACCCACTTTATTCGAAAGGATTCCATTCTATGTCCGAAGTTTATGCCGGTGCTGTTGATCGCGGTCTTGAAGGTGTTATTGCCTGTACCACAGCGATTTCATCAATTGTCGACACCACACTCTGTTTTCGTGGCTATACGATTGAAGACCTGGCAGAAAACTCCAACTTTGAAGAAGTGGTTTTTCTTTTGTGGAACAACCGTCTTCCCAAGGCCGATGAGTTGGCCAGTTTTTGTGCCGAGCTAAGCAAGGACATGGGGCTAGATGCCGAGTTGGTGAAGCAGCTTCAGGCTTTACCCACCAAGGATGTTCATCCCATGGCCTGGTTGCGTACGGGCTGCTCCATGTTGGCTCTGTGGGATAAAGAAGCACAGGGTGAAACAGAGCAAGCTCAAAAGAATGTGGCCATGCGATTGACAGCCAGAATGGGAACACTGGTTGCCTTATTTGAGCGCACCCGCCAGGGCAAAGCCTATGTGGCTCCAAAGGCCGATAAAAGCCTGGCCTGGAACTTTTTGTACATGATGACGGGAGAAGAGCCCGATGCTGATACGGTGCGGGTTTTTGACGTTTGTTTGATCCTCCATGCTGATCACGAGCTCAACTGTTCGGCCTTTTCTGCCCGAGTGACTTCATCTTCTTTGAGTGACATCTATTCGGCGGTGACGTCGGCCATTGGGGCTCTAAAGGGTCCTCTTCACGGTGGAGCCAATGAGCAGGTCATGCGCATGCTTAAAGAAATAGGCACGGTCGATGGGGCTACCAAGTGGGTGCGCGAAGCTCTTGATCAAAAGAAAAAGGTCATGGGCTTTGGTCACCGGGTTTACAAGAACGGCGACCCACGGGCGAAAATCCTCAGTGGCATGAGCCAAATGATGACCAAGAAAACCAACCAGGCTCACTGGTTTGAAATGTCCAAAGTCATCCACGATACAGTTGAGCGCGAAAAGGGATTGCTTCCTAACGTGGATTTTTATTCAGCCACGGTTTATTACAGCTTGGGTATTCCCTTGGATCTTTACACTCCCATTTTTGCCGTTTCCCGGGTGTCTGGGTGGTTGGCGCACATTTTCGAGCAATACGCCAACAACCGAATTTACCGTCCTCGCGGACAGTGGACGGGCAATGAAGGCCTCAAGTGGGTTCCGGCTTCGGACCGCTAATCTGCGGGCTTTAGAGATCTGATCTTAACCTGAACGCCTCTTTCAGAGGCGTTTTGTTTTGGGGCGCGACGAGATCTTAGACAGTAAATCGAACATTCATTTATGAGTTTTGACCTGGCCTGACGTGACCAAAACTTCTTCGTTTTATCGGCAATAAAACGAGCCCTCGTTTCAATCTCCTCTAAGCCTCGGCAAAACCAATACCGAAAAGATATAATTACCAGGAGCAGATATAGTTTGCTTATTAGCGCAGGGATTTTTTTCTAGTTCTAGACTGTGTCGACGAAGGACTAGCCAGAAGCTAATTCAAGGAGACAGAGTCTAGAAATTGGGAAAAAGAACAAGCTAAGAAGCGAACCATATCTGCTCCTGGTAATTTACTGGACAAAAGTACAAGGGGCGCAAAACAGTGCAGAAGATACTACTTCACTGCAATTCGGTGACGGAGGCGGAGGCCATGCGACTGGCCTTGGAGACCAAGCTTCCCTATCCTGTGCACCTTTCCTTCGATGAGCGCACTGCTCGGGCCATTGTGGAGAATAAGGCCATTCACCTTCTTGCCTACGAGACCAAGCAATTTCGCAAAGACGATTATGATTTTACAATGGATCTGCGTAAGGAGGGATTCAATGCGCCGACACTGATTTTGGCCGATGATCTGCGCTTTGATCGCTTCTTGGGCCGAGAGGATCATCGTTTGTTCTTTTTGCCCAAGCCATTTGATGAGAGAGCCTTCGTTGGGGTGGCTAGAAAACTTATGGTCTCTAGGTCAATCACTCAGCAGAGGTTTAAGCGTTTTCCTACCCATCAGATTGCAACTATGGAGACTTTCATGTCCGGTGAGGTTCTCCCTTCTCACATTTATAATCTGAGCATGGGCGGTGCCTACTGCGAGTTCTTTGGCAAGTCAAACGTGTCGGTTGGAGATCTGGTGAAGCTTAAGGTTCACCTTCATGATCTGGGGCGGGAGCACGTCATGAATGCAAAAATTGTGTGGATCACCCGAAGTGGTTCTTGCACCGGAGGTCAGGGTGCGGGTATGAAGTTCGTAAAGTACGACGACATCTACCGCCAACTCATGGAAAAAGTCTGATTTTGAAAACTCTGACTGCAGTTCTGGAAAATCGAATTCTCGTCATCACCTTAGGAAATATTAAGCACGGCAATTCCTTTGGCCAGGCCGAAGCTGATTCTTTGGCTCAAGCCTTGAAACAATACAAGGGCCAATTTGATGGCCTGCTGTTTCGGTCGGCCAGTCCTCGATTTTTTTGCACCGGCGGAAACTTAAGCCATTATGCCTCAATGAAATTCCGCATGCAGGGCTTACGAGCTAATCTGCGCATTCGCCAGGTTCTGCAAAAACTCAATGCCCTGCCGGCGCCAAAAGTAGCAGTTGTGTCGGGGGACTGCTTCGGTGGCGGTATGGAAGTGCTCAGTGTTTTTGATCATGTTGTCGCTACGCCTGAAGCTCACCTTGGGTTTTGGCAGCGTCGACTTTCATTGACATTCGGTTGGGGCGGAGGGGCCCGGTGGGAAAAGAAATTAGGCACGGGGTCTATGTTGAGAGCTCTTATTGAAGCCCGCACCTACTCCAGTTATGAAGCCAGAGCCATGAAACTGGTACATGAAATTGTCTTGCCAGAACGGGCAGAGACAGCTGCTCGGCAGTGGCTGGAAAGGGCCATTCGCTGGCCCAAAGAGCCGCTTAAGAGTATTCGATCTTGGAATTCTGGACGAGAAGTGAAGATATTTGAAAGCCTGTGGCTGAATCCCAGCCACAAGCGTGTCCTTGAACGATTCAAAAAGGCCTTAGGATAAGAGGCTGATTAGGCCATTTCCACCAATTCTTTGATCGCCTTGCGCACACCAGTGAATACCTGGTTGGGTTTGGCATCGTACATGTAAGCCGGAGTGGTGATGACTTTGCGTTCCCGATCTGTCACATAGTCATCGACAGCGCATTCCACATGCTGGGCTCCGGTTTTGCCAATCTCTTGGGCGGTTTCTTTGTCGTTGCCGATGGTAACAGTCACTCCGTGCTCACCAAGAACGCGGGCAATGAGAGCCGGAGCGATACAGATGGCCCCAATGGGTTTGGATTGGGAGTAAAACGCCTTAATCGTCTTTTCCACTTCCGGGTTCACCGTACAAGCGGAACCATTTTGCGCCCAGTTACAAAGATGGAGAGCAGCACCAAAGCCACCGGGAAAAACCACGGCATCAAATTGGTCGGAATTGAGAGTCTTGATGTCCTTGACGTCACCGCGGGCAATGCGTGCGCTCTCGACCATCAAATTGCGGGTCTCGCCGCTGGAGTCCTGCAAATGATTGGTGCTGGTCACGTCCATGTTTGGTGCAAAGACCTGGTAGTGGGCGCCAAATTCGCTCAGCGCAATCAAAGTGCTCACGGCTTCAGTGATCTCGGCTCCATCTTTAAAGCCACAGCCAGACAAAACGACAGCAACATTTTTCATGGGAAACCTCCTCTAAAGACGCAAGGCTACCATAAGGTGCCAGGTTCCGAAAATGCAACTCGAAGCAAAAACTGATATGAGGGCAAAGCTTCACATCAGTTTGTGCATCGAGTTGCATTTTCGGAACCTGGCACCTTATGGACCTTTGATGAAGTCCTTGAGGATTTGACACTGGGAAACAAAATAATCCCGAGCCTCTGTGTCCACCAGAGTCTTTACACAGAGAAGGACCAGGTGGGCGGGGTAGGGTGTGTCAGATGAATAGATGTAGCGGTACTTGGTGACCTTCCAGTCATCGGGTTTGGGCCACTCGACCAGGTCGAAATTCACCTCGGTGACATTGAGGTGACAGGGTGAGAGTCCGCGACAATCGGAGGTGTCGACGACGGCAGGCGGAGCAGGGCGAATACCTTTGGTGATGCTCAAATTGTGAAAAGTGACAGGAGGGGCCTTGGCTAATACCTCTTGTTGGGCAGTCAAAACTCGAAATGGAGAGAGAGATAAGGGCGGCAGTTCAGGAAGTTCCGGTTTGGCAATTCGCCACTCCACTTCTTTTTTGACCACGTCAGGCTCTTCACCTTGATAGTCCGTGGTGGTTTCGTCAATGAGGTAAATGACAAACTTGTCATCTTCCTGGCGGGTCTTGACGTCCATGATCACGTCTTTAAGTTTAATGACGGTGCTGGTTTCCACTCTTTGATTGATCTCATAAAGAACCTGGTCACCCACTTTAGTTTCCATTGGGCTGCGGTTTTCCATGGCGTCGTCGAGAGCCTTGTTCACTTGCTCTACTGTTGACTGAGGGCCGAGTTCAGCCTTTTTCACTTCGGGGTCTTCGGTACATCCGACGAGAAGAAAAATCAGAACGGGCATAAACAAGGTCAGGGCAAAGTGAATGGCCATGAGAGTGCGAATGTTCGACTGTGCCACTTCCACCCCTCTGTCACTCATATGGAGTCCCAGCCCCAGATCCAAAAGGGAATGGGAAGAACCTCTTCCATTACCTTAGTTGTCTCTTCGTCAAAGCCCTTGATCTCGTGGGCTTTAAGGGGGCCAAACACCAACTTGACCACATCTTTCGGGCTGTCGGTTTTAAAAAGTCCTTTTGAGGTGCCTATATAGTAAAGCCCTTCGCTGTAGTCGAAAACCCAGTCTTCTTTTCCCAGGGCGCGGGCGTAGCGCATGAGTTTGAAACACAGGTTTTTGGGATTTAGAATCTTGATCATCCCCAAAAAGCCTTCGTTTTTCAGAGCGCCGTACTCCACCAGTTGTCGTGAAAGATTAGTGGCCCTTCCCGAGGCGATGATCGTAATAGGCGTTTTGGCTTGCCGCCGAACATGAGCCAATAAAGGCAAGAGGCTCGAGACTGAACCGCCCCACTCATGAATATATCCAACCAGATCCACACCCTTGCCTTCCACGGCATAGGCCTTCAGATTGTTGTGTGCATCCCAGGCGGTGTAGAGCTTGGTGTTGGGAATGGCGAGGTACTTACGAAAGTCCTCGGCAATACGAATGGCTCCAACGGTGTGCTGTGAGTAAACTCGCAACAGAGCCTCGGCTGCCACTTTGGTGGTCTCCATAATACGTAGGTTTTCATTCGGAGGGCTGAATTCCTTTTCGATCACCAAGGCGACTTCGGAGCCAGCCAGCTCGAATTCAAATTTGCGATAAAAGTCATACAGGTTGGTCCACAACACGGCGAAGTCACAGCCGTGTAGTTCCGCCGTTTTAAGGCAGGATTCGATCACCTGTCGGCTCAGTCCCTGATTGCGAAACTCGGGATCAGTTACGACGCTGCCAATGGCCGCAACTTTAAAAATCCCAGCTGCTGTTTTCGTCAAACTGTAGTGAACAACTGCGTGGGCAATGATTTTGTCATTGGACTTGATAATTCGAATGTTTCCCGAGTTTTCTTTAGTCAGAGCAGTTGGGTATTCCTGCTTAATCGACCAATCTGCTTTTGGTCGAAGCTGAGTGTCGAGAAATTCGAAAACTTGGCTTAACTCCACGTCCTGTGGGGCTCTTGGTCCATCCATGGGCGACTCCTCTCAATAATATTGTAGCCAATCGTTGCCGTGTCTGCGACGGGACCTGGGAAATCCGGACCAGCGGCGGAGTTGCAGCCTTGACTTCGGCCGTGGGCATCTGTACCCCTGGGCCAGAGGAGTCATATGAGTCGATCTCAGACGAGGAAAAAAAAGGTGGGTAAAGCTCTTGCTGGACGAGAGTCCCTGGCTAAACGTCGAGAGAGAATGGGCGAAGTGGTGAGCCTACTGGAGCGCTACTACCCCAATGCCCATTGTGCTCTCAACTACTCGACGCCGGTTGAGCTGTTAATTGCCACGATTTTGAGTGCCCAGTGTACAGACGAGCGGGTCAACAAAGTGACCGAGAGACTGTTTAAAAAGTATCCCGACCTTGAAGGCTATGCCCAGGCCAAATTGAGCGACCTGGAAGAGGATATCCGCTCCACTGGTTTTTTTAGAAATAAGGCAAAAAATATTCAGAGTTGTTGCCGTCAGCTTTTACAAGACCATAATGGCGAGGTTCCTCAGGACTTGGATCAATTGACGCAACTGGCGGGAGTCGGCCGCAAAACAGCCAATGTGGTTTTAGGTAATGCCTTCCAGATCCCTTCTGGCGTCGTGGTGGATACTCACGTCACCCGCTTGAGTAACCGCCTGGGTTTTGTCCGTGGCAAGGATGCCGTCAAGATTGAGAGGGAGCTGGTGGAGATGGTTCCCAAGGAGCATTGGATCAACTTTTCCCACTGGTTGATCCATCACGGCCGCACTGTTTGTCGAGCACGAAAAGCAGACTGTGAAAAATGTTTTCTTTTTGAGCTATGCCCCCGACGTCTCTAAAGGCCTTCGTTGACACCCTTACTCATGGTGGGAGAAGATGGGTCTATGATCGTTTCCTTCTTTGAAAGTGTAAAATATGTGGGACATATGTTGCCCATCGCTTTTCTCAGGCTTTACATGGGGTACTTCTTTTTGGAACGTGCCCTGGAGAGATTTGATGGTGACTTCCTCGTTCAGCCGATTTTGAGTCGGTCCATCGACGAATGGTTGCCGATTAGCACTGCCCCTGAGTGGTACAAAGACGTTTTGGAAACAGTGGTGGTCCCCAACTGGAAGATATTTGCCTACCTCATTACTTGTACTGAGTTCATCATTGGCGTGAGTTTTTTGATTGGATTTTTGGTGCGGCCGGTAGCCTTGATGGGCGTGTTTTTGACCATCAATTTTTTCTACAACACCGGTCCTTCAGTCGCCGACCTCCATCGCATGTTTCTCGCTGTATTTATCATTATGTGGTGGGTGGGCGCCGGTCGTTGTATGGGTTTTGATTACTTCTTCTACAAGCGCCAACGGGGAATTTGGTGGTGATGAATAAATCCCGCTTCCTGATTATTCAGGTCGTAATTGCTGCCATTGTCGTGTTGATCATGGTGGGATGGGTGATCCGTAATGTAAGAGAATACGGACCGAAGCCCGACAAGCGGCAAGTCGTGCGCGTGATGACCTACGGCTCCTTCATGTTGCCGTCCGGACCTGGCCCTCTGCTGAAGAAAGAGTTTGAGACCTTGTGTGATTGTATCATCGAATATGTGGACGGTGGGGATTCGGCTCTTTTTCTTGAAAAGCTCATTCAATTCCCCGAGCGGAAAGTGGATTTGGTCTTAGGTTTGAGTGTTGCTCACACTTTCAAGGCGCGTACGGAATTTTCCTGGCGAAACATGCAGTGGCCCGAAGGTGTTGAATGGAATAAAGGAATTCCCCCTCCTGAGAGATTCAAGGTGAATGGAATGGCCAAGATGTTACCATTCTCATGGGCGCCAATGACCTTTATCTACCGCAAGGGAGAAATTGAGCCTCCGAAATCCTGGTCTGATTTGTCCAAGTCGGTGTATGCCGACAGCCTCTCAGTTCCGGATCCACGTTACGCGGTATCTGGAATTCATTTGGTGACATGGGTTTTTTCGGGATCTCAGCGGGAAGAGTTGTCCCAAGAGCGCATGAAGGCACTTTCCCATTCATTGATGTCAATTGCTCCAAGCTGGAGCGCCTCCTATGGGATGTTTCGCAAGAAGTCAGCGAAACTCACTTTTTCTTATGGCACTTCTCCTGTGTATCACTGGCAGGAGGAAAAGGATTTTTCCTATCAGCCGGCGGTATTTAAAGAGGGGCATCCGGTTGAAGTGGAATGGGCGGCCATACCTAAGGATTGTGACGCATGCCTAAAGGCAGAGGAATTTGTGCACTATTTACTGCGCCCATCCTCTCAGAAAATTTTGATGGAGAGGAATTATATGTTTCCAGTTGTAGCAGGGGTTGTTGGTGACAGTTTGTTTTCTCAATTGCCAAAACTCCCCTTGATGGATTTTGAGCAGATGCGAGTTTTCATTCGCCACAAGGATAACTTGCCACAGGCTTTTGTCGATCAGCTCAAAGACTATGTTCAATAGGGATATTCCCCATGGAGAGTAGACTCAGATCATTGTGCCGCATAGGACTTGGCGCGATCTTGGTTGGTCCCCTGTTTGCAATACTCCTATTTTCCTCAAATTGGCAATGGCCAGCCTTGGGCCACCTCATCGATGTTTTGTGGAAAACTACGGCGCAGAGCTTTTTGAGCTCCATTGCTTCTATGATTTTGGGGTTAGGTGGTGCCCTTGGGCTTCTTCATTGGCAGAATTCCAGGTTTAGAGGATGGCTGGAGGTTTTTTGCCTACTACCAGGGTTCTTACCCGCCCTGTTCGTCATACTTCCGGTTTTGAACCTATCCGGATTAATAGGTCACTATCCATTTGGTCTCCGCGGCATAGTCTTGGTTCATACATTGATGTGTGCAGGCCTAGTGGCGGTAACGATCAGCCGATTAATTAGTGGCAAGTTGGGTGGAATGGTTGAGTTGGCCTGGGTGGAAGGGGCTTCTCGATGGAGTTTGGTTCGGACAGGTCTGCTCGGCTATCTTCGGGCCGATCTGGCACTGTTGGCGTTCTATGTTTTTGCTCTTTGCTTTGCATCCTTCGCCGTCCCCTTAATAATGGGTGGTCTCAATGGCCAGACGATTGAGGTGCTGATTTACGAAAAAATCCGTCAAGGCGGAGGTTGGTCTCAGGCCTTTGTGCTTTCCCTTGTGCAAATGCTTTTTTTGTTTGGTTTTTCCCTTATTCTCAGTCGGAGTTCAGATGTTCGCCAGCAGGGACGATATCAGGTTCGATACCTGACCTGGATTCCCGGATTAGTTCCTCCAATTCTCTTTAGTGTTTTCGTCCTCACTGCACAATTTTCTGGGCTCCAACTGGGTATCGAACAACTTCTTCAAACAGATTTATTAGTCTCTCTTTTGCCTGAATTGGTTTTTCACACTCTATTGGTTGGAGTGGGAACTGGCATTTTTGTGTTCATTTTATTGCTGTTGGTGGCAGGACTAAGTCCTCATTGGGGGCTGGATCAATTCTTGACCGGATACGCGTCACCGAGTGCTGTGGTTACAGGTTTTGCATTTTTACTGTTTGGATTTTATGGCCTTTGGGGCTCTCATCTGGCTATGATTTTGGGGCTTGGCTTATTGTTTCTACCCGGGCTTTATCGTCTGATGGGGCGTTCCCTACTTCATTCAGTTTCCCGACAGGTTCAGGTGGCACGAGTGGCGGGGGCCAGTTGGACACTGATCTTTTGGCAAATCGAGTTCCCCCAGGTGAGTTCTGGATTTCTGTGGTTGGCAGGGTTAGCGGCGTTTTGGGCTTGCGGCGACTTTGCCTTGAGTTCAATTGTGGCTGAGTCCAGTTCAACCTTAGGCCTTATGGTCAAAGGTTACATGACTTCCTATCGCCTGGAGCTGGCCACAGTGTTAAATCTGATTTTAATCTGTGTTAGTTCTCTATGTTTTCTCTTTTTTGGGAGCTTGGGATTTGTCGTTCATAAAAAATCTCTGTCGTGACTACGGCGACTTCAAAATTGATATTCCCGAGTGGGAGATTTCCGACTCAGGTATTACTGCCTTGTGGGGGCCCTCGGGTTCGGGCAAGACATCGGTGTTTCGGCTGTTGATAGGACTGGAAGATTGTCCCGGTCTGTCATGGAAATTCAAAGAGGAAGACCTGGCTCAGCTAAGCGTGCCCGAGCGACGCTTGGGTGTGGTTTTTCAGTCCTTGGAATTATTTCCCCACATGACGGCCAGGGAAAATATCGAGTTCGCCTTTAGGGCGCGAAAAATTCCCTTGGAGGATCAGCAGGCTTTGATGAGTCGACTGGTTTCAGCTCTCCAGCTCTCCCCATTCTTGAATCGCAAATGCAGACTTCTTTCTGGTGGTGAGCAACAGCGGGTGGCCATCGCCAGGGCCCTGGCGGGCAAGCCGAGATTTCTATTTCTGGATGAGCCCTTTTCAGCCCTAGATGCAGATCTCAGGGGAGAGGCTCGTCAATTAGTGAAGTCGGTCATTGAGGAATTCAATGTGCCCACTCTTTTGATCACCCACGACCGCGAAGATGTGGATGCTCTTGGAGCTCATGTTGTGCGTATGCAAAACGGAAGACTCCTTGCGGACTCCGGTTTCACCGCACCCTTGCCATAATCTTCATCAATACGACATATAAGGACCGGTTCGAGTTCCTTGGCCATTCGGGCAATCCCGTTTGGAAGATACTCTTCCATTGACCTTTTCCCCCCAGGGTTTGCTCTAAATATTAGAGGAAATCCACATCTGGAGCGGATTTCCTCTCTTGAGCCCAGACCAAAGGACCGATAAGAGACACATGAGAAGTACTGTTTGGCATTCCATAGTGAGACAAGTAGGGCGGACCCAGTTGGTCCTTTTGAGCCTTATTTGGGTCAGCGTAGCTGTAGGAAAAGACATTGGCGACACCTGCAGCAGCGCTAAACCTCGGGTGGCGGGCGACTTTCCCAAGCTCACTAAGCCCAGTGACCTGGGCAAATCCCATCGTCATTTAAAGGATCATCGGCATCCCGAGGTGAGGGCCATGTACAAGGGACTGGATTCCTTCGCCAAGAGCCTGGAGACGATCCAAGAAGAGAGCTGGCGGGAAAACAAGCAGGTGCGATCGTACCTGGAGACCATTAGTCAGCGTTTGAACAATACCTTTCATGAGTCCCTGCCAAAAGCGCCGCAAAACAAGTTGGCCAAGAAAATGTACCAACTGGTGCAAAGGTTTCCGACGGCCCAGAGTCGGCTGGACAAAGGCGATGAGTATTACAAAGAGTTGGAACAGGCCTTGGCATTAACTGAAACAGGATTGAAGGTGCTGAAGTGTTACAACTCGGATGCCCGTCATCCGATGTTGGTAAAGGGGCCGATGGGTCGCTTGATTGTGGGCTCGGAACTTTCTTCAAGTGAAAAGATGTCCCTCGACATGGTTCCCGCAACCGCCGCTGGTGAAACGCAAAAACTCTACGCGACGTATTTGCGCTTTGATTTCAATGAGGACCCTGTTGGGGCACTGCTTGGCTTGGCTCATGAGTTGAGTCATGGCTGTGACTTCAGTCAAAAGATGCCCGAGCTTACGGTGGCGGCTCACCAAGTGCGTCGGGTGGGACAGGAGTTTCGCCAACAAATGGCCGAATACGTGATGGCGCAGAAGATGATGGAACATATCGAAGAAAAGAAAAAGTCCATGGGCTCCGCCCTTGCCGGAAAATTTGCCCGGGGCCAGGAGGAAGGCGCTCGCTCGCCCTCTTCGGTTGAAGAGAAGGGTTTCAAAGACGGAATGGCCGCCACTCAGGCCAAGATGGAAGAGATGGCCAAGGAGTACTTGCTCGCCCGTCGCGAGTACGATCAGCTTAGGGCCATTAGCGAGCTGAGGGCCTACAAGCAAACGGCACTTCTTGCCCGGGAGCTGGCAGAGGCCTATCCGGATTTGGTATGTCAAACCCACACGGTGAGCTTGATGTATGGACCGCGGGTCGCAACTTGGGCGGAGATTCAAACGGAGCTGGAAGATCAATTACGTCGCGGCACTTTTTTTGATTTCATGGTGGCCGACTACGTGGCCTCTAAGCACTACGAGAGGGACAGTTTTTACGAAATGAAGGAAGGCAAGGTCGTCGAACCCGCCCATTTCCAAAAGAACTTTATGCAACGGCTGACCGGCCACCCAATGCCCGATGTGAAGTTCTCCTCCAAAAGCAATTCACAATAAAAAAAGGCGGCTCGAAGGCCGCCTTTTTGTACCAGAATCTTGTTCTGCTATTAGAACATGAAGCGGCCAGCTACAGAAATCTGCAGGTCGGAAGAAGAATCGAGCTTAGTTGTTCCAAAATCAGAAGTGATAGTGGAGTAAGTCAACTCACCAATAACTTCAGCAGTTTCAGAGAACTTATAGGGGCTGTAAACGCCAAGACCCATCAGAGTGTAGTCGTCATCGCCTTTAGTTGTAGTTCCTGATGTCTTTGTCTCAGTCTCAGTAACGGTCTGATAGAAACCGACAAAGCCAACAGCACCCATTTCATGAGGCATTTCGTAGAACAGAGAGAACTCAGTGGTCTCGCCGCCAGTTTCAGTTGTTTTGGCGGTAGAACCTTTAGTCTTAAGTGTCCTGTCGCCCAAAGCCATATCCATTTGCAGCTTCAGACCGAAAACGTTGGAGCCGAACAGCCACTGGTAGCCCACCCAAGGCTGGAGGGTGTTTCCACCAGAAACGGCATCAACTTCAGTTGTTGTGCCAGTAGAGTCAGTCTCTTTGTCGCTGGGGCTGAAGTGGAGGTTAGCGCCGTAGTGCATGCTTCCATCCTCGGTAAAAGCGTAACGGCCCTTACCAAAGAAGGTGATATCGTTGAGTCCTTTAGTGTCTTCGTCAGCTGAACCAGTGGTTTCATTGGATGTGGTTGTGTAGCCAATAGTCGCGCCAGCAGAGAACATGTCGTTGATGCCACGCTCATAGGTAAGGTTCAGAACCTGACCGGAAACTTCCATCTTTCCGCCACCTTTTGCCTTGATTGACATGGTGTCGTAAGTCAGCTCAGGAGTCAGAACGTTGTTGTCTGTTTCTGCCTGATAAAAGAATTCGGATTGAATAGGTGTTGCAGCGTTAGCAGCAACGGCAAAGCCCAAAGCAGCAAGAGTGCTAATGAGAGATTTCATAACGGAGTCTCCTTTTTAAAAATCTCGTGTGTTGTCCATTTTTCTGACTCATATAGGGTTATGCGGATTTATGGGAGGCATCAACAGTTTTTAAATGCTTTTCTGATTTGGAAAGGACGCATCACAGAAGGTCCCAGAATAGTACCAGAAAGTGTTGGCAAAAAACCACACGGCGCAGTGCCTACAGTGTAATCGTGTCCACACTCTTTTACGCTCAGAGTCTCAGTCTTAAGAATGGAATAAGCCCTTCGTCCAAGCTTGAACTTTTGGTTAGCCGATGGGTCTGGGCCAGGCTTTTTGTTTGTCGCCGAGAGGAATAAAGCTCGCCTCTGCGGCAATGTCATTACAGTGGGTGAACTCATCCTCAGTGAAACCGTGATGACGGCTAAGGATGTCGTACTCGTTGACCAAGTCGATGTTAAAAATCCCTGGGTCATCGGAGTTGATGGTGGTGCGCACGCCGGCTTCCATCAATAGTCGAAAGGGGTGTTCTTCCACTCTGGGAATAGCCTGAGTCAGCCAATTGGAAGTGGGACAAAGTTCTAGGGTGACGTTGCGCTCTTTCACGTAGTCCATCATTTCATGATCGCGATAAATCTGCACTCCATGACCGATGCGAGTGGCGCCTAAATATTCAATGGCGTCTTTCACATAACGAGGTGCTTTGGGCACATTGGCTTCGCCACTGTGAATGGTTATGCCCAATCCCGCCTCCGCAGCCCGATGGAAAAAAGGCGAAAAAGGTTTGGAGTCAAAACCCTCTTCGTTATCGGCCAGGTCGAGGCCGATAAAGGTCTCGCGATTATCTATAGCAAACTGGGTAATGGCTTCGGCTTCCGGGACCGGCAAAATCCGCTGAATGATGCAAATCAGACCAACGGCCAAAGGGACTTCCTGTTGCGCCTGTTTGCAACCTTTCACGATCGCTTCATGGATTTGTTGAAAGGATATGTGTTCGTGACCCTGGCGCACGTAGGTGGGAGCATAACGAAGCTCTAGAATGCGAATGCCCTCTTGGAGGTAGGCGTCTAAACAGGCTTCATAGGAAATGCGCTCCAGCACCTCGGTGGAATTGAGCAGGACCTGGGTGTCCAAAAACTTGTTGAGAACCGCTCCCAGGTTGGTCATGGGCTCGGTGATCAAAAAACGGTCGGCGAAGGCGGCTTGGTCAGGGACATCGATCCCGCAGGCAGGAGCCAGCTCCTTCATGGTCTCATGACGCAGGCTCAACTCCAGATGGCGGTGTAGTTCGACTTTGGGCATTTCACGTAAATTCATAAATCTCAGAATAGGTTTACCTGCCAGGGGGGACAAGAAAGAAATATTGACGCAAATCACAAAAGAGGTGGCCGATTCCTCTGGTGAAACCTCCGTTTTCCCTGGAACTTTTGGTTAATTTTGACTATCTAGGAACCGACCTTTTCAACCAACAATCCAACCAGATTGAGGCAAAAAATGGCTGAGCCTGTTGTGACTCCTCTTGCTCTTAAAAACCCCCTCGCCCCCACTCCCGATCAAGATCCCAAGTGGGCCCAGGAGGTCACACTCAAAGGTGGCGACAAGGTTAAAATGGCAGATCCCCGGGCGACCCGGGCCATGGTGTCCTTGATGGACATGCAGGCAGTACTCGGTGGAGCCGCCAGTCACTTTGGGGGTCCAT